>JAJPIE010000046.1 GCA_021324935.1 Acidobacteriota bacterium
CATGCATAAACACCTTCCGATCGCCGGATTCCTGATGGTCGCCAGCGCCGCCGCGGCGCCGGTCACGTTTCAGAAAGACGTCCTGCCGATTCTTCAGAAGAACTGCCCAGGGCCTCGGCTCCTTATCACGGATGGGCGCGCCAGGCGTCCCTTCTTGCATAAGCTGGTTTTAAGTGCAAGGAGTCGCGCTACCCGGCTTCTACCCCGCCCGCAATGTGTCCATGGCATGTCCTCGCTGGTAGTTTAGCGAACCAAGCCTCCGTGATCTCGCTACACGTACTCCACTGAAGGCGCCAGGAAGCTCCAGTGCATGAAACGTGGCAAACGCGGACGTGTCGGAGCTGCTTCTAACTTTTCGGGAACAATCGGTCTACTGGCGGTGTCATAATGGTGGAACCCCTAAACGGTTTATGGGGCAGGAGGTCGCATGCTCGAAGTTCGCAATCTTACGAAGAAATTCAACGGTGTTGCGGCCGTCGAAAATGTCAGTTTCACGCTCAGACCGGGCGAGATTCTTGGGTACGTAGGCCCGAATGGGGCCGGAAAAAGCACCACCGTAAAAATGATCATCGGCCTGCTCGATCCGAGTGAAGGGCAGATCTTGTTTCGGGGCAAAAGCATAATCGACGACCTGCCGGGCTTTCAGGCCCGCATCGGTTACGTTCCCGAAGAGTCCCACCTATATCCTCACTTGTCCGGGCGGGAGTACCTACAGCTCGTCGGCCGGCTGCGGGGGTTGCCGAAGGAAATCCTTGAACCCAAGATCGATAGATTCTTGAGCCTGTTTTCGCTCCAGGAAGACGCAAACTGCCCGGTATCGGCCTATTCGAAAGGCATGCGCCAAAAGATTCTCATTTCGGCAGCTCTGATGCACAATCCCGAGCTCCTGATACTCGATGAGCCGCTTTCGGGGCTGGATGTTACCACGGCACTCGTGCTTCGGGACCTGCTGCAAGGACTCGCCGCACAGGGCCGCATGATTCTTTTCAGCTCCCATGTCCTTGATGTTCTCGAAAAGGTCTGCTCTGGGGTCCTCATCCTTTGTAAAGGGAAAGTTGCCGCGCATGACACCATCGAGCGCCTGCGGGAATCGTTGCATGAGACGTCGCTCGAGGGCATCTTCGGACAGCTCACACGGGAGAAGAATCACCGCGCCATCGCCGACGACATCCTGGAGGTGATGCAGGCATGAACTGGCTTGCGAACACTCATGGCCCTCAGTTCGAGCTGGTGCGTCATTTCCTACGGCGCATGTTCGATGGGGAGTGGTCCTCGTCTCCAGGCCAGTGGAAATCGGGCGCCATCGGCGCGGTCGCGCTCTTCCTGCCAGCGGGCCTCCTCCTGATTCGAGAGGGGGCATTGGATCCGAAGTACGGTTCCAAGTACCGCCTCCTCGAAATGGCTGCCGACCAAAGCGCCATCCACTCTGCAGCGCTGGCCGATGAACTGGCGCTGATCACATTGGTTTTGTGCGTTACGGGCCTGATTGCGCTTCTGGTGTGGCAGTCGCTCTTTCCGACTGCCCGAGACTATCTTGCGCTGGCGTCGCTCCCTATTCGGCCCAGCCAAGTCTTCACGGCTCGGTTCACGTCTGTGACGCTTTTTTCCGGTGCGATCATCGCGGCGATGAATATTCTGCCCAGCCTCATCGCGCCGATAGAATTCGGCGGCGAGTGGCGGCTTGACATGTCCTACGTGAACCAGGCGGGTGCGCAGGGCGCCGCGTCCGGGTTGGCCTGTCTGTTCGTCTTCTTTGCGATTCTGGCGCTGCAGGGCGTTTTGCTCAACCTCCTGCCCCGTAATTACTTTACTCGCGTGTCGGTTTACGCCCAGGGAGCCCTTGCGAGCATCTTCCTGCTGGGTGGATTGTATAGTTGGTCGATCAAGGAGTGGACACCAGCGGCAATAGCCAAGCTGCCGGCATTCGGAGGGTGGCTGCCACCAGTCTGGTTCACAGGGTTGCACGAAACACTTGTCGGAAAGAGTGATCCGTTCCATACCTCCATGTCACAAAGGGCGTTGCTCGCCACCGCCATTGCGGTAGCGCTAGCTGCGGCTTCGTACATCGTCAGTTACCGCCGGTACCGAACGCTGCTGATGGAGTCGCGGGCGCAGTTGGAGACCCCCAGAGTTTGGCGCTGGAGCGTATTGAGACTGCTGGCGCGTTCGCCGCAGCAGAGGGCCGTCATCGATTTCATGATGAAGACCCTGCTTCGAAGCCGCACGCATCGCCTGCTCTGGCTGCTCTACCTCGGAGCGGCCGCGGCGGTAATGGTGAACAGCTCTTTGGTGGATGGCGCCCTCTTTTCCGGGTCCCATTCGACGGATATGGCACTGCAATTTGTGGTGCACTTCTGGCCTTTGGCATGTTCGGTCGTGCTCCTCAACGGCTTTCGGCACGTTCTATCAGTTCCCTCCGAATTGCGCGCCAACTGGATCTTCCAAATCACCGAAAGCCAGGGACGCGCGGAATGGATGAAGGCGGTGGAACGCTTCATCGTCGCGTATGCCATCGCCCCAATCTACGTGGCGCTCTTTCCAGTTGCGGCTTTCGTGCTGGGCCTGCCCATGGCGATCCCTCTGACGATTCTGCAAATGCTGGCGTCGCTCGGACTGTTTGAAGTGCTTTTTTATAGCTGGCAGAAACTACCGTTCACCTGTTCGCATATTCCCGGCGAACGGCCGTTGGTTGGCGTTGTGGCGAGATATCTCAGCATCCTCTGTGCGGCAGTTCCGATTGTCTCGGTGATGATTGCGGTTGCGGCCCAGGCGCTCTTCCTGTTTCCCATCTATCTCGCCATTCTGGGCGGCTTCTGGATTTGGATGCGCCGACTGCGGCGCGAAGGATGGGGTGAAGCGAAGTTGCTCTATGAAGATATCCCCTCGGTTGTTACTGACCTTGGGATCAAGGAGATTACGTATGCGGGAAACGCCCGGCTGCGGCGAGATGCTGCAAGGTACGCTGGACATGCTGATTCTGAAGACACTGATTCGCGGGCCGATGCATGGTTACGCGATCGCGGAGTTCATCCAGCAGACCTCGGAGGATGTGCTGCGCGTGGAGGAGGGAGCGCTCTATCCGGCGCTGCACCGGCTGGAGTTGCGGGGCCTGCTGGCATCCGACTGGGGAGTTTCGGAGAACAACCGGCGCGCCAAATACTACCGGATTACCCCTGCCGGACGCAAACAACTCGGGAGCGAGGCGAGCCGGTGGCGAAGACTGTCGGCAGCAATCGAGCGGATCATGGAGCCGGCCTAGCCGGCGCGCCGTTCGGCGAAGCCCTGACTAACGGTTGGCTCCGGCTGCGGACGATGTTCCGCCGCCGCCAATTGGACCGCGACCTCGAAGATGAGATCCAGTTCCACTTGGCAATGCGAGAAGCACGATTGCACGAGAGCGGTGTGGCGGATGCGTCATACGCCGCCCGGCGCCAATTTGGCAACGTGGCATTGATGAAGGAAGGCTGTCGGAACCTGTGGACGCTAGGCTGGATCGAGGCAGTGTGGCAAGATGTCCGATACGCCCACCGGCAGATGCTGCGCAATCGCGGCTTCGCCGCTGCCGCCACAGTTACGCTCGGACTCGGCATTGCGGTCACTACCGCTATCTATGCCGTCTGCGATGCATTGGTGTGGAAGCCGCCATTCCTGCATGATCCCCAAAGACTGGTCGCCATTTTGGAGTCATCTCCTGGGAACCCGCATTTCTGGAATTTATCTTCACCGGCCGATGTCGAAGAAATCGGACGGAACGTGACCGTCCTCGATGGCCTGGCAAGCTGGGAATACGCCTCAGCCGATATAATCGCCCCGAAGGGCGCGGCCTTGCGTGTAGACCAAGCACGGGTGAGCCCAGCCTTCTTCGATGTGGTGGGCGTAGCGCCCGCGAAGGGGCGCTCGTTCACGCCGGGCGAGAGCGAACCAGGCCGCGATCGCGTTGCGATCCTCGGCGATTCCCTATGGCGCAGCCAATTTCAGGCGGACCCTGACGTTGTCGGCAAGATCATACGTTTAAATGGTCGGGACTGCACGATTGTGGGCGTCATGCCGCCGCGGTTTGTTTTCCCCAGGAAGACAGGCGACCTGTGGACGCCGCTGGCGTTCATGCCGGAAGAGCGCAATTCACGCGTCGCGCACCGCATTGATTCGGTCGGGCGCCTAAAACCCGGTCATACTCTTGCGGAACTGCAAGCGGAGCTGAACGGACTGGCGGTTCGGCTTGAGAAACGGTACCCGCGGACCAATGCAAGGCGACGCTTCACAGCCTGGCCCATCCAGCGGTACGTCGTGGGAGATTACGCGGCGCAGTTTGCAGGGATGCTTTTTGGCGCCGCTTTATTTGTCCTGCTGATCGCGTGCGTCAATATCGCCAACCTGCATCTTGCGCGCGGGTCGGCGCGATGGCGAGAAATGGCAGTCCGCCAAGCCATCGGCGCCAGCCGTCGGAGAACCGTCGCGCAACTGGTTACCGAGAGTATGGTGCTGGCGCTGACCGGCGCAGCCTTGGGCGTGACGCTCGCGTTGTGCGGGTTAGGAGCAATCCGCGCGGCTGTGCCCCCTGAACTTCGGAGATACTCTCCAGGGTGGGCCGATTTGGGCGTGAGTCCCGGCTCGTTGTTGTTCGTGCTTGCTATTGCCTTCCTGAGCGGCATAGTGGCAGGCCTTACGCCGGCACTCAAATCCTCAAGCGTGAATCTCGCCGAGTCGCTCAAGGAGGGCGGACAGTCGGCAACGGCCGGTCCTAGCCGTCACCGATTGCGTTCTCTTCTGCTAGTCGGCGAAATCGCCTTGACAGCCGTCCTCCTGGTAGGCGCGGGATTGATGGTCCGGGGTTTTCACGCTCTCGTGGGCGGAAAACCGCCTATGGAGCCCACAACTGTGCTGGCCTTGAGATTACAAATCAGCGACGGCGACCAGCGCAGGCCGGACCAGGTCGCGGAGTTCTACCGGTTGGCGCTTCAGCGCATCGCCACAGTGCCGGGAGTGCAAACCGTAGCGGCCGCAACCTCGGTGCCGTTCGGCCGACATGCGCAATTCAGCGCCTTCGCAATTCGAGACCGGCTTGAGCAGCCTGGAGAGCAGCCAACCGCGGAGATTCAAGTTGTAACTCCCACCTATTTCGAGACTATGCGAATACCGCTTCGCGCCGGCCGGCTTCTCGATGATCGCGATGCGGCTCAGTCCACACCGTCGGCAGTTATCAGCGAGGAAGTCGCGCGAAGATGGTGGCCGGGCCAGCCATTCCCGATAGGCGCCCAGATCAGGATGGGAGCGAACCGCGAACCGGAAATGTGGACGACAATCGTGGGTGTAGTGGGCGGAATCCAGGCGAGCGCACTCGACCGCGCGCCTCGCCCCACGTTGTACGTGCCGTACACCCAGTCGCCGAACCGGGGGATGGATATCGCGATCAGGAGCGTGGGCAACCCGATGGCACTTGTACCGTCAGTCAAAGCGGCAATCGCAAGCTTGGATGCTCGGCAACCCGTCACTGATGTCATGCCGCTCGAAAGGATGAGAGAGAACGAGGTTATTGGCATCACCTACGCTGCGGCGCTGCTGACCATATTTGGAGGGATTGCGCTCCTGCTCTCGTGCGTTGGGGTTTATGGAATGACCGCTTACCTGGTCTCGGCGCGTACGCATGAAATTGGAATAAGGATGGCTCTCGGTGCCAGCGCGAAGAATGTGATCCGTCTCGTATTCAAACAAGGTGCGCGCGCCGCTTTCGCAGGCATGGCCCTCGGCCTCCTGGTTGCGATTGGACTCGCCCGTCTATTGGCGACCATGATTTGGGGCGTCAGTTCCATGGACCCCGTCGTATTTCTGGCAGTTCCGGCAGCTCTTGGCGTGGCGGTCGGCGCTGCGATATATCTACCGGCGCGCAAAACGCTAAGGATCGACCCGATTGCCGCTTTGCGAAATGAGTAGCAGCCATTTCCCAAGACGAGGCTCCGCGGTCGGCGGGCTCTCACCTTCAAGTGGAGGGTGAGCTTCGAAGCCGCGAGTACGAAAAGGACGGCGCGAAGCAGCGCGTCTGGGAGTGCCCGGGTACCGGATTGCGAAACTCGATCGCATCGAGCGCGCCGACGAACAATGCCGCTTACGCCAGACGGGGACGATGTGGCGGCGAGTGAAGCAAACCAGGCGCTCGTCAAAAAAATGCTTTTGAATATGAGGCTAATTGCAATCATCTTGTGGCTAATTGTAGGAACCGCTCTGGGTGGAGCCCAGGATAGGGGGCGTGTTTACTCTGTTTGTGAGCTGCTGGCAGCTCCCCAGCAATTCAACGGAAAGTCCGTAAAGGTGCGCGGAGCCGTAGAGGGTGGAACGGAAGGTGCTTGGCTCAAGAGCAACGACTGTCCGGAAAGATTCTACGTCGGTGAGAATTCTCTGCCCAAAGCAATTTCCCTCTCGTACCAGTCCGAATTTGGAAACACGCCGGCCAGGAACACTGCACACATCGAGCGTGTTGAGCAACAGATCAAAGAAGCACAGCGGAAGATGAAATCCAGCGTTTTGACGTTGACGTATACAGGAATCTTCGAAACGCGCACGGATTGGAAGACCGCAACTTTGGCTTCTGGGGAGAAACAGCTATGGGGCTTTGGCCATCTCAACGCCTTCCCGGCCCAACTGGTTATTCTCGATATCGCAGATCCGGTGATCGTTGAGACGAAATAGCGGAAGTGACCTGCCTCGATTTTCTCTACCAAACGTAACTGAGACGCTCCGTCTACTGTAACCCCTCTTTCCCCATCCCGTCGGAGCCGCCCGTCGCACCATACTCCTCTGCAGAACGGCACGGAGCGGTCAAGGGCGCGCCGGTTTTTGGCGCAATGCAGCCTTCCTTAATCGCATATTGGACGACCGCTTCGTCTTCATCGGCCTCGACGGGCCGGCGCAGGACAAAGCTGCCTGGAAGTGTCCGGTGAGCGTACAGTCACTCGCTCTGCACCAAGAACGAATCGAGGATCGCCTGCCGGTGCTTGTAAGCAATAGCCTCCGGAAGTTCAGCACCCGAGAAAAAGCGCAAATCGCAGCATTCCTCTGTTACAGGGAACCACCGACCGTGTTCCCAACCCAAACTATATCTAGAAGGGCCCGGAATCCGCCCGCCGTACTATCATTGTCTTCAGCACGAAGGAGTGAGGGCTGTCATGCATAAACACCTTCCGATCGCCGGATTCCTGATGGTCGCCAGCGCCGCCG
>JAJPIE010000015.1 GCA_021324935.1 Acidobacteriota bacterium
CAGAAAGACGTCACCGAGGTGGCGCGGTGCTTTACGGGCTGGACGATCGAGAAGCCCAGGGAAATCGCGGAATTCAAATTCGATGACCGGCTGCACGACCCGTATACAAAGACGGTGCTGGGGAAAAAGATCAATGCCGGGGGGATGAAAGACGGGGAAGAGGTGATTGCGCTGCTGTCGAAGAATCCGAACACGGCGAAGTTTATTTCGACGAAACTGGCGCGGCGGTTTGTTTCGGATAATCCGCCGCCGGCGCTGGTGGAGCGCATGTCGAAGACGTTTCTGAAATCGGATGGCGACATCCGCGAAGTGCTGCGCACGATGATTTATTCGCCGGAGTTTTGGTCGCGCGAGGCGTACCGGGCAAAGGTGAAGACGCCGTTCGAGCTGGTGGTGAGCTCGGTGCGCGCGCTGGGGACGGACGTGGACACCCCGATGCCGCTGGTGGGCTGGGTGGGACGAATTGGCGAGCCGCTCTATCAGTGCCAACCGCCGACAGGTTATTCGGACAAGGCAGAGACCTGGGTGAATACGGGCGCGCTGCTGAACCGGCTGAATTTCTCGCTGGCGCTGGCGGGGAACAGAGTGCGCGGCTCGCGAAGCGATGTGGGAGCGCTGTTGGGGACAGATTCGGCGAGCGAGCCGAAAGCGGCTCTGGATCGGGCGGTAAAGGTATTTTTGGATGGGCAGGCTTCCCCGAGCACGGTGGGGACGCTGGAGAAGCAGTTGGAGAATCCGCAGGTGGTGCAGGCAAAGCTGGACGATCCGGTGAAACAGGTGGATTTGGGAGTGGTGACGGGATTGGTGCTGGGAGCGCCGGAGTTTCAACGGAGATAGGGCCGGCTCGCGCCGGCCAGCTTGCTTGCCGCCAAAATGGCGGCGCTAACGATCGAGGTGCAGCGATGAACAACGAGTGTTGCGAGGGCAGGAGACCAGGAAGGTTCTCGCGGCGGTATTTCATGAAGCAGGGCGGGATTGCGCTGGCGGGGTTGAGCACGATGCCGGCCTTTTTGCAGCGGGCGATCGCCGCGACGCCACCGGCAGGGAAGAAGCAGTTCGTGGTGGTGTTCCAGCGCGGGGCGGCGGACGGACTGAACATTGTGGTGCCCTTTGGGGAGCCAAACTATTACCGCCTGCGGCCGACAATCGCGATTCCGGAGCCACGGCGGGGCGGAGGGGATGCGGCGATCGATCTCGACGGATTTTTCGGATTGCATCCGGCGCTGGCGTCGTTTGCGCCGTTGTTTCAGAAGAACGAATTGGCGATTGTGCACGCAGCGGGATCGCCGGACCCCACGCGGTCGCACTTTGATTCGCAGGATTACATGGAGTCGGGAACACCCGGCGTGAAGGCTACGGAGGATGGCTGGCTTGACCGGGCGCTGGGCACGATGCCGGAAGAAAATGCATCGCCGTTCCGCGCCGTGGCCATGGGACCGAATCTGCCGCGAATGTTGCAAGGCAGCACCGGCGCGATTGCAATTCCGGACTTGCGGCAGTTCAAGGTGCAGCCGCAATCGGCGGCGATGGCCAGCGTTGCGGAAGGCGGTTTTGAGGCTATGTACGCGCAGACCGTGGACAACGCGCTGCATGGCACGGGCACGGAGACGTTTGAAGCGATCGACATGCTGCGGAAGATCGATCCGGCGAAATATCCGGCGGAAAATGGGGCGGAGTATCCGAGATCGCCCGTGGGACAGCGACTGCAGCAGATTGCGGTGATGATCAAGGCGAATATCGGCGCGGAAGTGTTGTTTCTCGACTGCGGCGGTTGGGACAACCACGTGAACGAGGGCAGCACGCAGGGACAGTTGGCGAATTTATTGCGCGATTTGAGCGATTCGCTGGCGGCGTTTTACCGGGACATGGGCGACCGGATGGGCGACGTGGTGGTGGTGACGATGAGCGAATTCGGGCGCACGGCGAAAGAGAACGGGAATCGCGGCACCGATCATGGTCATGCGAATTGCATGTTCGTGATGGGTGGAGACGTGAAAGGGGGGCGGGTTTATGGTCAATGGCCCGGGCTGAACGATCACCAGTTAAACGAGGGGCGCGACCTGGCACTGACCACGGATTTTCGGTCCGTGGTGGGCGAAATCTTGACGAAGCACCTTGGGGTCAAGGATTTGGCGCCGGTGTTCCCTGGGTTCGAGAATAGTCCGCGCAAGTTTCCGGGATTGGTGCGGGGGTAGTCCGGAGAGGAGGCCGAAGGCGGCAAAAACGCCGGTCTGAAGACCGGCCACTACCCAAAACAGGTTTCTTACTTGAGATCTCGGTGAGACGGAAAGGGGCGGCTCGGAGCCGCCCCTATATTTTTGTGACCGAGAAATTCGCAGCAGGCAGAACGCTGCGATGCCGCGCCACCAATCGGCGGCGCGCGTCTGGATTAGCGGCTGGCGGCGCCCTTGATGCGCATGCCGTAGAAGGAACGGTGGACGAAGAAGAGGGAGACGGCAAAGAAGGCCGCGGCCAGGATGTGGGCCAAGGTGTTGCCCTGGTTGGATGTCAGGCTCACGGCAAGCTCGACGGCCAGGAGGCCGAAGAGCGTGGTGAACTTAATGACCGGGTTGAGCGCGACGGAGGAGGTGTCCTTGAAGGGATCGCCGACGGTGTCGCCGACGACCGTAGCGTCGTGGAGCGGCGTGCCTTTTTGTTTGAGCTCGACTTCCACGATTTTCTTGGCATTGTCCCAAGCGCCGCCGGCATTGGCCATGAAGATGGCCTGATACAGCCCGAAAGTGGCGATGGAGATGAGGTAGCCGATGAAGAAGAAGGGCTCGATGAAGGCAAACGCCAGCGTGGCAAAGAAGACGGAGATGAAGATGTTGAGCATGCCTTTCTGGGCGTAACGCGTACAGATTTCCACGACCTTCTTGCTGTCTGTGATGCTGGCTTTATCGACGCCTTCGAGCTTGATGTTGGCCTTGATGAATTCGACGGCGCGATAAGCACCGGTGGTCACGGCCTGGGTGCTCGCACCGGTGAACCAGTAGATCACGGCGCCGCCGCTGATGAGGCCCAGGACAAAGGGAGCGTGGAGCAGCGAGAGCTTGTCGACGTTGGCGGCAAGGCCGTTGGTGAGGGCCATGATGATGGAGAAGATCATGGTGGTAGCACCGACGACGGCCGTGCCGATGAGCACGGGTTTCGCGGTGGCTTTGAAGGTGTTGCCGGCGCCGTCGTTGGCTTCCAGGAGGTGCTTGGCGCGCTCGAAATTCACGTCGATGTTGTAATTCTTCTTGAGTTCCTGCTGGATGCCGGGGATTTGTTCGATCAACGACAATTCGTAAACCGATTGCGCGTTGTCGGTGACCGGGCCGTAGGAATCGACGGCGATCGTGACGGGCCCCATGCCAAGGAAACCGAACGCCACCAAACCGAATGCAAAGACCGGCTCCGCGGCCATCAGGGTGTGCAGCCCTTGCTGTGAAACGACGTAGCCGATCGACATCAAAGCAACCATGGAGAGGCCGAGGTAGTAGCCGGAAAAATTTCCGGCGACGAAGCCGGAAAGAATGCCCAGCGATGCGCCGCCCTCCTGCGCGGAGGTGACGACTTCCTTGGTGTGGGCGGATTCGACGGAGGTGAAGACCTTCACCAATTCGGGAATGACGGCACCGGCCAGCGTGCCGCAGGAGATGATCGTCGCGAGCTTCCACCACTGGGTGGAGTCGCCGCCGAGGGTCGGGATGATGAGCGACGACACGACGTAAGTCAGCGCGATGGAGACAAAGGAAGTGATCCACACCAGCGATGTGAGCGGAGCTTCGAAGTTCATGTCATCGGCATTGCCGTATTTGGCCTTGGCGATGAAGCCGTTGATGAAGTAGGCCGCGGCGCTGGCGACCAGCATGATGATGCGCATCACGAAGATCCAGACCAGGAGCTGCACCTGGACGGTGGGGCTCTTGACGGCCAGGAGGATGAAGGTGATGAGGGCGACGCCGGTGACGCCATAGGTTTCGAAGCCATCGGCCGTGGGGCCCACGGAATCGCCGGCATTGTCGCCGGTGCAGTCGGCGATGACGCCGGGGTTGCGCGCGTCGTCTTCCTTGATCTTGAAGACGATCTTCATCAGGTCGGAGCCGATATCTGCGATTTTGGTGAAGATGCCGCCGGCGATGCGCAGCGCCGCCGCGCCGAGGGATTCACCGATGGCGAAGCCGATGAAACAGGGGCCGGCAAAGTCTCCGGGGATGAAGAGGAGAATGATGAGCATCATCAGGAGTTCCACGCTGATGAGCATCATGCCAACGCTCATGCCGGCTTCGAGGGGAATGTGGTTGATGGCGTAGGGCTTCCCGCGCAGGCCGGCGAAAGCGGTGCGGGAATTGGCGAATGTGTTCACGCGAATGCCGAACCACGCCACGCTATAGCTGCCGCCCATGCCGACGAGGCTGAAAAAGAGAATGATCGGCAAAGTGGTGGCGACGGACTTTCCGGGGACGGGAGCGAGCCAGCCGAAGTAGAGCACGATAACGATAGCGATGAAGACCCAGAGGAGGAGGAGGAATTTGCCTTGGGTGTTGAGATAGGTTTTGCAGGTTTCGTAGATGAGTTCGGAAATGTCCCGCATAGACTGATGGACCGGAAGATTCTTCAGGCGGGTGTAAATCCAAAGGCCGAAACCGAGGCCGAAGAGGCAAAAGACGATTCCGAAGAGCAGCAATTTGTGCCCGTCGATGCCGAGAAATGTAACCGTCGACAAATCGGGAAGCTTCAGACTGGCTTCGCCGCCCGCAGTTTCCTCCGCGGGCTTCGCCAGCAGGGCGGCATCGCTCGCAAGAAGGCACGCGGCGGCCGCCGCGAACCTTTTCGTGAAACCAAGGCCGGTGGACCTGGCCGTGTCCATCGCAAGACTCATGAACTTTCCTCCGAACGTGTAATTTACCTGGCGGCGCTCTACTTCGGCCGGTTCCGGCCCGCGCCTTCGAGACCGCAAAACTTCACACACCCATTCCGCTTAATAAGGAGCATGGCGCTCCCAAACCCGGGAGCGAGCCAGCGTCTGCGCGGGACATCTCCTTGAATCCCAAGGAAATCCCGCGATGCAAACAGGACGGGAACGGTTCCAACCCCGGCGCGACCACCCCTCAGACCCTGGGAGGGTCAGGACCACCCCTCAACACCCATGCAATACCCTTGAGGTCGCGCAGCTAGGGAAGGTGGAAACGATGTTTTATAACATTTCGCTAATAGCTGGTCAAATTCTTTGCTATCGTCCGGCGGGGGAGAAAATGCGCCATCTTACCCGCCGAATGGACTGCAAGGCGATTGCGCGCAAGGCTGACTCCAGTGGTAACATGTCAGTCTTACAAAGAGTTTGCTTTCCTAATCTGAGCGGGCGAAGACGGACGGATGACCACAGAATCGACGGGGACGGCTACAACTGCAAAGCACGAAGCATTGTTGCGGCACGACTGGAGCAAGGCGGAGGTCCAAGCCATTTACCGCACGCCGCTGCCGGACCTGATTTTCCAGGCACAGACCATTCATCGCCAATTTCATGCGCCGGACCGCGTGCAGACCTGCCAACTCATCTCCATCAAGACCGGGGGATGTCCAGAGGATTGCGCCTATTGTCCACAGAGCGCTCATTATGACGCCGAGGTGGAGCGCCAGGGGCTGCTTGATCCGCAGCATGTGATTTCGGTGGCGAATGAAGCGGCCGGGCGGGGGGTGACGCGGTTCTGTATGGGCGCGGCGTGGCGCGAGGCGCCGAACGGGCGAGATTTCGAAAAAGTTCTGGAAATGGTGCGAGGCGTTGCGGCGCTCGGCATGGAAGTGTGCTGCACGCTGGGAATGCTGACCGACGAGCAGGCGGTGCGGCTGAAGGAAGCCGGGCTGACGGCGTATAACCACAATCTGGATACTTCGCCGGAATTCTACGGAGCGATCATCACCACGCGCGTGTATGAGGAGCGGCTGCGCACGTTGGCGTCGGTGCGGAAAGCGGGCATCACGGTTTGCTGCGGCGGCATTCTGGGCATGGGAGAGAAAGATACGGATCGCGTAGGGTTGCTGCACCAGCTTGCAAATTTGAACCCGCACCCGGAGAGCGTGCCGATCAACATGCTGGTTCGCGTGGAGGGCACACCGCTTGCGAAAGTGCCGGCGCTGGACCCGATGGAAATGGTGCGAGCGATTGCCACGGCGCGGATATTGATGCCCGCTTCGCGGGTGCGCCTGGCCGCGGGGCGCAAACAGCTTTCGCCGGAAGCAGTGACACTGTGCTTTCTAACCGGCGCCAATTCGATTTTTGTTGGCGAAAAACTTCTAACCACGCCTAATCCCGGAGCCGATGAGGACGAGTTGCTGCTCCAGAGCCTGGGCATGAAGCCCCTTGAGCCGCATGCCGTCTGACGCCCTAGCCTCGTGGAAAGCCAGGCTGTACGAAGGACTGCGCTTCCTGGACCATCGCAACCAGCGCCGCAACCTTGCGGAAATTCGAGGGGTCAATTTTTGTTCGAACGATTATCTCGGCCTGGCGGAGAGCGCGGCATTGCAAAAGGCGGTAGCGGAAGCGGTGCAGCGCGCCGAACGCGTCGGAGGCACGGGCTCGCGGCTGCTTTCCGGGCAGACGGAAGAGTGGCGCGAGGTTGAGGAAGAGTTTGCGAAGTTTGCGGGAACGGAAGCGGCGCTGTTTTTCACGAGTGGTTACGGGGCGAATGTCGGACTGCTATCGTCGCTGGTGGGCAAGGACGACGTGATTTTCAGCGACGAGCAAAATCACGCCAGTCTGATTGACGGGATGCGCTTGTCTGGAGCGCGCAAAGTCATTTATCCTCATCTGAATCTGAATGCACTGGAAGACGCACTCCGCCAGGAAGCCGGCGCGCCGTGGCGCAAGGTGATTGTTACGGAGAGCGTTTTCAGCATGGATGGGGACATCGCGCCTTTGGCGGAGATCGCGAATCTGGCGGAAAAATACAATGCTGCCCTGATTCTGGATGAGGCGCACGCCACCGCCGTCCAAGGCCCTTCGGGGCGCGGTCTGGCAATTTCCGCAGGATTGACACACCGCGTGCTGGCCTTGATACACACGTGCGGCAAGGCGCTCGCTTCCGCGGGAGCGTTTGTGTGCGGTTCGGCGGTGTTAAAAGACCATCTGGTGAATCACGCGCGCACGTTCATTTTTTCGACCGCGCTGCCACCTTATATGGCGGCGCAGATTGGCGCGGCGTTGCAGCTGGCCGAAGGAATGGACCGCGAGCGTGACTTGCTGCTGGGTAATGCGGCCGCATTACGGGAATCGCTGCGGGCGGAAGGATTTGATACGGCAGGGACTGGGAGTCAGATCGTGCCCGTGGTGCTGCATTCGAATGAGGCGGCGCTGGAGGCCGCCGAGCATTTGCAGCGCGAGGGATTCGCGGTGCGGGCCATCCGGCCGCCCACAGTGCCGCCGGGCACATCGCGGCTGCGATTGTCGCTTACGGTGCGCATCGCAGAAGAAGAGCTTTCGCGCCTGGTTCGAGCCTTAGTGGCTTGGCGCTCGCATGAGGCATCGTGTGCGACAACGAGGCACGCATGAGGCGGCACTTTTTCATTACCGGCACGGACACGGGGGTCGGCAAAACGACGCTCGCCGCCTTGCTTTGCGCGGCGCTAGACGCCATTTACTGGAAACCCATTCAGACGGGCACGCTTGAAGGTTCCGACCGCGTGAATGTGATGCGGCTGGCGGGAATTGGAACGGACCGCACGCTGGACGAGGTTTACAAATTCGTGCCCCCGGTTTCGCCCGATCTGGCCGCGCGCTGGGCCGGGGTGGAAATCGACTTGAACCGCATCAGCCTGCCGCCCAGCCTGATGAACGACTGGCTGGTGGTGGAAGGCGCGGGCGGGGTGCTGGTGCCGATCAATTCGAAGCAGTTCATGCTGGATTTGATGGTGAAGTTCAAGCTGCCGGTGATTCTGGCGGCGCGCAGCGGGCTGGGCACCATCAATCACACGTTGCTGACGCTGGCCGCATTGCATGCGGCGGAGCTTCCCGTACACGGTGTGGTGCTGATCGGCGATCAGAATCGCGAGAATCGCGACACCATCGAAAAATTTGGCCACGTGCGCGTGATCGGCGAGATTCCCAAGCTTCCGAATCTCCATCGCACCGCGCTGATGCAGGTATTCCTGAACCATTTCGACCGGTCGGCGTTCGCGCAGTAACGAATGACGAAACCTCCCTGGCTTCATTTCGAAAATGTCTGGCTGCCATACGCGCAGATGAAGACGGCGCCGCTGCCGCTGCCGGTGGTGTCCGCGCGCGGCGCGCGGCTGCGCCTGGCGGATGGCCGCGAATTGATTGACGGGATCGCCAGTTGGTGGACGATGTGCCACGGATATGGGCATCCCCATATTGTGGCGGCCGTGGAGAAGGAGTTGCGCGAATTGCCGCATGTGATGTTCGGCGGTTTGGCTCACGAGCCCGGCTACCGGTTGGCGGCGAGACTGGCGGCGCTGCTGCCCGGGGATTTGCGGCACGTGTTTTTCACGGAGTCCGGATCGGTGGCGGTGGAAGTGGCGATGAAGATGGCGGTGCAATTCTGGCTGAACCAGGGCGAGCGCCGCACGAAATTCGTCAGCTTTCGCAATGCGTACCACGGAGATACGTTTTTGGCGATGTCCGTGTGCGATCCGGAAGAAGGGATGCACCGGATGTTCCGCGGAGTGGTGGCCGAGCAGTTCGTGGCCGAATTACCGGAGTCCACGGAAAAGGCGCGCGAGCTGGATCGCTTGCTCGAAGTGCACCGGCGGGAAATCGCCGCGGTGATCGTCGAGCCGCTGGTACAAGGCGCGGGCGGAATGAGGTTTCATTCGTTGGAAGTATGTGCGGAGCTTCGGCGGCTCTGCGAGCGGCACGATTTGCTGCTGATTTTCGACGAGATCTTTACCGGCTTTGGGCGTACGGGTTCGCTGTTTGCGTGTGAACAAGCCGGCGTGGTGCCGGACGTTATTTGTTTATCGAAGGCGTTGACGGGAGGCACGGTGCCGCTGGCGGCGACGGTGGCCAGCGAGAAGGTGTACGCGGCGTTTCTATCGGATGATCCGGAAGCGGCGCTGATGCACGGGCCGACGTTCATGGCGTATCCGCTGGGATGTGCGGCGGCGAATGCGTCGCTGGACCTGTTCGAGAGCGAACCGCGGATCGCGCAAGCCCAGGCGATTGAAGCACAGCTTCGAGAAGAGCTGGCTTGTTGTGCGCATATGCCGGGAGTTCGCGAAGTTCGCGTGAAAGGGGCCATCGGCGTGGTGCAAATGGAACGCGTGGTGGATGCTTTGGGACTCCGCGCAAAATTCGTCGAGAAGGGCTGCTGGATTAAGCCATTTGGCGACGTAGTCTATCTGACGCCGCCACTGGTGATTTCCGCAAGCGATCTGTCAGCCCTGACGCGGGCAATTTGTGAAACGCTGCGGAAGCCCTTAGACTGAGGGCAATTTTTTCGAAGGAAGAACTCTTGAATCCAAAGATGAGCGGATGGAAACAGAAGATTGTTGCGTTCGCGGGCACGCTGGGCGCGCCAGGATTGTTCCTCATTTCCTTTCTCGATTCGTCGGTATTGACGTTCCCGGTCATCAACGATCTTCTGCTTATCGAACTCTCCATCGAACATCCAGCGCGGATGCCTTTTTACGCCTTCATGGCGGGCGCGGGATCGGTGTTGGGTTGTTTGCTCTTGTATTTTCTGGCGCGAAAGGGCGGGGAAGCATTTTTTCACCGGAAAGCGGGCGAGCGCGGCGCCGCGGTGCGGCATTGGGTGGAAAAAAACGGATTTGTGGGCATGTTGATTGCAGCGCTGCTGCCGCCGCCGACGCCGTTCAAGATATTCGTGTTCGCGGCCGGCGTGTTTGAAGTTCCGCTGTGGAGTTTTGCATCCGCTGTCACGCTGGCGCGGGCGATTCGCTATTTCGGGGTCGGCTATCTGGCGATCCGCTATGGCAACGACGCTCTGCCGTATTTGAAGGATCACAAGCTGGAAGCCAGCGTGGTGATTGTGCTGTTCGTGCTGATGAGTTACCTGATTTCGCGGGTGATTCTGCGCGATCAACCCACTTCGGGCGAATCCGCGCGATAAGCCGATCAACGAAGATGTACATCGCGCGCCCAGGCGAGGCGCTGGCTGGTCACCTGGCCGCCGGCATCCAGCAACACGCGCGCGGCGAGCGCATAACGGGATTGTCCCTCCGCGATTGCACGCAGGTCACGCACGACTACTTCGCTTCCCAATTCCGTTGCGCTGACGCTGGCTCTGGGGAAGCGCGCGGCCTGCAGGAACCGATGCATCGCATCCGTTTGTTGCGCGGCGGTCAGCACCGGCGATGGCTCCGGCTTGTGAACACACGCGGCTCTTTCCGGATCGAAGCGAGCGGCGCTGGCGCCGGGAACGTCGATGATGCAGGTTAGCGAAACCGTTTCCACGATGCCATGCCAGGTGAGAAGCGAGAGCGAGTCCGGAAGCGCGGCGACGCGCCGGGGCGATTCACCGCGGTAAGCGCGCGCCTCGAGTTGTGCCACGGCATTGCCATGCAGGGTTGCGCGCCCGCCAAGGTAAAGGCAGAGCAGCGCGAGAGCGAATAATGCGGCATTTCGTCCACGGGGGGCTTTCTCTTTGGCGCCGATTTCCGAAGTGACCAGAGCGAAGAGCTCCGGCAGAAGTAAACCGGAAAGGAGCAGAGCGAGGATGCAAAGATCGGTGGCCGGTAGCAAGTCCCAGGAATAGCGCGTCGCGTGCAACGGCCAGAAGATAGCGATGCCGCTGGAGGTTGCAAGGTCCAAGAGCAAATGCGCGACCGCCGCAAGGGCGGTCGCCAGCCAAATCGAAGCAAGGCCCTGCGAAGCGGCCGCCGCTTTTTGAGAGGAGCCGCTTCGATGGAGCCAGCGCCCAACAAGCCCAGCCACGCCAACGATCAGCATCAGGCCGATCAGTGAGTGCGTCCACGTATTGCGCCCAGCAAGATACGCACCGGGGCCAAAGAGCAGGGTCAGCAGGTCGGCGTCCGCGAGAGTGCCAGCCAAAACGATGGCAAGGACAAACGTCCGCGGCTGCCGCGGAAAAAATCCGCGGGCCAAAGCGAGGCTTGCGAGCACATGCGTGCCGGGGTCCACGGCTAGGTCTTCAGAGAGATTGCGGCCGTGCCTTTCACTTTTTCGCGCGGCACCAGGAGCTTCAGGGCGCGCGGCACGATCGAAAATTCCACCGGGAGGCGCGCCAGCGGCTCGCCGTCCACCTGCGCGTAGACCGGATTGGCGTCCAGCGATTCGCACACCAGCGTTTCGGCCTTCCAGAAGTGTACATCTTCTTCCTTGCGCAGATTGCCCATCCAGAGCGTCGGCAGATAGCTGAGGTAGCGCAGACCGCTTTGCGTGGTCAGGGCCATGACTTCGAATTGGTCTTCGAACAGGTCGGCCTGGTCGGTGATTTTAAAAGGGCCGCCGTAATTTTTCGTCCGGCCGACCACGACAAGTGTCGCCTCCAACTGGCGGTCGCCGGTGCGCACGCGAAAGCGCGGAAAGGTGTAGCGGAGAACTTCGCGGGCGCCTTGCCACCAGTAGGCGAGAATTCCCACACGCGCCTTCAGACCGAGATCGACGGAGTAGACAATCATGCCGTCCGGTCCGCAACCCGAAACGCTCAAAAAATAGCGTGCTTTTTCCGGCTGCTCGAGGGGTTTGGCGAGGCCCAGCGCAATCTCGCGGATCTCGGCGTTCAACAGGCGCTGCGCGGCTCGCGGGATGTCCCAAGGCAGATCGAGTTCCTTGGCGAGAATATTGGCGGTGCCGCCGGGCAGCAGCGCCAGAGGCACGCGATGGCCGTTTTGCGCAGTAGCCAGGCCGTTGACGACCTCGTTCAGTGTGCCATCTCCACCGCAGGCAATTACCAGGCTGCGACCCTGACGAGTGGCTGCTTGTGCGATTTCCGTGGCGTGGCCGGGACCTGTGGTTTCGGCCAGGTCGGCCTCAATCCCATGTTGGGCAAGAAACTTTCGAGCTTCGTCAATAGTCCGGCGCCGGGCATTCCCGCCGTTTCCCGCGTTTGGGTTGTGAATCAGCAGCGCGTTTGGAAATTGCAATTCCATAGTCTGGAGCACCCGTGGTCGCCGGCCAGCCAGTTAAGCCAGCGTGAATCTTGGAGACCGTATTTTAACTGGAAACTACAGAGCACGGGAGCAGCCATTTTCGGAGCTTTCGGGGGATGTGCTTTATGTTTGGACTAATTCTCCGCGTGCTGCTTGTTTGGCGCAATCAAGTGCTGAAGGTCGGGGCCGAATTCGTCCACCATGTGATCAATCACACTGAACGGGATGCCCGTCGCCCACCGGGAGAAAGTCTTGGCCACGCCGCGTTGGTCGTCCGGATAATAGGCGTTGGAAAGGCCGCTGGCCATCAGGCTGCCCATGAGCCCGCACCAGTTGAACGTACGGCCATCGGAATCCTTGTAGGTCACCACTGGGCGGACCAGCGCATGAGCGAAGCGCTGCAGGAACGGCCCGGAGCCTTGCCGATAGTACCGGGGATCCTCGTGCAGGACTGAGGGAAGCAAAAACCCGCCGAAGAAACCAGCGGAGGCTTGATCCGCGTAACTGGCCCCGAAGCGCTTGCCGTAGCCCGCCGCGCCCTGGCCGTATCCCGAAGGATCGTTGGAGGCCAGCGCAATGCCGGCAACGAATGCGGTGAACCCGATGGTGTAGGGGTCCACCGTGTCTTTCATGACGATTTCAAGTTTCTGGTGCGGCGTCAACGTCGTCGGCGTTTTGCTCTCCGTGACCTTGAAAGTGGGAATAATCCAGAAGATGCGCGGCGGCTGTTGTTTGTCAGGCTGAATCTTGGGGACTGGAGCATCGGGAAGAGCGGCGGTTGTCTGCTGCGCTTGCGTGGTTGCAGGCGAGTTCGATGCTTCCTGGGGCAAGCAACTGCTGACCGGGAGCCAAACCAGAATGAACCAGCGGGCGAACCAAACGCTCATGACCGTTCGCGCTTCTCATGCAGCGTAAACTTCCATCAGACGCGGGCGAGATGAGCCGCGGCGGCGGCTTCGTGGCCGCGGACCAGGTAATACAAAGCACGGTCAAAAAAATCGCCGACCAGGTAGTTCAGTTCCTGGATCGTATAAAGTTGCATCGGAATGAATTCTTCCGGCGAGACGCGATCGCCGGAGAAGTCGATCAGCCCGTGTTCCTTGATAAACCGCCTCAAGTGTTTCTTGATCAGCATCAGGACATAGATCAATTCGCTGAATGGGATCCCCTGGCGGAACCTGGTACGGCCCCAGTCTTCATATTCCTGGCGAATGTCGTCCTCGTTCGGGTTGCCAATCCACTTGCCCAGATTTTGGTAGGTGGCGGCAATGCGGGGCTCGAGTTCCTCTTTCGGGACCTTGCGGAAGGCTCGGGTATGTTCGCTGGTCTCGATGTCGTGCATGACCGCATGCGTCAAGGACTTGGAGTGGTTCTCAATCAGTTGGATCAGGCGGTTCGCTAGCATGGAAGTGCGCCTCTTGGCTGAAGTATTCAACTCCTTCCCGCCGGGGACAGCGTGGTGCATCACGCGCGCCTGTGATGTCAATCACATTTGGACAGGTGCGTTATGCCGCGTAACGCCGCACATGCAACGCGGCCGGCAACCGACGTCAAAATATGAATCCCAGCACCGGTCGATACTCGATTTAGCGAAGGCAGCCGGGAAGACGCCTTCTTCGGCCCTGCCGCCGGGGCCTATATAATACGAAGGGTTTGCCGTGCCAAGGCGAGGTACTTATGGCGAAGGCGGAAATGGCGAAAAAAGACAAAGCAGCGATGCGGAAGGAAGCCGAAGAGCTTCGCGAGAAGATCCGGCATCACGAATATCTTTATTACGTACTGGATGCGCCGGAAATTTCCGACGCGGCGTTTGACCGGCTGATGGAGCGCCTGAAGGAGATTGAAGCCGCGCATCCCGACCTGGTCACGCCGGGTTCGCCGACGACCCGCGTGGGCGGCACGCCGCGCGAAGGGTTTACGACGGTGCGCCACGCGCGGCCAATGCTGAGCCTGGACAACGCGTTCTCCTACGACGCACTGCGCGATTGGGACCGCCGGGTGCGGGAAGGCAGCGGCCGGGAAGACATCGAGTACATCGCGGAGCACAAATTCGACGGATTGAGCATTTCGCTGCAATATGAAGACGGCGTGCTGGTCCGCGGCGTGACCCGGGGTGACGGCACCACGGGCGAGGACGTGACACCGAACGTGAAGACGGTGCGGTCGATCCCGCTGCAGATGGATGCGGCGATGCTGAAGAAATGCAAGGTCCCGGGTTCGTTTGAGGTGCGGGGGGAAATCCTTATGACCCGCAAGGCGTTTGAGGAGCTGAACCGCCAGCAAGAGGAGACCGGCGGCAAAATATTTGTGAACGCGCGGAACTCGGCGGCGGGTTCGATTCGCGTGCTCGATCCCTCCATCACGGCGCAGCGCAAGCTGGATTTTTTTGCCTATTTTCTTTATGTGGATGGCAAGGCGCCGTTTGCGAAGCATTCGGAATCGCTGGAGGCGCTCAAAAAGCTGCGGTTCCGGGCCAGCGACGACTGGCAGCTCTGCGATGGGATCGAAGAAGTTATCAAATACTGCGAGTCGTGGGACACCAAGCGGGAAAAACTGGCGTATGAGATCGACGGGGTGGTGCTGAAAGTGAACTCGACGGCGCTGCAAAATGAACTGGGGTTCACGGCGAAAGCGCCACGCTGGGCCATTGCGTTCAAATATCCGGCGCGCCAGGAAACCACGGTGGTGAACGATATCATCGTGCAAGTGGGCCGCACGGGCACGCTGACGCCGGTGGCGGTGCTGGAGCCGGTGCAAGTGGGCGGCGTGACGGTGAGCCGCTCGACACTGCACAACATGGACGAAATCGAGCGGCTGGGCTTGTGCATTGGCGATACGGTATTGATCGAGCGCGCCGGCGAAGTGATTCCTCACGTGCTGAAGGTGGTGAAGGAAGGGAAGAGCCGCCGCGCGTTTCACATGCCGAAGAAATGTCCGGTGTGCGGCAGCGCGGTACACAGGGTCGAGGGGGAAGTGGCGTATCGCTGCGTGAACGCGGCTTGCCCGGCGCAGCGCAAGGAGTCCATTTTGCATTTTGCGGCGCGTCATGCCATGGATATCGACGGTCTGGGCGAAAAAATCGTGGACCAGCTGGTGGATACCGGATTGGTGAAAGACGTCGCCGATCTTTATTCGCTGGAACGGAAGGAAGTGGCGGCGCTGGAACGCATGGCGGAAAAGTCCGCGCAGAATTTATTGGAAGAGATCGAGGCCAGCAAGAAGCAGCCGCTTTCCCGGGCGATCTACGCACTCGGCATACAGTTCGTTGGAGAGCGCACCGCGCAATTGCTGGCGGAGAATTTCAGTTCGCTGGAAGAGTTGGCGGAAGCGTCCGCGGAAGAACTCGAGAAGGTGCCCGAGGTGGGGCCGAAGGTTGCGGCGAGTATCGTGGACTTTTTCAGCGAGCCGGCGAACCGGAAGGTGATCAAAAAGCTGCGCGAAGCCGGTGTGCGTCCAACGGCGGAAAAGCGCGAGCTCAAAAGCGATAAGTTTGCCGGGAAGACGTTTGTTTTTACCGGCGCGCTGGAGCACCGCAGCCGGGAAGAAGCCGGGGAAATCGTGCAGCAGCACGGCGGGAAGTTGAGCGGGTCAGTGAGCAAGAAGACGGATTACGTCGTCGTTGGCGCGGACCCGGGGTCAAAGTACGACAAGGCCAAGGAACTCGGCGTGAGCATCCTGGACGAGGCTGGGTTCGAAAAATTGCTTGGCTTGAAATAATAAGGAAGCGCTTTTGCCTATACGTTCCGCAACTGAGGCCGACCGCGATGCCATTTGGGCAATTCTGGAGCCTATGATTCGAGCAGGGGAAACTTACCCGCTTCCGCGCAACATGAGCCGGGAAGAGGCGTTCGCCTTCTGGTTCTCACTGGAAAAGGATGTGTACGTTTTCGTGGAAGACGGCCACGTTCTGGGGACGTATTTCCTGAAGGCGAACCAGCAGGGTGGTGGCGCACACGTGGCCAATTGCGGCTATGTGACTTCACTGGCCGCGCAGGGCCGGGGTATTGCGCGAACCATGTGCTTGCATTCGCTGGAGCGCGCGAAAGAACGCGGCTTTCGCGGAGTGCAGTTCAATTTTGTGGTCAGCAGCAATACTCGCGCGGTAAAGCTGTGGTCCAGCCTTGGCTTTGAAACCGTTGGTCGGCTGCCGGAAGTTTTCGCACATCCCAAGCTGGGTTTTGTGGATGCTCTGGTGATGTACCGCCAGATCCGTTGAAGAACCGTGTGCCGGCCAGAACCAAATTTCTCTTGAATCCTTTGGTACAATGAAGTTGGCGGGTGAGTCGGACGATCGCTGGTTCCGGTGAAGAGAGGCGGCATAAAGCCGCCCCTACAAACCGGGACGGGAGGAAAGTCCGGACACCACTTCGCGAGAGCGAAGACGGGCCAATGGAAGGAAGGGCAATCCTTCGGCCATGGGCCTCAGGGTAAACGCGCCTGGTAACGCCAGGGGAACGGCCCCGACCTGGTTGGGACGGTTCACGGAAAGTGCCACAGAGAAGATACCGCCGGCGGAGCGTAACGCGGTGGCAGACCGGAGGAAAACCTTCGGGATGTCTGCATGGTTCGCGCGCAGGTAAGGGTGAAAAGGTGGGGTAAGAGCCCACCGCGGCGGCAGTAATGTCGCCGGCATGGCAAACCCCGCGTGGTGCAAGACCAAATAGGAG
>JAJPIE010000066.1 GCA_021324935.1 Acidobacteriota bacterium
ACGTAGCCGCCGCCGCCCGGCTCCGCGCCGGGATACCAGAAGGCCCACCACTGCACGGCGAGATGCACGACGAAGGTGATGACGGGAAGCGTCCAAAGCGCTTCGCCGGTAAAGCCGCGGGAAAAATCCGGTAGGAGACCCGTGATGTCGCTGGCGTGCGGGCCAACTTGCGCGCGTTTGGCGGCAAGTTGCGCGAGGAGCTGCGGCATTCCGCCGACGGCGCGAACGCCGTACCAGGCGACGGCGATGACGATGGCCATTTTGAGGATGAACTGGAAGAGGTCGGTCCAGAGCACTCCCCAAAGGCCGCCGAGCGAGACGTAGATGCCGGTGAAGGGCATGAGGAAAAACACGCAGATGGCGAGGGCTTTGGCGTCGCTAATGCCCAGCGAAGTGCTGATGATATTGACCATCGCCTTGGTGACCCAGCCGAGGATGAGGCAGTTCATCAACAGGCCGAGATAGACGGCGCGAAAACCACGAAGGAAGGCAGCAGGCTTGCCGTGATAGCGAAGCTCGGCGAATTGCACGTCGGTGATGAGGCCGGAGCGGCGCCAGAGGCGGCTGAAGAGGAACACGGTCATCATGCCGGAGGGAAGAAAGCTCCACCAGAGCCAGTTCCCCGCGACGCCTTGGGTGTAGACGAGGCCGCTCACGGCGAGCGGCGTGTCGGCGGCGAACGTGGTGGCGACCATGGAGGTGCCGGCGAGCCACCAACTGACTTCGCGGCCGGAGACGAAATAATCGGCGGTGCTTTGGCCGGATTTGCGGCGGAAATAGAGGCCGAGGATGAGCGTGATCAGAAGATAGGCAGCGATGGCGGCCCAATCGAGTGCGGTCAGCGACAAGGAGAGGCCGTCCTTTGAACGAAAATAAGCAGCAACACTGACCCGCCTATTGGGAGATCGGAGCGCGCTGGGCGCGTCCGGGAAAAACGCCTTCAACGGTTTTGCCTTCCAGGATGACGGGGACGCCGTTGACGAGGACATCGGAGATTCCGGCGGAGAATTGCAGCGGCTCCTCGAAGGTGGCCTTATCGATGACGGTGTTGGGATCGAAGACGGTGAGGTCGGCGTCGGCGCCGATTTTGATGCGCCCTTTATTGGCGAACGCGGGCGCGCGCTTTTCCAGGCGCTGCGCGGGCATCAGGGACATTTTGCGGAGCGCGAGCATGAGGCCGAGAACTTTTTCTTCGCGAACGTAATGACCGAGGACGCGGCAATAGGTGGCCTGGCCGCGGGGATGGACCTTGGGTCCGGTGATGGGCACGCCATCGCTGGCGACCATAACGATGGGATCGGCGAGGGCGGTACGAACGGCGGATTCAGGAATGGAGAAGAGGATGACCATTCCGCCTTCCTTGCGATATTTCTCGAAGGTTTCAGCGGTAAGGCGTTCGCCAGTCTTGGCCCATTGCAGATCGTGGTAAGTAATGCCCATGCGCTCCTGCCAGCCAGCGTCGAAGATGGCGGAACTGATGTCGGTGCTGCCGGCGATGTACGGATAGGCTTCGGTGGTGATATCGAGGCCGCGCTTTTGCGTGCCGTGCACCATTTCGAGGAGGCGAGGAGTTTCACGGCCACCCATGCTGGTGATGTGGACAACGTGAAGCGGCGCGCCGGTGGCAACCGCGTCGGCGATGACTTCCTGAAGGGCAGCGAGGCCGGTGGTGGGCTCGAGGAGGCCGTTGTAGCGGAGATGGACGTGGACGGAAGCGCCGTGCGCAGCGGCAACTTTGAAGACGTCGACGATTTCGGCGTGAGTTGCGGCAGCGGTGTAGTTCACGCCCATGCCGACGGCGAGCGCGCCGCGCTGAAGACCGCGGTTGATGGAGGCGTCAATCTGCTGGAGTTCGGCGGGAGTGGCTTCGCGGTGAGCCGCATCGCCGAGGGGGAGAAACACACCGGGATCGTGCATGACGGCCATGCGCACGGGGATGTGGCCAATGCTGACGCCGTAGTTGATGAGGGCGTGACCTTCACGTTTGGCATACCAATCGTCGACGTCATTGGTGCCAACTTCGAGTTCGAGCGAAGTGGTGACGCCGTCGTGAGCCTGGAATTCGTAATTGCGCGGCTCCTGACCATGTTCGTGGAGGTCGATGAAGCCTGGGGCGACGACGAGGCCGTGAGCGTCGATGGTTCGCTTGCCTTGGAGAGGGGCTTCGGAGATGACGGCGATTTTGCCGTCGCGGATGCCAACGTTGCGGACGGCGTCGCGGCCGGATTCGGGATCCATGACGCGGCCACCGGAGATGACGATGTCGTAGAGATCGGCATCCGCATGAGTGTGCCGCATCGCGAAGGTGGCCAGCAAGCAGACAGAAAACAAGACGAGTGTCGCGCGTCGCAAGAGGAAGAGGATCTCCTATTTGAAGGAACGCCGCCTAGTTTGGCCGCGAAGAAGGCCGGTGTCAAAGGGTTTATGAAAGGATTCAATGAAGGAGAATGGCAACATGGGTAGGGCGGCCAGCTTGGCTGCGTGGATGGAAAGGAAAAGTGTTTGCCTGCTGGAAGCCCGGCGCTAACGGAGGCGGCGTGCCGCGCCCGCTGGCGAGAGCCCAACAAGTTCGCGGAAAAAAGAACCCCGGCTCGTGGGGGTGACGAGCCGGGGGTGGGGGTACTTCCTGAGGGGGGCCTGAGGAAACTTGATTTAGTGCGTGACCGCGGGCTCCTGCGTGGCGAGAACGCAGATCTGCTGCAATTCTTCATAAGTAAAAAAGCGCTCTTCTTCCTGGCCGGCGCGTTCCAGATGGCCGATCCCCGATTCGCGGGAAATGCGGCTGATCTCCGAGACGGAAAGGCCCAGAAGGTATGCTGCGCGAGACTGGGTCACGTACTTTGGTATGTGATTATCCATTTCGTGTTCTCCCCTCATGCCCGAGATAAAGCCATGCCGTCTTCTTCTACGGCGACGATCATGGTCTTATAAATGTCCACGTCCCAACCTTCGCCGATACGCATGCGGATGGTTTCTCCGCCTTCCTTGAGCAGCTTTCCCCGCAGTGGAACCTTGATATCCCCCAGCGCGACCTGAAGAACCACTGCATGGCCGAGCCATGCGTTGTACCCCGCATCCATGGGTGCCTCTCCACGAAAGATTTGACGCTTTGTGCAGGGACAGAATCGGGTTTTCGGGAGTGTGCAGCAATGGTACAGGGAGGGCAGTCGAGTAGTATCAAAGTACTGCCGGGGGGCGGAAATCGTTTATTCTCCTGATTTTGGAAGGTACTTTGGTACTGCAAATTCGGGACGGTTCGCCCATCGCTGTGACCAGGGGCAGTGGATATTCTATGGCTCGTGAAAAAGCGCTTCAATGCATCCACTCTAGTCGCGCCACGGCCCATGCCGCGACTAGGGGTGAGCCTGGCCCTGGGCGGAGGGTTCGCGCGCGGGTACGCCCATTTGGGAGTGCTCCAAGTGTTTCAGGATATGGGCATCCCAGTGACATCGATAGCGGGGAGCAGCATCGGTAGCATTATTGGCGCGGCGTATGCGAGCGGAGCAGAGTTGCCGTGCATCATTGAGAAGTGCCGGCAGATCCGTTTCCGGGACTTTGCAAAGTGGCGCGTGTCGCGATTCGGACTGGCGAGCAACGAACGACTGGGCGCGCTGGTGCAGAAGGCGTTTGGAACGCGACAGTTTGAGGATCTGCGCTTGCCGCTGGCGGTGGTGGCAACGGACTTGGGTAGCGGGGACCCAGTGGTCTTCCGGCAAGGGAATCTGGCCGAGGCAATCCGCGCGAGCTGCGCATTCCCAGGATTGTTTGAACCGATACAAATCGGGACGCGGTGCCTGGCGGATGGCGGGCTGGTGGCGCCGGTGCCCACGCGCGCGGCGCGAGAGACGGGCGCAGAGCTGGTGGTGGGCGTTTCCGTGGGTTTGCATGACGGGCATCGCGGCGCCCCAACGAACATCTTCCAGGTGGTGAGCCGGGCGGTGAGCGCCGCGCAAAAGCATCAGATGGAAGGGTGGGAACGATTCGCGGATCTGGTGCTGCGGCCCTCGGTGCAAGCGCTGGCCTGGGACGATTTCGAGAGAATTGACGAAGCGATCGAAGCGGGAGCGACGGTGGGACGCGCGGCAGTGCCGCGGGTGAAGCGTTTGCTGGAGCTGCAGAAAGAAGAGCGGTCATCGTTCGGGAAACAGGGCGAACTGCTGCTAGCGGAGTCTTTGCAATGATATACCGGGCGTGGCTTCTGACTTTTTGCGCTGCGCTGATGTGCGAGTGGGAGGAAACCGGGCAGAACCCCGCGCTTTTCTGCTACCGTATAGGTTCGGGCGCTTGCTGCGGGCTGATGGCCCGCGCGCGGATGCAAATGCCCGCAAGAAAGCCAGTGGACTTTTCCACGACGAGGAATCGTTTCGAGTGCTTGAGGCCATCCTCCACTTCTTTCACGCACTGTTCAACCCCGAGGGATTAAATGAACTCATCCGGGCCGGCGGACCGCCCCTGATTTGCGGCATTGTTTTCATCGAGACCGGATTTTTCGTGGGCTTTTTTCTGCCCGGCGATTCCCTGCTGGTGACGGCGGGAATCCTTTCAGCCGGTGAAGTGATCCCGCTGAAATGGCTGCTGGCGCCGGTGATGCTGTGCGCGATTGCTGGCGATCAGATCGGGTATTGGATCGGGCGGACGGCGGGGTCGGCGCTTTATCGCAAGGAAGATTCGCTTTTTTTCCGGCGCAGCCACCTAAAGCGGGCGCATGCTTTTTATGAGAAGTACGGCGGCCGGGCGGTGATCCTGGCCCGGTTTGTGCCGATTGTCAGGACGTTTTGTCCACCGGTGGCGGGAGCGGCGGAGATGTCCTATCCGCGGTATCTGCTCTATGACATTTTTGGGGGCGTTTTCTGGGTGGGGACAATGATTCTGGGCGGCTATTTCCTGGGCCGCACAATTCCGAACATCAGCGAGCGGATCCACTACGTAATTGTGGTGGTGATTCTATTGTCACTACTGCCGGCGATCATCAGCCTGCTGCGAGCAAGGCGGGCGCCGAGCGAATCTTCCGCGTCCGCGGCGATCAGTTCCGAGGAAGAATAGTTCATGGCCAAATTGCGAGCGGTGATTTTCGATATCGGGCGAGTGCTGGTTTGCGTGGATATTCAACGCGTAAAAGCGGCGTTGGCGCAGGGGCTGCCGCTGAGTCCGGAAGAGTTGTGGTCGGCAATCGAAAAGGACCCACGCTGGCCGGACTGGCAGGAAGGGCGCGTGTCGCCGCGGGATTGGCACCTGCACTTGTGCAAGCGATTCAACCTGACGATGCGGTACGAAGAGTTCACCACGGCCTGGAATTCGGCATTGGATCCGAAGCCGATTCACGAGGTTTCGTTGTTCGCGGAGCTGGCAAAGAATTACCGGCTGGGGCTGCTATCGAACACGGACCCGATTCACGTTGAGAGACTGGAATCCACGTATGACTTTTACAAGTATTTTCCGAAAGCAGTGCGGACATATTCGTGCAGCGTGGGGGCGAGCAAGCCGGACCCGCTGATTTATCAGCACGCTTTGAAAGCCTGCAAGGTGAAGGCGGAAGAAGCGGTGTACATCGACGACATACCCGCCTACGTGGAGACGGCCCGACGGCTGGGATTCAGGGGGATTCACTTGCAAACCCCCGGGAAGTTGCGCAGCGAATTGGGCCAAGCGGGCATAAAAGTGGAAACGGGCTGCACTACGTAGGAATTCACCGCTGGCATTCACAAGCGCGTAAAGATTTCAGGAACTAGTACCCGCTGGCCGAATGGGCAGGGCGCATAACTGGCCATTCGGCAAGTACTTAGCCTTCGACAGCGGGTTGACCAGCTGCGGTCTCTGGGTTGCACATCCCCCCTGCGTAGATAGCTGAGGCAGCAGCGTAGAACTGCCATCCCGCGACGAGATCGAAAACCCGAATGGGTGAGGAGAAGAAAGCGAATATGTCTGAGATCCCCGAAAACTACACGAATGTTGAGAACAAGGGCGGCGCGTCGTGGCAATTGCCGGCGATCGCCATTCTGGCTCTGGTTGCGCTGGGCGGCTTGTTTTATGGCTGGTCCAACTCGGCCAAGGTAGATGCCGCGAAACAGGCGGTGAGCGACCAATTGAAGGCGGCGCAGCAGGCGGAGCAGCAGGATGTGACTGCCGTGAAGGACCGGCTTGCGGCGCTGGAGAAGACCAACAGTGATCTTCAGGGTGACCTAAAGGTGGTGACCGACAAGTTGAAGATCACGCAGGGCCAATTGAAGAAGGCGCGCACGGAAGCGGCCCAAGCGAATACGGAAACTACGCAGAAGCTGACGGCGCTGGACACCTCCGTACACAACGAACTGGCGACCAAGGCGACGACGGAGGACGTGAAGACCGTGGACACCAAAGTGACCACCGTGAGCGACAACCTGGCCAAAACGAACAATGACCTGAGCATGGCCCGCAGCGAGCTGGGAAACCTGATTGCGAAGAACCACGATGAAATCGATTACCTCCGCCGGCTGGGAGAGCGCGACTATATCGAGTTCACCATCGCGGGGAAGAACAAGCCGCAGAAGGTGGGCAATCTGACGGTCGAGCTGAAGGGCGTGAACGAAAAGAAGAATCGCGCGAACCTGACGGTGGTTCTGGAAGACAAGAAGACTGAAGAAAAGAACCGCAACATCAATTCGCCGATCATTCTGTATCCGAGCGACCAGCGGCAAGCAGAAGAGCTGGTGATCAACAAGATCGGAAAGAACACGATCACGGGCTACCTCAGCGTGCCAAAGGCCGGCTCGGCCGGGTCGACCGCCGCTTCGAACGCGAAGTCTGGAAACTAAGCAAATACGAACGAGTGCAGCCCCGGGGCGGGAAGCACAGGCTTCCCGCCCTTTTTGTTTTTGGGTGCGATGTTTGTGGGCAGGGGCAAGACGGATAGACTGTATTCGGGACCATGGCGGAGGCCGCTTAGGTCTAGTGGCACCCAGGTTTGTTGTTGGTGGCTCGGCTGAACCACCTGAAGCCTGCGCTACAGGGAGCGGGAAATTGCGATCGACGACGGTGGTCTTTTGCGCGATTGACAATTTAATTGGGGCAACACATAAGTCGCTGAGTGGCTTTCCAGAATTTCTGGAAGGCTTGGGAGACGCGGGGATCCCGCTGGTGCCGGTAACAACGCGGGGCCGCCTGGAGTTGGATACGACGCTCCGAAAATTCGGGCTTGCGCACCCGTTCATTGCAGAGGGGGGCTGCGGAGTCTATCTGCCGGAGGACTATTTTCACCTGAAGGCTCCACGGAGCGTGCGGCTGGGAAGATTCACGTGCGTTCCGCAAGCGGCACCGCAACCAGCCGCGGGAGAGATGCTGCATTCCCTGGCGGAAGAAACGGGGATCGAAGTGGTGGCATTGCGAGGACTTTCGCCGAGAGAACTGGCGCAGAATGCAGGCTTGCAACAGCGGGAGGCGGAACTGGTGCGGCAAAGGGACTTCGACGAACTGTTCTTTTTCGCAGGAGCCTCGGAAGCGCATGTGAAGCGCTTTCGCGATACGGCAACGCAGAAAAAAGCGGAAGTGCGGCCAAGGGGAGCGCTGTGGTCGTTGGCTGTGGGAGCGAGCTTGCGCGGTTGCGTGAAAGATTTGTCGCAGCTATACGAGCGCTCGCTGCGGACGAATCCGCTGCGGGTGGGTATTGCGACTTCGGATGAAGCGGGTGAATTGTTCCCTGCCTGCGACAGGTGCTTATTGCTGGCGACGCGGGATGAGCCGGCCAGGCCGACCGCAACGAGGCACCAGAGCCTGCCACTGTTTGCGGCGGAGACGTGGAAGGTGGCACTGGAAGCGATTGAAAAGCGACAACTCTAGAGGGGTGCGAGGAAAGGCGGGAGCGCCTGCAGCGTGGGGAAAGGAGAGGGCCAAAGTGTGCGAAGTTTTGCACACTCAGTGGAAGAGGGAGGCGGTTTGCATCAAGAAAGCATGAAAAAGCCGCATAAACCGAGTGGTAATGATGGTACCGGGACTTGGCTGTGAAATTGGCAGATGGATTGCTCCTTTACTCTGTGTCAAATTCACCACTTTCTTTCAGGGAGCCGCCATGGATTGGATGCGCCGTTTCATTGTAATGCCCGCGTCGGAGACGCAGATGGGGTTGGTGCTGGCCCTGTGCATTTTCACGATGAGCCTGATGTCCCTCGCGTTGGTCTGGCAGGCGCAGGTGATCGCGAAGCAGAACGCCGTGATTCATATGATGCAGGGACGAATCGGCGGCTGAGCGGCGGAGTTTCCTTTTTCGAAACCACGTTGGCGGTTTCTTTTTAGTTTCTCCTGACAGCATAATTGCGGTGTGCTTGAATCGATCTTGCAGGGGAATTGGCAAGGGAGATTCCAGTGAAACGCATTTTACTTGTCGTTGCAGCAGCACTGACCTTGGCGGTGGTTTCCATGGGACAGCAAACCACCACGGCGGCGGAACCATCGGGAAATGCCAGCACGCGGCATGCTTCTCGGCATCATCACCACCATCACCGTAGCAACCACGGAAAACACCATAACGCGGCGCATAGCCACAAATCCTAACTGATTCCTGAGGAAGCTATTTTGTTGAAAGGGCAATGAGGACGGGATACGGCGGCCGACCGCAGTTTAATAGTGATCCCGAAAATAAAAGAGGGCCCTCCATGAGGGCCCTCTTTTTCTTTTGCTGCGTCGCTTGACGAGCTGATCAGCGTGCGATCGGTTCGTGCGCGACACGCACCGCGAGAGCGGTGTGTTCAGCAGTGTTGCGCTTTTAAGCCCGGTGGAGTCATCCATTCCTCCGGAGCTTTGCTAGCTCACGACTCCGGTATACGCCCGGGGGATAGCGGATGCAAGAGGAAAGAAGAAAAAGTTTATAGGGGCCAGCCCGGGCAATACGAGGCAATTGGGCTGTGAGATTTCTAATTCACTTGATGAAAAGGGTTTCGCGGAGTTGATCGCGGCTGATGAAAGACTTCATGCTGCGAAAACGGCCGAAGAGTTCCTGAATTTCGCGGTTCTGATAGACCTTTTGCGCGGGGAAGATGGGCTTCGCAGAGAGAACCTGGAGCGTGTTGGTGTCCGCCACGCGATAGCGCTGGAAACCTGAGGGCTTCTTGCTATGGAACATGGCGAAAACAACGGCACCCGGGCGCAGAAAATCGGTGATTTGGGCAATCATCAGCTTGGCGAGCGTGGGTTCGAGATAGTCGAGAGTATCCCAGAGGAGCAGAGCATCGAAGGAAGAGGCGGGATATTGCAGATTTTCCAAAAGGAAGCGTTTGGCGCGGGCTTCGGGAGTGTGGCCGGCATAGGACTCTGGCGTAGGATTTTCCTTGGCTTTGACATCTTCTTCCTTGAGGAATTGAGACCAGTCGCGAAGAATGTCGTCGGAGGTGACGCGGAATCCGCGCTCGATGAAGAAGGTGAGCGTGGTCTGCCATGCTGGGCCAAGATCGAGCAGAGTGCCGCGGCCGAGGCCATCGAGATTCCACAAAAATTCTTTCAAACCGTTGGAAATGCGAGAGGTTTGCTCGAGTTCCGGCGGGCGATTGGCGCCCACGGCCAGCGAAGCGCCATTCTGCTTGTGAACGTTCTGTTCACCGGGCAGAGCTGCAGAGGAAGCCCGATCATTTTGTGCACCAATGGCAATGCCCAACTTGTTTAGGAATCCCATATTCTCAGTCCGCTCCTGCCACTGCCGCGCCCGGGGTGGACTGGCCCGCCTCGGGTTCGGCTAATTTCGATTTTGAGTTATCGGTCTTTTTGGAAGCCGGCATTTCCGCGATGCGCGCGGGAGCCTTGCCCGCTTCCATCTTGCCGTGGATTTCGGCGCCTTCCTCGATCGAAACGCGGTCAGCGTGGATGTCGCCGTGAACGCGGGCGGAGCCCCAAATCTGCACGCGATCAGAGCCATCGAGCTTGCCCTGGACACGGCCGCGGACAACGATTTCGCGGGCGATGATGTCGGCTTTGACGGTGGCGTTGGGGCCGATGGTGAGAACCGAATTTTGAAAATTGACTTTGCCTTCGACGGTGCCATCGATGAAGAGATCTTCGCCACCTGTAATTTCGCCCTTGATGCGGATGCCTTGGCTGAGGCAGGCAACGGCGTTGGGGGAAACAGGAGCGGAAGGAGAGATGGGCTTCGGGCCCGGAGCAGCCGGAGCCGAAGAAGTAGCAGGAGTCACAGGACCTGTGGAAATTTCATTTGGGTTAGGCTGCCGCCCATCCTCTTTACGCCACATAAGGACACCTCAACGCAGGAAAGATTCTCCTAAAGTCGCGAATCGAGGGCTGGAGGCTTACTGCGACTCAGAAAGAGAAAGATATTACAGCACTTACCGGATGTAAAGAGCAAGCCCGGAAAATTGGGGAAAGAATGTGACCTGAAGGTTTACAAGATTACCAAGGCTCGGAGCTGAATTTGGCACGATTATCTTCCCTTATTGTTCGCCTGGAGGAGAGCCGGACGGAGAGGAGTGGAAATCCCACAGCGTGACGAGCATGCCGACGAACTCATGCGCGAAAAGCTTTTCGGATTTGCGTTTTTCCCACCAGTGGTCAGGATCGAAATCTCCGTCGCGGGCGCCGGCGACGGAGATGGAAATGGAAGAAGGAAACGTCTTCTGGAAGATATAGCGGGCGCGGCGAGTGTGATAGTTGGAAGTGACAATGATGACGCTACGGAAGTGATGGTCGGCGGAAAAGCGGGCGAGAGCCACAGCTTCTTCTTCGGTGCTATCCGCGTCATGCGCAAGCGGAAAGATTTTATCTTTGGGGACGCCGCGTTCGATGAGATCGTGCTGTTCGAGTTCGGCGATGCCGGCGCTGGGGCGGAGGCGGCGGCCGCTGGCGACGACGAGCGGCGCAACTCCCTGGCGGATGAGTTCAGCGGCGCGGGTAGCGCGATCGGCGTAGAAATTGTCGTCGCCAAGGAGAAGAATCGCGTCGGCATGGGCGGCGGGAGCGTCGATGATCCAGGAATCGGCTGCATAGCGCAGGATGGGGTGGCGCGCCCAAAAGATCAGCAGGCATAGCGCGGCAAGAAAGAGGAGAGCGACAAGGGCGCCTACGATGCCACCACGTTGCGAATTGCGGCGACGGGAAATGCTCATGAATTCGGATCGACGGCGCGCAATTGCTCGGCGGCCAGCTCCGGAAGCATTGCGTTGAAATAGACTTCCTTGATGCTATAGGACTTACTGCGCTTTTCGAGGATAGGCAAGATTTCAATGTGCCAGTGATAGTCCTCGGAGAGCGTCTTCCAATAGCCGGAGAGCTCGCCTTTTTTGTTGCGAGTGTTGGGCGCGGTGTGGACAACGAGGTGGAACGAGGGAGCGATTTTTTCAAGACGCCGCAGCACGCGGCCGAGCAGGGCGGCGAGTTGGCGGCGATTGGATCCGGGGCGGGGCTGTTCAAAGAGATGATTATGACGGCGGTGGAGCACCCAGATTTCAAACGGGACGCGCGAGGCGTAGGGGCAGAGAGCGTAGTAGTCGCCCTGCACGTCGACAATGCGTTTGCCAAGTTTTTCTTCCTGACGAACGATATCGCAGAAGACGCAGCGCTCCTTGAGCTTGTACCAGTCATGAGCGGAAGCGAGTTCGTACTTGATGCGGCGCGGAACAAAGATGGTGGCAGTGACTTGGGAATGCGCGTGCGACCATTCCTGGCCGGCTTGCGCTCCCTGATTCTTGAAAACCGTGACGTACTTGAAGCGGGCGTCTTTTTTCAGGTCGGCGGCGCGCGCGCACCAAACGGAGAGGACGTTGTCGATTTCTTCGTCGGCAAGCTGGGAAAGGCGTTTATCGTGCTGCGGTGTTTCGACGATGATCTCGTGGGCACCGAGCGGACCCATTTTATCGTAGATGCCCTCGGCGGCACGGCCTGGATCGATCTCGACACGATAAAGCGGATCGGGATGAGGAACCACGCGAACACGCCAGGGACCTTCCGGCGGAGAGGAATAGATAGTTTTCAGATTGTCGATCGCGGGGGGATCAAAGGGACAAGGTGCGTCGCCCTCGTCGGTGCGTTCGCGCTGGCCGGATACAACCCAACTTTGCGTGACAGGATCGCGGCGGATTTCCATGGCGTCTTCTACCGCGTGTAGCGCGTGGGAGTCGGACCCTCTTCGAGGCGGTGGCGATCCCAGATGGCACCTTCGCGCGTGTAATAGGCCATTTCAAAATCCTGGGTGAGTTCGAGCGCGTCGGTTGGGCAGGCATCTTCGCAGAGGCCGCAGAACATGCAGCGCGAAGTGTCGTAGGTGAAAGTGGTGAGGACCTTGCGGCGCGTGGCGTCGTCACGTTCCCAGCCAACGACGATCAGATTTTCCGGGCAGGCGAGAGCGCAGAGATTGCAGCCGATACAGAGTGTTTCGCCGGTTTCGGGATGGTTGTTGAGGCGTGGCGCGCCGCGATAACGCTCCGCGATCATGGGGCGTTCGAGGGGATATTGTTCGGTGTAGATGTTTTTAGGATTCTGGGTGCGGAAGGTGACCCCCATGCCCCTGAGGACGTCCAGCTGGAAAATCCTCTCGACGAGTTCCTTCATGAAGACAGTCTCTTTGGCCGGTGGCCGGATGTCAAGGATTCTTGGAGGGTGCGAGACGGCGCGATCGAAGGCGGCGAGAGGAAAGCTTGAACCGGGGGCATGATATCCTCTGCCAGGTTCCTATGAATGACGCGGAATGCATGAAGATGGCGCTGGAGGAAGCGCGGGCGTGCGCCGAGGCGGGCGAAGTGCCAGTTGGCGCGGTGGTGGTGCGCGGCGAAGAAGTGCTGGCGCGCGGCGGAAATCGCACAATGCGCGATGGCGATCCGACGGCGCACGCGGAAATTGTGGCGCTGCGCGAGGCGGCGCGAAAAATCGGGAACTACCGGCTGCCGGAGACGACTCTGTATGTGACGCTGGAGCCTTGCGCGATGTGCGCGGGGGCGATTGTGCAGGCGCGGGTGCCGAGGGTGGTTTACGGCGCAGATGATCCGAAGGGCGGTGCGTATCGAACCTGTTTTGAACTGCTGACGAGCCCGAAACTGAATCATCAAGCGGACGTAACACCCGGAGTGCTGGCAGAGGAAGCTGCTGCGCTGCTGCAGAAGTTCTTTGCGGCGCGGCGCTAAGTGTTGGCTAAGTTTGCCAATTGAGCGCAGACAGACATAGCTCGGGCAGCGGAGGATTTGGTAGAATACGAAAAGTGACCGCGGAGAGGTGACTGAGCGGTTGAAAGTACTCGCCTCGAAAGCGAGCGTACGGGAAACCGTACCGTGGGTTCGAATCCCACCCTCTCCGCCATACCTATTCTTCCCTGCATATTACTGCATTTTTCACTCCTTGCTACCTCCGTGCTACCGTTTTTCATCATTTGTTTGGAATGGTGTCCAGCATGGCCAGCGTCTACGCAAGGTTCAAAGGCCCCCAGGGATGGGAGTATCAAAGGGTTGGAAAAGGCCGCCCGCCGAAGGGCGCGAAGTTCCATATTC
>JAJPIE010000016.1 GCA_021324935.1 Acidobacteriota bacterium
AGGACTGTTTACTATGTCAATAACTATTTCACGAGGTAAGATTCGAATGAGCCGGACTGCGCTGTCATGCCCGGTCTGGCGTGTCTTCACCCGCGGTTGGGAACGCTGAAGTTGTCCCGCCTTTCGTTGAAACGTGAAGAAGAGAAGCAGCGGTTCTCGACCCGAACTCGGATAGAGTTCGGGTTGCAAACTCTTTTTGAGAGGAGAACCGCTGTGAGGAAAACCTATCAGGGAATGCCAGACAAGTCCAAGCGGAAGTTTGAAGTACTCGGCAAGCGGGAGTTGCTGGCGGAAGTTCCGCTGCCGATGGTCGAGGTGTGGGAGGAGTTGCAGGCGCAGGTGGAGCAGTTGGCTGGCGAAGCCGGGCTGCGCATCTTCGGCACGATTCTGGAAAACGAGGTGACGCGGCGGGTGGGACCGCCGCACCGGCCCGACCCCATGTCGGGGGCGGTGCGCTGGTGGCGTCAGCCGGGATACGTGATCGTTGGCGGGCGGAGTACAACACGAAGCGGCCACACTCGGCGCCCGGCTACAGACCGCCGGCGCCGGCAACGTTCGCGCCGCAAATGGCGGCTCTCCGGTCGCCTACGGCCCCCTGCGCGCCGCCATTTGCACCCTTGCCGAATGAGGTTGTGCTGCAGACTTTCTCATTCACCGAGGTACAAAAAGTCGGTCTAGTCACGGGGGTGACCCTTGAATTCGATGTCGGAAAACGGGCCGCTGACCTTATCGCCGGCGGATTGCAGAGCAACGGTTAGCGGCGTGGTTTTCTTTGCATTAATTTCAACCTCCTGCGTTTTCGGCTCATAGCCATAGTTGTAAACGCCGACTTCATGGCTGCCGGCGGACAAATCCATCGTCTGATTGCCATCACGGATGGCCTTCCCGTCCACAAAAACGTAGGCCTGTTTGGGTTCCACATGAATTTTCAGTTTCCCCATCTGGGTGGAGGACTGGGCAAACGCTGGAATGACACAAAGACCAAACGCAGAGAAAAACATCGGAACGCAGTACCAGGATCTCCTTTGCATTTTGGGAAATCTCCTTCAAAGCGATTGAGTTCACTCATGAAACACCAGGTGGATTCTGCGACGGGGCGACGGCTCGACTATTCCAGCCGCTGCCGGGCGTTTCTCCTCCGGCATGGGAGGCGCGCCAGACACAGGCGCCGGAACTATATCGTAATGCGATATATGTGAACGTGATTGCCCTTAGCTGTCTATCGTATTACGATATATCTTGCCGGCCGGCAAAACCGGCGGACTTTTCCGCCGTCTAACTGCTCGGAGCATTGGCGTGCCGGCTCTGCGCGGACCAATCCGGGGCCACGGGCGGCGCGACATCCGTTTTGGTTCCAGCAACTGCCGGTCCTCAGCAGCAGGCTGACGGGAGGCTCTCTATGAAAAATCGACCCCTGATCCTATGTGCGACGCTGCTGGCAAGCATCATTCCGCTGCGGATGAGCTCGCAAACCATCTATCCCCGCCACTCGGAAGAACTCCAGCTTTGCCTCGAGGGCTTTGCCGACTGTGACTGGAAGGCGCTGAACCCTGCGGAATTGCAAGCCGTCAAGCAGGCCGCTGTCGACCGCAATTTTGCGGATTGTTTCAGTGGCGCGCCCACCTGCGACAAAGCAAAGCTGCCCGTCTTGCAAAAGCAAGAGTTGGTTCGCACCGCCCGCGACCTGAATCTCCAGAACTGCCTGGACGGCTATGACAATTGCGACCAAAAGCTCCTAACTCCCACCGAACAGACTGCCGTCAACCAGGCTTTGCATTTTCACAATTGGCGGACCTGCTTGGACGGCCTTGGCGACTGCGACAAAACCCGGCTTTCTCCCCTGGAGAAGCAGGAGGTTTCAGACGCGGATTACGACCGCAATTTGCAGTCCTGCCTCGATGGCATCGGCGATTGCGATCCATCGAAACTCAGCCAGGAGGATCGACGCCAAGTGACCCGCGCGGCTCAGGATCGTCGCCTCCAGCAATGCCTGAACGGCTCCGGGAGTTGCGATGGCGCCTATGCCGCCATAGAGCAATCCCCTCCGGGCATAAAAGTGGATGCCGGCCATGCCTCAACTCGGTGATGCTGCCAGATGCGCACTGCGCGGACTCGCCTTATGGCGAAGCGCCCTATTCTATCGTGTCACGATAGAACACACGCCTTGCTGCAACCATATCGTCGTACGATACGTCTCAATTCTAGTTGCAAGGGGACGGCCCACATGGGGCCGTAGCCAGCCTTTCCAGTTTCCCGTAAGAGTGAAGGAGTTAAGTCATGAACCCGAGAGATAAACACGACCGCCTGCCGTGGTTCCTCGCCAGTATTCGCCCCTCTGTCGTGACAGCATACCGTCGCACGAACTGGATCCTGATCTCCTTGTTGAGCTTTTTGGTCCTGGGGGTCACGGCTATCTCGATCACGCCGCAGTATGGTCATGCGGCCTCCACGCCTTCAAGCAAGGTCCCCCTCAAAATCGATGAGAGCCCTGCACCGGTGGACATGTCGGGATTGAAGAACGGTTATTCTTCTATCATCGATCCCGCCCTCCCCGCCGTAGTCAATATTTCATCCAGTAAAATCGTGAAGCAGGATAACAATCTTCCCGGCTTCTTCGATGATCCGTTTTTCCGCCAGTTCTTTGGCGGCCAATTCAACGAGCAGCCCGTACAGCCGCAATCCGAGCGGCAATATAGTCTCGGCTCGGGCGTGATCGTAAATCCCGATGGCTATATCATCACGAATAACCACGTCGTTTCCGGGGCAACCGATGTGGAGGTCTTCACGCAGGACAAAAAGAAATTCAAGGCCAAGGTGGTGGGAACAGATCCCCGCACCGACGTCGCAGTCCTCAAAATCGACGCCACCAATCTGCCTTCCCTCACGCTCGGAGATTCTTCCCATCTCAAAGTGGGTGACGTTGTGTTTGCCGTCGGTGATCCTTTTGGAATCGGAGAAACCGCCACAATGGGCATCGTCAGCGCCACGGGCCGTGGCCTCGGCGGGGCCATCGAGCGGTACGAGGACTTCATTCAGACCGACGCGGCCATCAATCCGGGCAATTCCGGCGGCGCGCTGCTGGATATGCATGGCGACCTGATCGGCATCAACACCGCCATCATTGCAGGTGGAGGCGGCGGCAACCAGGGAGTCGGTTTCGCCATTCCCATTAACATGGCGCGCAACGTGATGGAACAAATCGTGGACAACGGCAAGGTCGTTCGCGGCCATTTGGGTGTGGCCATCCAGAGTGTGGATGCGGACCTGGCCAAGGCGTTTGGCCTCAACCAGGGCGGCGGCGCTTTGGTCGCGGAGGTGACGCCCGGAAGCCCAGCGGCAAAAGCTGGAATTGAACGTGGCGACATCATCCTGGCGTTGAACGGGCAAGCGGTCTCCACGCCGGATGACCTGAGCGTCCGCATCTCCGAAACCAAGCCCGGAACCACCGTGCATCTAAAAATTTCGCGCGACGGTCAAATCCGCGATGCGGACGTCACTCTCGGCGAGCTTTCCGAAAAAGAGACGGCTTCTAACGCCGGTGAAACCGCTCCGTCCGTCTTGAAGGGACTTGAGGTTCAGAATCTGACTCCGTCCATCGCGCAGGATCTCGGGATCTCTGAACCAACTCATGGCGTAGTGATTACTTCCGTCGATCCCAGCAGCGCGGCGGCCAATGCCGGATTACAGCGCGGCGATGTGATTCAGGAAGTAAATCGCAAGCCCGTGCACAATGTTTCGGAATTTCATCAAGCTCTTGCCGAATCTCACGCGCAATCTGTTTTGCTCCTGGTGAACCGGGGCGGTTCCACGCATTACGTCGTCGTGGTTTCGGAGTGACGCGCTACCCTCACTCCGGCGCTGGGAGAGAGAGCGGCAGGCTCTCGGGGGCCTGCCGCTCCGCGTTTTGACCTGCCGGCGGCCAGTTCATCAAAGGGACACACCCCGCGGCGACGCACGCCCGCCGGATCGCATCCAATTTCTCGGGATTCCCGGAACCCTGTGCTCCAATGGCGAGGCCGGATTCGGGTCGCGCCCATTTCCGGTTTCATCACGCTTGCGGCCATCTTCCGGGCCGCGGCCGCAGTTTGCAGGTTCATACCCGGACAACCGCGCCATGCGCTACTATTCGCTTCGAAGAGTTCGCAATGTTCTGATTCCCGCGTTCTCGAAGTGCCTGCAATTATCGCGCCGCCGCGGCCCAAGGTTTCCCTTGTCAGCAAAAGCGTCCAACAGGATTCTCTTCCCTCTCCGATTCGTTTCGGAACACCCGATGAACTCTCGCAGGACGGCAGGCTCTCCTTCTATCTCAAGACCGACACGCCCAGCCAGTTCGAGCGCAACATGAAGATTGAAGTCGCCACCACGGACAACTCTTACGACGCCCTCCTCAGTCTCGCCGACGGCAGCCTCATCCTGCAGGACTCCAGTAGCGTCCTCGCGCTTGTCGATCCCTCGAAAACGCTGGGCGCCGGAGCTTTCGGCATGCTGCATTTCCGCCCTGTGGATGCCGCCGGCGCCAAGGGTGAATGGCAACCGCTCGCCGTCTTAGTCCGGACGCCCACGCTGAAAGAAGTACGCTGCCCGGACGTGCCGGAGCAGCCCTGCACCTTGCATGGCTCCAATCTCTTTTTGCTGGCCTCGGTTGCATCCGACAAGGATTTCAAGAACGCCGTTCAGGTTCCCGCAGGCTACATGAACAGCACGCTCACCGTGCCGCGGCCCAATGGGAGCTTGCTCTACATCAAGCTCCGCGACGACCCCGCCACCATCGACACTCTGGCGCTTCCTGTCCTTCCCGAAAATCAGTAACACGTCGCTGGGTTGAGGTTGCACCGCCGGCCAGTTAACCGATACGCAGTCCTCCTTGCCAGTTTAGCTTGCCAGTTTACCTGTTAATCGTCTATCCTAGAGTTGTATGACGAGGAAGACCCTGGAAACATCAGTGATCGAGCTGACCCAGGCCATCGGCATGCTCGTGCGCCGCATCCGCTCTGCTGCCGCGTCTCACGAACTCTCTTTGACCGAAGCCGCGGTCATGGCGCGCCTGGACCGCGACGGCCCGGCTACAACTGCCGAACTCGCCCGCGCCGAGCGTATGAAGCCCCAGTCCATGGGGACCACCATCGCTTCGTTGGAGGAAATGGGCATGGTGGAACGCAAGCCGCATCCAACCGACGGCCGCCAGTTGAATATCGTCCTTACTGCCAAGGGCCTTTCCGTCCGCAACGCCATGAGGGCCGAAAAACGCACCTGGTTGGCGCAAGCCATCACACAGTTGAACGAAAGCGAGCGCGAGACGCTCTTCAAGGCCGGAGAAATTATCAAACGCCTTGCCGAGCGGTGATCGCATCAGGAGAAAGAAGCACGACGTGAACACGGGCCCCACTCCGCAGGAATCCGGCAACAACTCCTTCTTCAATGGATCGATGTCCCACGCCTGGCGCGCCTTACGCCATCGGAATTTCAAGCTTTTCTTCTGGGGCCAAAGCACTTCCATGATCGGCACCTGGATGACGCGCCTCGCCACCAGTTGGTTGGTCTATCGCCTCACCCATTCCGCCCTGCTGCTCGGACTGGTCAGCTTTGCCGGACAGATCGTCGCCTTCGCCGCCGGTCCCATTGCCGGCGTGGTGGTGGAACATCTGAATCGCCGCAAACTTCTGGTCTGGACGCAAGCCGCCGCGGCCGCTCAGTCCCTGGCATTGGCCGTGCTCACGCTGGCTCACCGCATTACCCTGTGGGAAATCATCGTGCTTGCTGCGCTGCAAGGCCTGATCAACGCCCTCGATATGCCAGCCCGGCAATCCTTTCTCGTGCAAATGGTCGAGGACCGCGGCGACTTGAGCAACGCCATCGCCATCAATTCGTCCATGGCGAACGGTGCTCGCTTGATCGGCCCCGCCATCGGCGGCATGATCATCGCCGCATTCGGCGAGGGCTGGTGCTTTCTGATCGATGGAGTCAGCTATTTCGCGGTCATCGCTTCCCTGCTGTTGATGCGCATTCAATACGTGGAAGCGCGCAGCAAGGTCCGCAGCGTTTTTGGCCAGATCCGCGAGAGCTGGGACTACGTGCGCGCGTTTCGACCTATTCGTTCCATCCTCGTGCTCTTTGCGCTCACCAGCTTAATGGGCTTTCCCTATGGCGTGCTTCTGCCGGTCTTCGCGGGACAAGTCCTCCATGGCGGCGCGCACACGCTCGGCTGGCTCACCGGCGCCTCCGGCGTCGGCGCGCTGGTCTCGGCCATTTCCCTCGCGCTGCGGAAAACCGTTGTCGGTTTGACGCGCATGCTGCAAATCGCCACCGCGGTTCTCGGAGTTGCGCTCATCCTCTTTGGCATGTCGCACACGCTGTGGCTGTCTCTGCTTCTGATGGTGTTCGCCGGCTTTGGCCTCATCCAGAATGCTTCGGTCAGCAACACCATCATTCAGTCGCTGGTCTCCGAAGACAAACGCGCACGCGTCATGAGCTACTACACCATGGCCTTCTTCGGCGCTGCGCCGCTGGGCAGCTTGCTGGCCGGCACGCTCGCGCAGCGGATTGGCGCGCCATACACCGTCATCCTCACCGGCGCTTTCTGTATCGCCGGCGCCATCTGGTTTGGATTCGAAATTCCCAAAATCCGTGCGGTCATCCGGCCCATTTATCAGGAGATGGGCATCCTTCCGCGTCCCGCACTGAATTTGATTTCTCCCGCCCAGGAAACGGCCGAGTAACTCTCGTCGATCGATTCTCTCTGTTACGAAATGCGAGTTGTGACTTCCTCTCCCTCACCACGTTACAATCGCTGCGCCATATGGGAGGCCACAATGCTTCGCTGGCTAGCAATCTTGTTTGTACTGGGCGCCGCTTCCGTCTGCTGCGCGCAGAACCCGCAGAAACTTTCCACCAAGTGGGAGGAGCTGACTGCCGGCGAATTCCGAGACGCGATCGCAAAATCACAAGGCACCTGCCTGCTTCCTTTCGGGATACTCGAAAAACACGGACCTCATTTGCCGATTGGCACCGACCTCCTCAACGTCCGCTATGTCGCCGAACATGCCGCGCAGCAGGAATACGCCGTCATTTTTCCCCAGTACTATTTTGGCCAGATCTCCGAAGCTCGCCACGAAGCCGGCACCATCGCTTACAACGCCGAACTGCAAATGAAGCTTCTCCAGGCCACTACCGATGAAATGGCGCGCAACGGCTGCAAGAAAGTCCTCATTGTCAATGGCCACGGCGGCAACGAGAACCTGCTTCCTTATTTCGCCCAGACGCAACTCGATTCGCCGCATGATTATGTCGTTTACGTGCAATGGGGCCACGAACCCACAAAGAAGGTTGGAGCTGAGAAGCAAGGGCCGGACTGGCATGCCGGCGAAACCGAAACCTCCAACATGCTCGTCACCCGCCCTGACCTGGTTCACATAGATCGGGCCAGGGACGAATCCGGCGCCGACCAGAAGCGTGTGAAACTCCCGGACAATGTCTACACTGGCATCTGGTGGTACGCGCGATTCCCCAATCACTATTCCGGCGACGGATCCACCGCTACCCAGGAGCAAGGCGAAGCCGACCTGCAGAGCTGGATAAACGCCGTCGTAAGGGCAATCCGCGCGGTGAAAGCGGACGACGAAAGTCTGAAATTGCAGAACGAGTTCTATGAAAAGAGCCGCCATCCGCTGGAGACGGTTCACTGACACTGCTTCATTGGGAAATCGAAATCACTTCGGTGAGAGAATTACCGCGTCCGCCGCAACGCTTCGATCCACGCCGACAGCAATTCGCCGCTTCCCGGCTCCAGGTCGAAAAACTCGATGCCCATTCCTACGCGCGGCTTCACGATGCGCACCACCACAAGCGCCTCCAGTGTCTCCGCCTTGCGATGCAGCTTCATTCGAGCGCGTGCGCTGATGGGCAGCGGCTTGTTCGTGCAGATGAAGCACCCGCCCATGGAAATGTCGGAGGTAACTCCATTCACTTGTTTCCCGCTCTCGAGATCGATCAATTCGACATCGGCGGCAAATGGAAATCGGATGGCATAGCGCCGGTCGCGGACACCATTCATCCCGGAACGTAGTCCGCTTCGGCCAGGCATGGAAATGACCTTGTTCACCAAGTACACCCTGTACGTGTGGGGGCGCAGGAAACCCGGGGGCGGTAAAGACTCCCGCATGCCTAGTCTGCCGGAACACCGTCCGGTTGGAAACTCCGCCGTGGCCGGCAGCAGCGAAAGGGTAAACCAACCGTCTGGCCGCCCGGTCTGGTTATTAGTGGGTACGACATCTCCGCCTTCCCGGCCCAAAAACCTCGGTTTTTCGCGTGCTACGCTGATTTTTGCAGACGATTCCCAACGAAGCGACTATGCGCACCGAAGGTGTCCGTCAGAGTGACCGGATCTCCCTGCGCCTCGAGGTGGAAGCCTCCTGGTTTGGCAGCGACGGCATCGCCGTCAAAAAGCCCGCCGAATCCCTGCTCGTCAGCCGCAACGGCGGCGTCATCCGCCTTCCGGAAAAACTCTTCCCCGGCCAGGAATTGACGCTCCTCCGCACCCTTGAAGGCGATGCCGTGAAATCCGCTCGCGTCAAAATCGTCGCCGAAATCGATCGCGAACCGGAAGGGTTTCTCTATGCGGTCACGATTCTCGATCCCCGCGCCGATTTCTGGGAGATTGATTTTCCTCCTCCCCATCAGGCCGAGGAAGCGCTGGCCCGCATGTTAATGGAGTGCAGCTTCTGTCAGCGCCGCGAAGTCGTCTACTTGAACGAAATGGAATTGAAGTCGTTCGAAATCCGGCGCTGCGTGGCGCGCGTCTGCCGCCATTGCGATGCGCCTTCCATCTGGATCGAGGCGCAATCGGACGCGCCGGTGCCGGAACTCCTGGCGGCCCGCGTCCCCGTAGAGGATCGTGTGGTTCCTCGGCGCAATCGCACGCGCGTGAAAGCGCGCGTCCTGGCTTGCATTCGCCAGCGCGGCTTTCAGGAAGAAGTCGCCGTTTGCGAGGATCTGTCCAAAGGCGGCATCAGCTTCCGCAGCCGCAACAAGTATCCGGAAGGAACGCGCCTGGAAGTCGCGGTCCCCTATACACCGGGTGCGGGGGCGATTTTTGTGCCCATCCGCATCGTCTTTTCACAGCCCATCTCGTCCGCCGGCCTGTTTCGCCACGGGGCTGCCTACCTTCGCCCGCCAGAGTAAGACTTCCCCGGTGTTGCCTTGCGGCTATTTTTTGTTTTCTGGCGAAATGATCGCCTGCCAATTCAGAATCGCGTTCCAGAGCATGCGCTGATCGCCGCGGTTCATATCCCGGTGCACGGGATTGAAATTGAACGAAATCACGTGGCCGTGGCCCACAGGCGAATCCAGTATTGCCGGCCGGCCGGTTAAATTCTCTTCTCCCCAAATCTGTCCGCTCACCAGGATTGGCGCTCCCGCAGTGTCTCCCCACTCCAGCACCACGCCGCTTGCATCCTCAGGACCATCGAGGCACGTCGTACAGTACGCCATCCGCAGCCACTTGCGCGGCGTGGCGTAGAGCGGGTAATTCTGCCGAAAAACATAGGTGTGCCGCGGGTAACCGTACGCAATCGGGTGCTCCGGCCGCTCGAAGGTGACGCGCAGGTGCGAACCCGGAGTTCGCGTAAGCGATTGCTGCGCCGCTGCCGCCGATTCGCTTCCGCCGCCTTGCGAACTTCGCGGAATTCCGCCGGCATCCCGCCGCACGCCGCGCACGATTCCGGCTTCCAGCGGAAGCATGGAACCGCTCCCCAGCGTGATCAGCAGCCCGCCCTGTTCGACAAAATCCTGAATTTTCGCCAGCCCTTCATATCCGATTCCACCGGTGATGTCGCTGGACTCCGCCGGTGTCCCAAAGCTCGGCGTCTCCGGCGATTTTTGGAATGGCATCGGGCTCCAGCGCTTCGGTATGCCTTGAATTTGTTCGGCAAGCTCCAGATCCACGTGCCCATAGAGCAGGACGTCAATTTTGTCGCTGAGTTTCCCGGCCCGAATGTCTTCGTCACGCAAATAAATGTAGGGAACGTGCCGCTGGTCCAGCGAGTACCTCAGCCAGCCGATCGAATCCGTGTCCGCCCAGGGCACCCAAACGCCCAGCCGCGGAACCTTTGCCGCATGTCGCGGCACATCCGGCGCCGAAGCTGCGCCCGCAAAACTCAATGCCATCCGGTCCGCAACTTCTTGGATAGCTTCCCCCAAGCCGGGTTGCGCGGGCAGAATCCACGAGCCCGCCGGATATTCCAAGCCGCCAAACGCAAAACCGTGATCGGCAATTTCAATATCAAATTTCGCCAGAGCGTAGCGCGCCTCCATCAACTCCTCTTGCCCGGAATCTTTCAGAAGGAATATCGGGCCTGAACTCGAGAGCGTTCCTTTGGGATGTGGAGGTTCCGTTAAGAGCGCTAGGTCCGCCGAGCGAATGGCCGCATCTGCCGTCGGCGAGACCTGCAAATGATAGTGAGCGGGGAGTTCCCACGAAACGTCATCGTATGGCTCGGTGGCATCCTTCGGATAATGCTGCGGCGTCAGCAGGTCCACGGCGTAATTACGATAGGGCTGGTCCAGCCGCACCACATAAGTGCCGGCCGGATAATCGCCGTCCTTCAATGTGATGGGAGCGTTCGCGCGGCTGACTTCAATGTGCTGGCTCATCAATCGCGCAACCATTTGCGCCACCCGCATCGGATCACCTTGATCCGGCGGAATCAAGAATCCATAGGGAGGATCGTCCAGGCCCTTTTCATAGGAATGCAGGCCCTTCTCGTAAAAATGCCGCAGAAACTCCTTCGAATTGGCGGCCATGTAATCCAGCGCCGCCAGCGCGCCGGTCTCGTTGTAATTCACGTTATCGCGCGCCGACCATAAAAACTTGCCGCTTGGCGGCGGCAACACGCGGTACCACTCCCGCGCAGTATCCTCCGGCGAAAGCAGCCATTCCAGGGTCTCCGCCGTGCCATTTCCAAAGGTTTCGTATCCCCGGCCGATGGAGTTGTGATTCATCGCCACGGAATCCAGGAACAGTTCCGAAAAACCCTCGCCGAAGTTCCACGTGGAAACTCCTGGCATTCCTATGCCCGTCATCGTTTGTATTTCATGAAAGCTAAGCGCCTGAAATTCCGACAGAGTAATGGGATCCACGTCCGGGTTGTAGGGCCCTGTACCGTTCCACGTCATCAACAGCGGCACGGCCTCGTGCAAATCATGGACCACGGTCGGATGCCACTCAAAGAACATATGCGCTACGGCCTTCGTCGTTTCCTGCGTCAATTGGTGCGCATCGCGATTGATGTCCACAAAAACGTATTTGCCCCAGTACGGCGGCGCCTGGCGTGGCAGCGTGGCGCGATCCGTCTTCCCTTTTAGATAGCGATAGAACCACTCGACTTGCTTGTCGCGTCCATCCGGATTGGCCACCGGATTGATCAGCACCACCAGGTTTTCCCGAATCCGCCGAACCATCGGCTGTTCGGATACAGCGAGCCGGTAGGCGAGTTCCAGCACCGATTCGGTGGATCCCGTCTCATCCGAATGCAAGCCCGCATTGAAGTAATAAATCGGTCGAGCCGTGGAAATCAGTTGCTCTGCCACGGAGGGCGGCGTTATCCGCGGGTCGGCAAGCTCCGAGGTCGCCGCTCGAAGCTGCTCCAGGTTCGCAATTCCCTTCTCGTCCGCAATCGCCAGCAATAGGATTTCGCGGCCTTCCTCGGATTTGCCAATTGTAAACACGCGCACGCGCGGCGAGGCCGCAGCCAGCGCCCGGCAATACGCATAGGCCTTTGTAGAGTTCACAAACTCTCCGAGAGCCCCCATCACCCGCCCGAAAAACACTCGCGGCGACGGAACACTTTTGGAAGCGGGAAGATAAGAAACCCACGGCGAGCTGAACCGCGCCTCGGTCGTATCTTTCGCAATCTCCTCCATCGAGCCCGGCTCCGCCGCGTCTGGCGCACTGGAATTTTGCGCCAACAACGGCAATGCGCATACAAAGCCCACTAGCAGCCATAGCAAGCAGCGGCTCACTTCGCCCTCCACGTTTCCCAAGCAATGTGTATAGAACGTGCCGAGTGTACTACAGGTGGTCCCCGAGCAGCGGCTCACTTCGTTTCCAGAAGCTTCACCCCCGCGCTCGTCGCCGCGGCGGCCAATTCGGAGTCGCAGGTAGCAAGAGGGAGCGTGGCCCGCAACGTCAATTCCAGGTAACAAGCGTCATAGACTGTGAGCCGGTGCGTGTCGGCCAGTTGTAGAGTATCGGTCCATGCACGACCGTCGGTCTCTTCGTCCACCTCAATTGGCAATCGATTTAGCAAGCGAAGCACTTTGTCGCGGTACTCAGCGTGAATCCGTTTTCGTTGAATGGTTACTTGCAGGGCATTCGCAATCTCCAACCGCCACAGGGAAGGGACCAGGCAACCTTTGATGGAGATGTCGCGCAACAATGCCATTTTCGGAGGCGTTTGTTCGTCTTCAAACAGCCAGCTCAATGCAAGCGAAGCGTCGATCACGCAGATCACATCCGGCCCTCCTCAATGAGATCCTTGATCCGTATTCCATCCAGAGTGACTCCTTTGCTGATCATCTGGAGGTGTTCCACGGCCTGGCGCGCGGCTTCGCGATCAAACGGCTTTTGTATCGGACCTAACCGGGCCACCTGCCGCCCGTGACGGGTAATGATGATCTCTTCACCATTTTCCGCCAGAACCAACAGCTCCGCGAGCTTGTTCTTGGCTTCAAACGCCCCTATCTCTCTCAAAAATGGCTCCTTAAATGCAGCTAGATGACAGCTAGCTATTTTAAGCTTAACGCACATCCCTCCCACACGCAAGCGCCTCTAAGCGCCTTGACTCGTGAGAATTGCCATTTTATTGAACGTGGAGGGGAGATGCACCGCATTCCAACGCCTGGCACAGCGGCTGGTTAGGATTCTTATGTTGGCTGTGCGGCAGACTAGTCGAGCACCGGAACCGGGCTTCTCTCGCTGCGCCGGCGATGCAGATAGTGCATGGCGATATTCAGGTAAATCGGGCCGCACGGCGTTTCCACGCAAAGCACCATCGCTTCGGTGTCCACGCTTCCCGCCAGACCCTCTTCACTCATATGAATTTCCGGCGGAAACACCTTGAAGCGGAAACCCTGATCGTTCAGCAGCGTCACGCTGTTGCCGATCACCATGTTTGCCAGCTCACAGACGGTCTCCTTAATCACCTGCTCGCTTTCCGGCAGCGCCGCACCGGCAAGCTGGTTCGCCACGCGCATGGCCACGTCCGGTGCCAAATCGAGGATCACCCGGCCTTCAATGTCACCCTTGATGGCGATGAGCGCGGCCACGCCCTTGCGTCGATAGGTATCCTCGTCCATCGAAAGATCGGCGATCTGCGTCGGCGCCTGCAAGGCCTCCGCGAAAACCGCATCGGCCGCGTTAATAAACGGCTGGATCAGTTCCATTCTCATGCTTGGTGCTCCCCCGCAAGCGCAACCGGCCCGCCCGCGGCATTTGGATCGTCTCCCAGAACGTAGCGCAGGATTTCGTACAGCACTTCCGGCTTCACCGGCTTCTGCACAAAATGCTTCGCGCCCTTTTGCAGAGCGGCCAAAATGTTTTCCTGGTAGCCAACCGAAGACACCATCACGATGCGGGCGTCCGCGTGCTGCCGGACGATCCGCTCCACCGCTTCAATCCCTTCCATCTGGGGCATGGTGATGTCCATCAGCACGATGTCCGGCTTGGTGCGATTGAACTCCGCAATCGCCGTCAGGCCGTCGCCGGCCTCGCTGGCCACCTCGCCGCCGAACAGCTCGATCATCTTCATAATATTCTTGCGAGCGAAGACGGAGTCGTCTACCACAAGGTAACGGACCGGTCGTTGGTCCTTGCGAAGCAGCGGTGCGAACTGTGCCATAAACATCTCCTTTTGTTCCGGCGGCCGCTCAGCCACGCGGCGTCGGAACTGGAACCTTTTCACCCTTCTCGGATTTTTCGTGCTTGTCGTTTCTTTCCGCGGCTTCCTGCTTATCGGCGCTGCCACGGTCTGAACCGTAATTCGAAATCAGGTATGCCGCCATGTTGTCCAGCGGCAGCACCTTGTGGATGAATCCCTTTAGAATCGCTGCACGCGGCATCCCGCTCACGACGCAAGATTCTTCGCTTTGCGCGACCGTCATTCCGCCGGACGCTTTGATCGCTCCGATCCCTTCCGCGCCGTCTTCGCCCATTCCCGTCATGATGATCCCGACGGAAGTCAGCCCAAATTCCTGCGCCACGGAATGAAACAACACGTCGGCCGACGGCCGGTGCCCATTGATCGGCGGCGTTTCGGAGAGCACGATCATATCTCCTCGCGGCATGCGCCGCACCATCATGTGGCGATTCCCCGGGCAAATCAGCACGCGCCCGGAAATCAGCAAATCTCCCGATTTCGCTTCCTGCACTTCCAGGGCGCAACACTCATCCAGGCGCCGCGCAAACATGTCCGTAAATCCCTCCGGCATGTGCTGCACGATTACAAAGGTCGCTGGGAAATCGGCGGGTATCTGAGAAAGCAGATATTGCAGCGCGTTCGGCCCGCCAGTGGAAATGCCGATGGCGATGATGCGATTCGGCGGCAGCGCGGGCCGCGTGCGCTTTTTCAACGACGTCTTCAGCGGCTCCATGGCCGGCCTCGGAATCGCCTTCGGCCCGCCGGCACGCTTCGCAACCTTGATCTTGTCGGCCAATTGCAGCGCCACCGGCTCCAGGTTGCCCGCCGCCGCGTCGCGCGGCTTGGCCACAAAATCGATGGCGCCCAATGCCAGCGCCTTGAATGTCGAATACGCGCCTTCCTTCGAGTGCGTGCTGAAGACGATCACCGGCATCGGCGCACCACGCATAATCATGCGCAGCGTCTCCAGACCGTCCATGCGCGGCATTCCCAGGTCCAGCGTTACCACGTCCGGCTGCAGTTCCGCAATTTTCCGCAGCGCAAAGGCCCCGTCCATTGCGGTTCCGACCACTTCGATCTCCGGGTCGCGCTCCAGGATCATGGGGATCAACTTCCGCATCAGTGCGGAATCGTCGACAACCAGCACTCGGACGCGTTCTTTCATGCGATGGCTCCAAGCGGGAGGGATCGAGCGAGACGCGAGAGAATTGCCGGAACATTCAGAATCAATACCACCGTGCCGTCGCCCAGAATCGAGGCGCCGCTAACCAGATCGCTGGACACGATCTCGCCCGGCAGCGCCTTGATCACCAACTCTTCCTCGCCCACCAGGCTGTCCACCACCAGGCCAAAACGTTTTTCTGCCAACCCAATGACCACCACAAAATTTCTCGTCTTTCTCGAGCTCGGCGATTCCACCGGATGGATCCGGTTTAATTCGTTCAGCCGCACCAGCGTCAGGATCTGGTCGCGCAACCGCAGCACTTCCCGCTTGTCTACCTGGTGAATTTCCTGGTCCTGGATGCGCGTAATCTCCACCACTGCGGAGAGAGGCACGGCAAACAAGCGACCGCCCACGCGGAACAGCAGTGTCTGGATGCTGGCCAGGGTCAGCGGCACGCGTAACTGAATAGACGTTCCCTTATTCTTCGCGGAACTGACGAACACCGAGCCCTTCAGGCGGTCCAGCACCGTGCGCACCACGTCCATCCCGACGCCGCGGCCCGACACCTCGGTCACCTCCGATGCGGTGCTGAAACCAGGCTCGAAAATCAAGTTCATTACGTCCTGATCTCCCATCCGCGCCGCGTCTTCTTCCTTGATCATGCCGTTGCGAATCGCGTGTTTGCGGATCAACTCCAGATCAATCCCTCGTCCATCGTCGCGAATCTCGATCACCACTTGCGTGGCCTGGTGATACGCGTTCAACGAAACCGTGCCCCGCGCCGGCTTCCCTAGGCTCACTCGCTCTTCCGCCGGCTCGATGCCGTGATCCACCGCGTTGCGCACCAGGTGCGTCAGCGGCTCAGAAAGCGCGTCAAGAATTCCCTTGTCGAGGTCCGTGTGCTCCCCGGAAACTTCCAGCGCAACGTCCTTCCCGCACGTCTTGGCCACATCGCGAACGACCCGCGGAAATCGCCGGAACAACTGCTCCACCGGCACCATGCGAATCTTCAGCACGCACTTGTGAAGCTCTTCCAAAACGCGCGATTGAAACGCCAGCGCCTCCGCCAACTTCACCCGGATCGGGTCGCGCGAATGATTCACGTCAAATTCCGAAAGCGTCCGGTTCAGCATGGACTTCCCGATGATCAGCTCGCCCACCAGATTCATCACCGCGTCGATTCGCTGCGCATCCACTCGCAACGAGCCTTCCGTGACCGTCGCTGCCGCCGAATTGCCTCCTGCGGCGGCGGCGGCGGCCGGTTCGGTTGATTCCGTCGTGCGTGCGGAGACCTTGGCTGCCTGCGCTTCCAGCAAATCCCCCAGCAACTGGTGTTCGGAAGATGCCGCTTGCTCTGCTTCTTCAATGCGGATATCGGAAACCACGGCCGGAATCTGGCAACGATGGGAGAGATGCTCCAGCGGGTGCTTCGTCGAGATCGCCGCTTCCACGATCTCTACGGAAGCGGCCGCCAGGTTGTCCTCGGGCCGCAAGGCGATCAGCGTGCCGCAGGCATGCAGCACATTGCGGATTAATTGAAACGCCGCCGCGCGCATCGCGCTGTTCGGGTCCACTCTCAGCGCAATATTGAAGACGCTCTCGCCGCGAATCTGCGCCTCGGAAATCATCAACCGCTCGTACTCGCTCCAGTCAAATCG
>JAJPIE010000079.1 GCA_021324935.1 Acidobacteriota bacterium
TATAAGTTTCATGTGGAACTCAGGTTAACGACTCGTGCCTTTCATAAATTTTCCTGCGCGCGAAATTAACTGCAAGCTTGTCTACTACGGTCCTGGTCTCGGTGGAAAGACCGCGAACCTGCAGTGGATCTATGACCATACGGGGCAAAATCTGAAGGGGAAGATGGTCTCCCTGGCGACAGAGACCGACCGTACGCTGTTCTTCGATTTCCTGCCCCTCGATCTGGGCACCGTTCGCGGATTCAAGACCCGCTTTCACCTTTATACCGTGCCCGGCCAGGTCTTCTACGAAGCCAGCCGCAAGCTGATTCTGAAGGGCGCCGACGGCGTGGTTTTCGTCGCCGATTCCCAGGAAGAGCGTCTGGACGCCAATTTCGAGACCATGGAAAACCTTCAGGAACATCTGAAGGAGCACAACCTGAATTTCGACACCATTCCTTACGTGTTGCAGTTGAACAAGCGCGACCTGCCCAACGCCATGTCCGTCGACGATCTGAAAAAGCAACTCGTGAAAAAGGGCGAACCGGTGATCGAGGGCGTGGCCATACAGGGAACCGGCGTCTTCGAAACCCTAAAGGAACTCGCCAAACTGGTCCTCGCCGAACTCAAAAAGGGCGGCTAATTCTTCCTAATACAGCTGAAAGGTTATCTCGAACGGGACATAGGCCGAGACCGGTTTCCCCTCTAAGTTAGCCGGATCGCACTTCCATGCGGTCATGGTTTTAGCGCTGATTTCATTCAGGCCAAATGGAAGCCCGCGCACGACCCGGAAATGCCGGATTGTCCCATTTGTATCAACAATCCCCTCAATTACAAGCGTTCCCGACAGCCGAAATTCTCTTGCCTGATCTGTATAAGGCGGATTCGGCATGTAATGGCACCTCGGAAGCCCGACCCCGCCTATACCGGATTGGTAGATTGTTTCGCCGTTTACGGTTGTCGGTAGCGGCGGGAGAGCAGGAAGCGGGTTGACTGCTGCAAGCTCCTCAGGTGAAGCGGGCAAAGGCAGCGCAGCTCCTGCAGTGGGACTCTGGAGTTTCTCGTCTTTTACACTCAGAAAATGAGCGGAGATCTGAATCCCGTCGGAAGTGTGGCCCTCGATGACACCAACAAGAACCACGGATGCGTTCAGTTGCTTGCCCAGCCAACGCATCACCGAAGGCGATCGCTGAAGATCTGCCGGTACCCGCTCTTCTCTCAGCACATTGAGTTGCTTTTCTAAAAGCCCGCGATCTGCGACAGGAATTGAGTTTTTTTGACGCGCGAACTCCGCCGACAACTCGTCCGCCAGATGTACCCCGTAGGACGACGTATATCCTTCGGGGGAGACAAAATCGGCCACCAGGATCTTGCAGTCTTTCTCATTGTGGCACTTCACGGAGCCAAGGACGTCTTTCAAGCGGGAAGCGAAGACGGAAACTGAGACTGTGTCCTGCGCAAGGGCAGGCGGAGAATAAAAACACGCTATCGCCCCAAATATAAGAAAGAAACGACTAACCCCGGAGACTCATCGCATAGGCTGGGAGTATAACTTGTGTTGAACATCTGTAAGGAATTGACCGCTGGCAGAGCCAGCGGTCAAAATCCGCTCTGTGCGGCGGATTCGTTGTTGTAAGTCGGAATCGCTTCCACCAGCCGCGTGACAGTAAGCGCGTCGCGCACCCGCCCCTCGCCGCAAACCAGATGCAGCCCGCCGCCCTGCCTCGCCAGCGAAATGGAAAGTTTCACCAGTGCGGAAATCCCCGAACTGTCGATCTGCGGAATATCATTGAGGTTGATGATCACCTTGCGCGCGCCTTTGCCCACCAGATCCTGCATGTAGGAACTCAGTTGTTCGCTGGGATCCCCGATGGTCAGGCGGCCGTGCACTTCTACAAAGTGAATGCCGTTCGATTCGTGCGACGATACTTCCAATGGCGGGTGCAGGGTCATGGCTATCGATCCTTACTGTTTGAATCGCAGAGTCATCGGGTGGCCGCGGGGCGAATGGGTGCTGGCGGCATTGGCATTATACGATGAGAAGGATGAAGGACAAGCCGATACGCGTTGTGCGCCGCCACCGCTGGGACGTGACTCCCACCGAAGCACGCAAAATTCAACAGGAATTGCGAACCTACTGGAAAGGGGAGGACGCTTTCGGTGAAATCCGCACCGTCGTCGGCCTGGACGCCTCCTTCCTCCTGGTGGGTCCGCAGGCTCTCCATCAGCGCCCCAGCCACTGGAATCGTCTGAAAGAGTCGAATCGTGCCATCGGTTGTGTGGTGATGTACCGCTTTCCGGAGATGCAAGAGCTGGAGCGCGTGCACGCCATCTTGACCTTGGAATTTCCTTATGTGCCGGGATTGTTGAGCTTCCGGGAGATTCCCGTTCTGCTCAAGGCCCTGAGGAAATTGCGGCAACCGCCGGACCTCCTCTTCTGCGACGCACAAGGTTACGCCCATCCGCGAAGGCTGGGGCTGGCGTCCCACCTTGGCGTGATTCTCGATCGGCCGTCAATCGGCTGCGCCAAAAGCATCTTGATCGGCAAACACGATCCGTTGCCAGTCAAAGCAGGCAGCTGGACGCCGCTCATCGACGAAAAAGCGGACGGAGAGCGAATCGGCGCCGTGCTGCGGACCCGAACGGGCGTACGTCCAATCTATGTCTCGCAAGGTCACCGGGTAAGCCTGGAATCTGCCATCCGGCTTGCCTTCGCGGTTGCTGACGGCTATCGCGTCCCGCGCCCAACACGCGACGCCGACCACTACGCGGCCGAAATAAAAAGGAAGTTCCTGCGGCCCCAATCATCCGAAAATTGAATCCAGGCCAGCGAAATTTCTGGCCCACGCCGCCCAGCCCTCTGCGTATAATTTGGGCGATTCGTGGATCACCACCGAAACATTCCGTGCTGGATTCCGTAGCGGGTGGGCGCATACCTTTCGCTCTGGAGAACTTTATTGATGAAGCGCATGGGCATTTTGTGTTGTTGTTTGTTGACCCTCGTCCTGAGTTCCCTCCCCTTGCACGCGCAACAGACTCCCACCTCCGAAACCACCGCTGCTGCCTCACCGGAAGTACCCAAAGCCGTAGCCGATAAACTCGGCCAACTCGACCAAAGAGTCGCCGCCGCGCAATCCTCCGCGGACAACGCTTGGATGCTGGTCAGCGCCGCGCTCGTGCTGATGATGACCGGCCCCGGTCTGGCCCTGTTCTATGGCGGACTTGTCCGCCAGAAAAACGTTCTGGCGATCATGATGCAAAGTTTTGCGCTGATGGCGGTAATTACCGTGCTCTGGGCGCTGGTGGGCTACAGTCTTTGCTTCGGTGGCAGTGGCCCGGTGATCGGCAATTTCCAGTTCGCCCTGCTGCGCGGCGTTGGCGTAATGCCAAACGCGGACTATGCCGCCACCCTGCCGCAGCTCACTTTCATGGTCTACCAGCTGATGTTTGCCATCATCACCCCGGCGCTGATCACCGGCGCGACCGCGGAACGCATGAAATTTTCCGGAACTCTGCTGTTCATGACGCTTTGGTTCCTCATCGTCTACGCGCCGATGGCCCATATGGTCTGGGGCAGAGGTGGGTTCCTGAACGCCTCGTTGGGTGGAAAATTCCCAACGCTCGATTTTGCTGGTGGAACCGTCGTGCACATCACCTCCGGCGTCTCGGCACTGGTCTGCGCGCTTTACATAGGAAAGCGAGTCGGTTATCCAAAGCAACCTATGCCGCCGCACAGCATGGTGCTGAGCTTCATTGGCGCCTGCTTGCTGTGGGTGGGATGGTTCGGATTCAACGCCGGCAGCGCGCTGGCCTCCAATGGTTTGGCCAGCAGCGCCTTCGTGGCCACGCATTTCGGTTCGGCGGCGGCCGCGCTCAGTTGGAGCGCGGCGGAATGGCTGAAGAACGGCCGCGCCAGTGCGCTCGGCGCGATTTCCGGCGCCGTCGCCGGCCTCGTCGCCATCACTCCGGCCGCCGGATTCGTCGGCCCGCTGCCGGCCTTGCTGATCGGCTTCATCGCTGGGGCGTTCTGCTACTGGATGGTCACAAAGTTCAAGGCCATTTTTGGGTACGATGATGCGCTCGACGCCTTTGGCGTTCATGGTGCCGGCGGCACGATCGGCGCGGTGCTCACTGGCGTTTTTGCGCAATCCGTCATCAATCCCATCTTCGGCGATGGCAAAGCCGTGGGCGCATTGGATGGCCACTGGGCCCAGGTCGGCAATCAACTCGTGGGGGCCCTCCTGGCGTGGGTTTTCGCCATCGTTGGGACGCTCGTGATCCTGAAAATTGTGGATGCGATCTCGGGTATCCGCGTCAGCGAAGAACATGAGGTCGAGGGCCTCGATATCACGCAGCACGGGGAAGAAGCGTACAACCTGGAAGCCTAGAACTCACGTAAAGTTCGCGAATCACATCAGGCGGGAGCACAGACCGGTATGATGAAAATTGAAGCGATCATTCAGCCGTCGCGGTTCGAATCGGTGAAGGACGCGTTGCTGGAAATCGGCATTGACGGAATGACCGTGACCGAAGTCCGCGGGCACGGCCGCCAGAAAGGCCACACCGAGGTTTACCGCGGCCGCGAATACACCGTGGACCTGCTGCCCAAGATCAAGCTGGAGCTAGTACTGCCCGACAGTCTCGTCAACCGCGCCGTGGAAACGATTTTGAAGAGCGCCAAGACAGGAAAAATCGGAGACGGTAAGATATTCTTGAGCCGGATTGAAGAAGCCATCCGGATCCGCAACGAGGAACGCGGCGAAAGCGCGCTGTAAGAGTCCCGATGTCCTCTCCGCGCCCAGGTCTGACTCCAAGCTTTCGCCCGCACAGCAGGAAAATGGAAGAAGATCAGGTCACGCCGCTCGCCGAGCTGGGGCCGCGGGTCGAAGCTCAGCGAGAGCGAATTCGCAAGCTATTCGAGAACGGCGCGGGCGCCCGCGAGACGCTGCGGCATTTGTGCGAGTTGGCAGATAACACCATCAAGAAAGTCTTTGGCGAGCTACTGCGTGTCCGCAGCGCCCCGGCTCAAGGTCTGAGCCTGTTGGCGCTCGGCGGATACGGCAGGGAGATGCTGTTTCCCTACTCGGACCTGGACCTGCTTTTTCTTTTCGGCAGCGAAAAGGCCGAACAAGAATTCCGGCCGCTGATTTCCGAATTTTCCCGTACCCTCTGGGACCTCGGTTTCCGGGTTAGTTCCGCGGGCCGCACGGTGGACGAGTGCAAGCACATCGATGACGCTAACGCGGAATTCCACCTGGCCATGCTCGACCGGCGCTTTCTCGACGGCGACCTTCAACTGTTCGAAAGACTCGATGCCAAGGTTCTTTCCGGCCCTGAAAAACAGGCTCGTCCACTCCTCCTTTCCGAATTGCAGCGGCTGACGCGCGATCGTCTGAACCGTTACGGCAACACGATTTTTCACCTCGAGCCCAACGTCAAGGAAGCTCCCGGTGGCCTTCGCGACTACCACGCAACGCTCTGGATGCGGCAACTCGCCGGCGACCGCCGCGATCCGCGCATCAGCCCTCTCAACGAAGATGAACTGACCCGCAACGCCGTCGAGTTTTTGAGCGGCATCCGCTGCTTCCTCCACTATGCCAACGCGCGCAACGACAACACGCTGACCTATGAGCTGCAGGCGGAAGCCGCAGAACGCTCCTTAGGAATCGACGACAACCTCAGGCGTAACGCCGCCGAGTGGATGCGCCTCTATTTCCGCCACGCGCGCACATTAAACCGTCAAATGCTCCGATACATGGAACAACGCACCGTGACCACGCTTTCCCTGCGGCAGCGTTTGATGAACGCCATGCCCGGAACGAAAGTTGAGACTGGCGACGGCAAAGCCTACGCCGTTCGTGATGGCTTGCTGGGATTGACCGACGAACGGGCCCTTGCCGACCGCCAACTGATTTACGGCCTGCTGGCGGAATCGGCGCGCCTGGGAGTTCCCCTGAGCCGCGAAGCGGAACGCGGGATCGCCTACATCATGACGCATCCCGAAATCCCCCAGAAAAACACACGCATTACGTGGCCTCTGCTCAGTAACATTCTCAGTGGAGATTATCCCTCGCTGGCTTTGCGGCCCATGCACCGCCTGGGATTGTTGATTGACGTGCTGCCGGAATTCCGGACCATCGATTCCTTGGTGGTGCGCGATTTCTATCATCGCTACACGGTGGACGAACATTCGCTGCGTGCCATCGAGCACTTGCAGGACTTGACGGGCACGTCGGATCCGCGCGGAGCGCACTTCGCTCCGCTCTGGCGTACCGTGGACCGTCGCGATTTGCTGATTCTGTCGCTCCTGCTGCATGATGTCGGCAAAGGAATGCCGGTGGAAAGCCACGTCGCCGGCAGTCTGCAAGCTTTGGAAACCGCCGCTGACCGCTTGAAACTCACTTCCGATGAAAAAAACGAAATTCACTTTCTGATCGAACGCCACCTGGACATGTCAGCCACCGTCCAGCGGCGCGACATTTTCGACCCTTCCACGGTTTCCGGCTTTGCTGCCGCTGTCGGCACGCAGGAGCGGCTGCAGCGGCTCTGCCTGCTTACCTACGCGGATATTCATGCGGTAAATCCGGAAGCATTGACGCCTTGGAAATCCGAAATGCTCTGGCAGCTCTTTGTGGCCACATCGAATCACTTTAGCCGCACGGTGGATCGCGACCGCCTGCACGTGTCCGACGAAGCGTTGCTGTTGGAACAGGTGCGTCAGCAATCGGATCACGCGTCCAAAGCGGAGCTCGAGCGCTTCCTCGAAGGTTTCCCGCGGCGCTATCTGGCCGTTCATTCTCCCGAAGAGGTGGCCTTGCATTTCGCCCTTTACCAGAAACTCGGCGAACAGCCCGTCCAAACCGAGCTGAAGGAGCGCAAGCATGCCTTCGAACTTACACTCCTTTCTGCGGACCGCCCCGCACTCTTCGCCTCGCTTTCCGGCGCGCTGGCGGCCTGGGGTATGAACATCGTGAAAGCGGATGCGTTTGCAAACTCCGCCGGCGTGGTCCTGGACACCTTCCACTTCGTCGATCTGCATCACACCCTGGAACTCAATCCCGGAGAACGCGCGCGATTCCAGCAGAGCATTGCGGACGTGGTGAATGGCAGCCAGCCTCTGGAGCCGCTGCTCAGAGGGAGATTGGCCGCTGCAACGGCCAAACCGCCCAAGGTGGCGCTCCGTACCTCCATCCAATTTGACGATGACGCCTCCGATCACTCCACGCTGATGGAAGTGATGACCCAGGACCGGCCTGGCTTGCTTTATGAAGTAGGAGCGGCCCTCGCCCGCCACGGCTGCAACATCGACGTCGCCCTGATCGATACCGAAGGGCAAAAAGCCATCGACGTCTTTTACCTCACAGCCCAGGGAATGAAACTCACGCCGCAGAAAAAAGAATTGCTTCGCGAGGTCCTTGAGGGAAGCCTCGGCTGAAGCAGGCATCTTTCACTCCTAGCCTAGGCGGGATTGATAAGACTTCGAATTTTCTCGACAAGGAGCGCCGAGTCGTAAACGGGCTTTTCAAGATACCCATCGGCCCCGGAAGATTCCAGAAGGCGTTCTTGATCTCCGCTCATGGCGTGAGCCGTGGCCAGCAACACTGGCAGGCGTCGTGGTGATTTTTCCTTCACCATCCGGCAAAGTTCCACTCCGTTGATGGGACGCCCTTCCCACTCCGAATTGGTCAGCGAAACATCGAGTAGAACCAGGTCAATTTCGCCCGCCGCGGCAAGTCTTAGAATAGTGGGAACGTCCTCCGAAATTTCGCAGCTGCAGCCCCCGGCCCGCTCCAGTGCCATGCGAAAAAATTTGGCCACGAGCACGTTGTCTTCAACGATCAGAACGCGCTTCCCGGCCAAAGGGTGGGCGATGCAACTCACGCGAGGCTCGCTTCCTTCCGCGGCAATGATGCCTCCAGCGGGAGCGTAAACCACACCAGCGAACCTTTTCCGCCGGGGCCGGGCTCCAGTCCGATCCTGCCGTGCATCATTTCCACAAGCCGTTTTGCAATGGCCAGCCCCAGCCCCGATCCGCTGACGCCTCGGAGCGCCTTGGCGTCATGCCGCACAAATTTTTCGAACACGGCTTCGCGCTTTTCGGCGGGAATGCCAATTCCCGTGTCCTCAATCTCGATTCGCAGGTAGCCTTCCGGATGATTTTCTATTCCGCGAATCCGTACAAATCCCTGCGAAGTGAACTTCACGGCATTGGAAAGAAGATTGAGCAATACCTGCCGAAAGCGTATTTCATCGCTGTGGACCAAAGGCAAGGTCTGATCGAGAGTCTCATCGATCAGGCGGATGTTTTTGGAGGCGGCTTGCACGGCAACCAGCGGCAGCGTGGAATCCAAAATGCTTCGTGGATCGAGTTCCTCCAGATCCACGGCCAGTTTGCCGGCTTCAATGGAGGAAATATCCAGCAGGTCGTTGACCAGGCGCAGCAATAGTTGTGCGCTGCTGAACACGTCGCGCAATACTTCTTTCTCTTCCTCAGCATCGGTGCAAAGGCCGTCCAGGACCATCTTCGTGAAACTCAGTATCGAATTCAGCGGCGTGCGCAGATCGTGCGAAACCTGGGCCAGAAATTCGTCTTTGATGGTGTTGGCTTCGGCAAGCTGTGCGCCGGCCGTTTCCAGTTCTTGGTTCAGCGTCTGCAAGTGCGCCATCGTCGCGCGGAAATAGGAATCACACATCAGGTTGAGATCGAGATCCAGAATCTTTCCCAGCGCTTGGGAATATGCGAGGCGCTTTTCTCGCGCGGGAAATTCATCGAAGAGTTTTTCCATCAGGAACGAACGCACTACCCCCATCGCGCTGATCACATATTTCTGATCAAGACTAATGCGCACATGCCGAAAACCAATTCGGTAGCGATCCTCCGCATAGTACTCATCGTACACACCGTTGAACAAACCCCGGCCCCAGGCTTGCAGCGTAGATTTCAGGCGTTGCACCTGCGCGTCCCCGCCGGTGAAAACCCGGCTGGCGCCAGGATGGTGCGGAATCTGTGAGTAAAAGCGTTCCGCCATTTCCGGAAGGTATTTTTCCATGCGTGGCCCAAGTTCCTTGAGCAGCTCACTGTCTTCGGGGAGCAGATGCAAGTAGCGCTTCATCTCTTCGATGAAGCTTTCAGCAGGAAGAGGTCTGGGCTCAATAGCCGACATTTTCGTGATGATACCACCCCCAGCAGCATGGCAAAACAATTGCTGAAACCTGTTCTTGGATTCGAAAGCGTCCCAGGGCCTGCGCCCTCAATAGTGTGAAAACCCACCCGAGGATGCGCCAACTCCCCCAAGACCCACACCTCTACCCCTCATACGCCACGCTAACACGTTTATTGTCAAACGCTTACGAACCATGAACATTGGCATGTGATCTGCATCACCTCATCCCATTGGCCTGAACTGTCAAAAGAGCCAAGACGAGATTTATGTCATCAGGTAGAGTCACCGCCCGGGACGACCTGGTCAGTCCGGTCGTCCAACTGCAGCGAATTTTAGTGGCCACCGACTTCTCTTCAGCTGCTCGGGCGGCGCTTGACTATGCGCTCGGCATCGCCAGACAGTTCAACAGCAAAATCTTCCTGGTACATGCAATTTCCGCCGGCGTATTGCATTACGTTTCTCCGGAAGCCTCGGACGAGGCCATTCGGCAGGCCACGAGATTTGCCGCTCGCGAAATGCAGCGCTTGGTCGACGAAGCCGGCTGCGCCGGGCAAGTCCAGGAGGAGATTCTCTGCTGTGGTGGTGTTTGGCCCCTGCTGCAGGAATTTGCAAAAACAAATGCGGTAGACCTGATCGTCCTCGGGACTCAGGGCCGTACCGCTCGCAAAAGGCAGTTGCTCGGGCCCGTGGCTGAAGAAATATTTCGTCTGGCCGAACCTCCGATCCTGACGGTTGGCTCACTCCCAGAAGCTCCCAAAACCGGAGCGCCGTCTCTTCGCCGAATTCTTTATGCTACGAATTTCAAGCCCCATGCCGAGCGTGCGGCTGGTTACGCCTACGCTCTCGAGCGGGAACACGGTTCGCAACTCACCGTCTTGCACGTCGTTGAGGAAGCGGCCGAGTCCCCGAAGAGTGGCCACGAACTTGTCCAGGATTTTCTGATCCAGCGGATGAAGCGGGGCATTCCCGCGATGTGCAACGGGAAGTGCGAACCATCATTTCAAATTCGATTTGGCGAACCAGCGGAGCACATTCTGGGGTTGGCGCTGGCAGAGCACTCCGATTTGATCGTGCTCGGAATGCGCTCCGGGAAGCGTTCTGCCGCGCAACTTCCTTCCGCGGTCGCTTACAGGCTAGCCTGCCAGGCGCCTTGCCCGGTGCTCACCGTCCGCCACTAAGCGTCGGTCACAATCAAATCCGCGTGATACTGCGCAGAGCGCCGAAATTTCCTCATCGCCTCACGGACGCAGCGAGATAGTCCCGGCGCCGGCAATCTTGCGGCTTGTCCGTTCGGCGACGAATGCCACCATCGATAAATTCTCCCTCTTCCACCGGGGATCGAGGGACAGATTGAAGCGCCCATTGAAACTGGAAACTTCCGGGAGAGATTCCACCCTTCTCAGGCTGCGCACAATCGCCGCGTGTTTTAGTGTCTCACCCGAATTTTCCCCTGCTTTCACATCCGATTGTAGATTCGTCTCTGTTATGGCCACCCACAATTCGGCGGGCTCGTGAAAGGAAATTCCGTGCGGATTACGGACCGTCACTTCAATCGTTGCTTTGTTTGCACCCGCGTCGCCGCTCAAACCTAGGATGACCTGTAATTTCGGCTCGCTCGCGGCCTTTTGAATCGCTTCGCGCGCCTCCGTGCTACGGCTCCCCACGAACTCAATTTGTCCGTTGACGATCATTTGGGGAGTGTAAACTCCGTCCCGTCCAAACGCTTCCGCATAGTCCGTCTGGCGACGCGAGAAGGCGTTGGACGCAAATGGATCCCTCCAGCCAAGTTGATTCCAGTAGTCGACATGCTCTTCTAACGCGAGAATCTGCACCCCATCCAGCGGTTGCTGTTCGCTCAAGCTTTTCAGCAACGCATCTGCCGGCGGGCAGCTTGAGCAACCCTCCGAAGTAAACAATTCCACAATCACCCGCTCAGGCGGATTCCCGGATGCACCGGATATCCCGCCACGCGTACTGTGAATTGGGTGAAAAATGGCAAACAAGACGAACATGCCTGGGGCGGCGAGGTAAACCAAGGGGAACCGGAAAAAATTCACAATCACAACAACCTCGATTCGATTAGCACTCGGAGCGAACCACCTCGCCCGAATACGAGTGCGAGCGCTGCAAAAGGTTTCCGGGAATCTTCATCGCGATTTACTCCAGCGCCTGGATCCGGACCTCGTTCGTACTCAAGTAGTACAAACCTTGGGATTCGAAGATGCGCCCCGAAATAGCAACTGGCCGGCCCGCACGCTGAAGGAAGCCCGACTTCAGCAGTGGCTTGCCATCATCCCCAACCAGCAGAAATAATCTCTGTAATCCATCGAAATCGCTGGAGACCAGCGCCGGTGGTATCCCGCCGCTCAGGCAACGCGCTGCACAATCGCGGTGGACTTTGCCTTCCCCAGGGTTCATGACTCCGAGGAAACACTTGGTGTCGACAATTTCACCGCTCAATGTGGCGAACCCCAAATCTCGGGGACGGCCCTTCCGGTCGGCACTTTCGCCCAGATCCTGGATCGAGCTGGGCTCAATTTCGATCATCTTCCCTTCGGTGCGATGAATCAGCGTGCCGCGTAATCTGACGTTCCTTCCCTCGCGCCCGGACACGAGTGCATCCGCGCCAAACTTTCCCGGAGCGACCAGCAAGTACGGCGTTTCGGAAGAACCCGCCATTCCGCGGTTCACCAGCAGTGCCGGATAGGGCTGCAGGACCAGACTGCCGGAAAACTCCGCGGGCTTCCCATAATCAAAAAATGAGGCCGCGAACCTATTCTGCGATGCGGCAAAGAGCGCCGCTCCTCCAACGGCGAACACCACCATGGCCGCTGCCAGGAGCCGCACACGTCTACGGATAGCCAGAGGCGCGGAGGAAAGATAGCCGATATAAAACTCACTCATGCACATGCCTCACGATCGGCCGATGCGGCTGGGCTCGATGTATGTCCCCGGCGGAAGCGGATGGGGATCCAACCAGACGCATCCATCCACCAGTTTGGTTCGAAAGGTGGAAACCTTCTCTGTGAATGGCTCCGGCGCGGCGCCCGATTCGGGCTGGTATTGAAAGCCGTGCCAGGGGCAGGTTACGCATCCATCAATGATTCGCCCTTCTCCCAACGGCCCGTTCTGGTGCCGGCACACGTTGGACAGCGCCGAGATCTTCCCGTCGAACTTGAAGATGGCCACGCGTTCGCCGCGCAATGAAACTAATTTTGCGCATTTCTCCGGAATTTCGCTAACTGCGCAGACCTTGACGTAGTTTTCCTCTTGTGCTTTGGGAGTGGAATCGTCGAGTTCTCGTTCTTTGCGCGCCGCGGCAACGTGCAGGGAAAGCACCAGCGCCAGACTAGTCCCCATCGCGGCAACCAGCCAGGGGCTGCGTTCCGATTGCAACAGCCCAAGCGTCACATGCGCCACCAGAAGGCCATAAGCTGCGTACACCAACATGTGCAGCGATTTCCACACGCGCGGCGTGAGATTACGCAGCCAGAAATCGTGGCTGGTCGCCGACATCAGAAACAAAATGAGGAGCGCTAGAAAACCCAGCGGCTGAAACGGAAAATCGGCAAGGCTCTGATAGTTTCGATTTGCCGTGAACAAACTGATCAGAGGGTCGGAATCGCCCAGCGTGTGAAGCTGAAAAAGGGAAAAAGCGCCGTGGACCATTCCCAGAAGAAATGTCGTTACACCAAGATGGCGGCGATTATAAAGCAGTGGAAGATATCGGGAGTCGAGCCGGCAAAGAGGACCAATGCATAGGACTACGTTGAGCAACAAGAAGGCGCAGGACCCGAACCCGCGGATAAGCAGGGTTTCCGCCGTTGCAGCCGGATGAAGCAACGAGCTGAGAGCGAGAAACGTTACCAGATATAACACCACCCCGGCCGCCACCATCAGATCGTAAGCGCGTTTCTGCGGGTTCCAGCTTATCCCCGCGTATCGGTGGCTCATCGCGGCGCTCCTGCCCGCAATTCGCGCGGCTCTGGAGCAGCCGCGCTTCCCGGCAACGGCGCTTCGCTTGACGGCGATATACGGCTATGCAACACCCGATGCCGGCAGCGGATTCCGGCAATGAAAAAAATCGGCAGCACCATGGCCAGCAGATAGAAGATCCGCCGATGTAGTTTGCGAAGGGGCTGAATCACCGGTGAGCATTCCTTTCCGCCGGAGCTTCCCCATCGGCTTCGAACCACCGCCGCAGCAGCAGCGGCCAAAACGCGATCACACCCGGAAAGATGAGCAACCGGAACCCCACACCTGCGCCACGCGCCTGCACATCCACCATCTGAACACCGCGAATCACAAACAAAATCGCAAACAGGCAACCGGCGAGCGTATAGGCGTAGTACGCCCGCACCAGGAAAGCCACGGCATGCTCAAGCATGACGGGCCTCAATGGGGATGGCGAGACCCGTGAGGTGTTTGGCGTTTTCATCGGCCAGCGACACGATCAAATCCGCCACATCTTGAGTTTTAAGCCATTTCGAAAAATCGGCATCGCGCATCGACTTGCGATTTGCAGGCGTATCCATCGTCCCGGGCAATATCACGTTGGCGGTGAGCCCCGCTTCGGCATTTTCCAGCGCGATCGTTTGCACCAGCGTCACCAGCGCCGACTTGAACACAACATACGCGCCCAGATTGGCATGAGCCTGCGCTGCCGTCAGGCTTCCGATGGCGATCAGTTTGCCTGCTTTGGCCTTTCGGAGATGGGGGATGCACTCGCGGAAAACACGAAACGCGGCGGTAAGATTGATACTCTGCATCTGGTCCCACAAAGCGTCCGTGGTTTCCGCCACCGAGAGCCCGCCTGCAAAGCCTCCAAGGATATGCACCAGAACGTCCAGCCGGCCATGACGCTCGAAAATCCCGGATACGCCCTTGCGGATCTCCTCCGGGCGATTGAAATCGATCGCCAGCGCCTCGAAATTGGGTTTCGGAAAATCCGCGGCCGTAATGCGCAAAGAGCCTCCAATCACTCTCGCACCCCGTTGCAGGAAGCTGCGGGTCACCGTGGAACCTAGGCCGCCGTTTGCCCCGGTGATGAACACAACTTTGTCTTTCATAGCGGGTAGTCCTTCTCGACGAATCGTTGACTGGTTAGAGTTCACCGGATCAAAAAGGTTTCGTTCGGCGCCGGCATGAATCGGCCCTGCGACGCGGTCGAGTGAACCAGATGCCTCGACACTTCCTGCGATTCCGCCGCTCGGCATGGATTTCCCGCAAGGTAGCGCATTCGCAATTTGCAGGATCCCCATTCGATCTCGGTGTAGCTGACCGTGGCTGCATCTTCGCGATGAACGCAAACCGAAAATGCCCCGGGTTCGGGCAAATGACCCGCGTGCAACCGGCGCAGCCACCCCGACGGATCTTCCCGCTGCTCCGGCCAGGCCAGCTCGCAAGCTCTCCCGCGCTCCGCCGCGGCACGCTCATCAGAACGACTCGACGAGAACCAATGCCCCCGTCCCCATTTATGAAATTGGGAGGTCAAAATGCCCGTGTCCCATTGCCATTCCTGAATGGTTTTCTCCTGCGGGAAAAAACCAAAAAGCCGAAAGGGGAATATTCCTCCCAGCTCCAGGCTCGCGACCGCTCGCTTCACTCTCTCGGTATCACATTCTTTCAGCAATTGCGGTATAAGTTCTCCGCGCGAGCGGCTCTTCTTTCCCAGTAATCCACGTTCAATCGAATACCAGTTCAGCAGCGCCAATACCGTGCCACACGCGTTCCCCCCGATCCAAGTGCCCCCGCTCGACTCTTGCGGGTATACCAAGGTACATTCGCCAGCCTGATGCACCGCCGGAGGCAACGCAGCGGGACGTGTGCGCAGTTCATCGCGGTTCATCGCCGCCACGAACCCATTTCCATCCGGCAAAAAGCTCAGGGTGCACACGGTTCAGTCCGCTATCGGAAATTCGGAGGCACGGGCCGAATATTCCCGCCAATCGCGCCACACATCCAGAACGGATCGCGGTACGGCGCCGAGTTTGCGATTTTCGGCGCCAATTGCGTAGATCAGCTTCCACTGACGGTAAAGCGTGCCGTAGGCATTCCACAGCGAATTTTTCGCGTCGTACAGATTTGTCGCCTCCGAACCCGCCCCGTTCAACTCGATCACCTGGAAGCCCTTGCCGGCGCGCAGCTCTTCATCGTCCGCGTACCGAAGGTCAAAGCGGCCGACGTGGAATCCCGCGATCGGCCGGCTGATATCGTCGATGGCTTCACGCAATTTTTCCGAATAGAGGTCCCAGCCATCTTCGAAAATACAGCCTTGGCAATGGTTTCCGGCATCCACCAGCCGCACCTTCTCGCCTTCAGCGGGAACCCTGCCGGCATCCGCGCCAAGCCGCTTCACGTAGATATTCTTGAGGAACCGCGCGCGTTCATCCCTGGCGATCAGTTGTTCCACACTGTGAACACCATCACCTGTGATCTCTGGAAATCGCTTTCGAGTAATGCCGAAGATCTGGCCGCGAGCCTCTCCGGGGAAACGATAGTAAAAAATACCGGCCTCATTCGGACCCGCTGCGTAACGCTGTAGCACCAGCGGCTGCGTAACAATTCGCAGATAATCTCTCGCGTCTTCCGGGGAACGCACCTTGTGATAACCCGCGCCACGTTGTGCGACGTCTGGTTTCAAGACGAAAGGATACGCGATGCCGTGCAGTTGCAGCACAGATTCGATCCGCACAATCCGCCCCTCAACTTCACCCGCGGCAATCAAATAGGCTGGAGCCGTTGCTTCCGGTGAATTGCGCATCAGTTGATGCAAAATCTCGATCTTGGACTCACCGATGATTCCGCCGTTCTTCTGGTTGCGATTCGCGATCGTGGGCAGGGAAAGCCCCTGGTAGCGAATTCCCAGCCAGGCGCACATTGCGGTAACAGGCGCGTAGAACAGCCACGCCGGCCAGAACTCCCAGCGGGTGAGCCTTTGCCAGACATGTTGGAGCAGGGCTTGAACCCGGACTCCTGCGTGACGCCAAATGAGGAGCAACCCAAAAATTCCCAGTCCGGCAATGCTGAGCTTTGTGATTCGCGTGGCAGCGGTCGTTGCGTGCGAAGGAAAAATCGCGACACCCACGAAAACGATTGCCGTCCAGAGCATCGCGGTCAACGCCGTAATGCCCGCGTAGTGGCAGAAAGGCATGCGCCTCAATCCGGCCGCAACGTACGCAGGTAACCGGGTGCCGGGAAAGAACCGGCTAAGAGCCAGCGCCCATTCCTTAGGAGCCCTAAGATTGTTCAACGCTTGTAGTTTTGCATCGCCTGCCAACCAACCCAGCCTTTGCATCTGGCCTGTGAAAAAGCGCACCACGGCATACACGACAAGGTCGCCTGCCCAGAGGCCTGCGAACGCGCTAAGAAACGCAAACCGGACATCGAGTAAGCTTCCTGCCGCAAGGCTCGCCGCCGTAATTGTCGTGGCATCCTCGGAAACGAACGCCGCGAGGACGATTGCCACACCGGTCGCTATGCTTCCGCCGAAATGAGATATGTGGAAGTCCATTCCGCCCTCGTCAATCAGCGCTCACGCTGGACTTGTGTTTGAGAGTGGATGGCGCGTAGCCGAATTCCTTCGGAACCGCAACTCCCACTTCGCTGCCAATCAGGCGGATAATCGCGTAATGGTGAATCGCATGGGCCACGCAATAGGCCAGTTCCCGGCCAATGTTGGATTCCAGCAGCGCTGGGGACTCGGAATGATAAGCGACGCTGGTGGCCGTCTTGCAAGCGCGTTCCACCGTCCTCGCATCCCACTTCTTTAGCGCCCTCATCACATCGCACGCCGCAATCGAAGCAAAAGTCACTTCGTTTTCAATGCGTGGATTCCTGCGGCGCGCATCGTAATTGACGGTCCCGGTCGGCAGGCCTTCGAGCAGGCATTGAAAATGTTCCAGAACATGGCGAAAATGGCCGCCGATGGAAGCTTGAAACGGCTCCCCCGCCTTTTGCGCATATTTCTGATCTTCGAGCCGGAAAAGAAGTCCCAGTCCTTGCAATAATACATCCCGCGCGGCTTCGACCAACTCCGGCGCCTGGGGAGCCGTAGGTTCGGCCCCGATGCCACCTCTCTGCGCAAACGTCATTGCCGCTGCGCTCATGCCAGCCTCCGGCCGATCCAGGGGATTTCCCCGCGGTGCAGAAGCAAATTGATCGCTGACGCCACGAACACGATCACCGCCAGAGCGAACAGAAGCCCCTTGTCTCCTTGCACCTCAATTCCAAGCACGGTCAAATGGCTCGCAATCGCGCCGGTCATCATTCCAAGTGCCAGGATGGAACCAAACCACGTCAATCGCGGCGAAAGCAGCAAAAGGGCGGCGATCAATTCTATGATTCCTGAACCGATTCTGCCCCACGGCTCGGCACCTACCTTCGTGAAGATGTAAACCGATTCCGGCGCGGCGGTGAACTTGAAGAACAACGTCTGCAATAGGATCGTGGCCGCCGCGAAGCGCAGAATCCAGCTGAAAATGTTGAGTGACACTTCTTTTCCCTTCGTTTGCATGGCGACGGGGTTCATGGTTTATTGGCTCCCCGGAACTATCGGCCTTTCTTTTCCACCAGGGCCGGCCAATTCTCGTCCGCTTTTTGCAGATTGCCCGCTGGATCCTTGTTGAATTTGTCCTTCACGTCCAGGTCGTACTGGAGGAGCAGCCTGCCGTTGACGATCTGGAACGCCTCGACGTCGATGGGAACGAGTTTCCCCTTAGAAACTCCGTAGGCGCAGAAACCGCCGAATTGCGGCTCGTATTTGGCCGGAGCGCCGTCGAATGCCGCTTTGTCTGCCGCGGAGGCGAAATAGTAGGTAGCTCCCTTGTACGCACTTTGAAATTGCTCGTTTCCTTTCACTGGCTTGTTCTGCGTGAAGAAGGCCACCGGATCGTAGCCTTGAATGGCCACTCCGTTCTTGTCCAGGTTTTCCAGAGTCTTCGTGGTTTGCGGAAGAGCCGGGATTCCCCAAAGTAATAGTGCTATAACCATCAGCTTTTTCATGGTGCCCTCTTTCGAATCGACCCGTTGCTTTTTCATGGTCAGTGATTCGAGTGGGGGCCACGCAAAAGGTTTCAGGAATCGGCCGCCTGGAAATCAGACCTCCTGGGACTAATATGCGTGTAACCTTTTCCACGGGACACACTCGTAGGGAGTTTGGCGGCCCAGGAGCAGTCGAGGTACATGTCGACGACCGTTGAGCAGGAAAAGGATCTCATCGCCCGCGTCCTTGCGGGCGAGGTCGACCTATTCCACCAATTGGTCCGCCCCTACGAGAAACTTGTCTTTGTGACGATTTTCGCGATGCTCCGCAATGAGAGCGAAGCCGAAGACGCTGCTCAGGAAGTCATGATCAACGCCTTTCGTCACCTGAGGAACTTTCGCGGCGACGCGAAATTCAGCACCTGGCTCGTTACCATTGCCATGAACGAAGCGCGCCAGCGCCTGCGGAAAGCCAAGCAAGCCATCCACGAATCGCTGGACGAGGACAAGCACGACAAGGAAGGTGACTTCACCCCGGCGGTCTTGACCGACTGGCGCGAAATACCCTCCGAGGCCCTGGAAAAAAAAGAAATGCGGGAGAAATTGCGCGAAGCGGTGGCGCAACTCCCTCCCATCTACCGCGAGGTCCTGGTTTTGCGGGACCTTGAGGAACTCAACCAAGAAGAGACTGCAAACGCATTGGGAATCAGTGTTACGCTGGTCAAAGTGCGGTTGCACCGGGCGCGCATGATGCTGCAAAAACGATTGGTGCCTTACCTGAAGACGGCGGCTCCGGCGCGTAAAGGTTTCTTCGGGAGGTTGTTTCAATGAAGTTGGAGTGCAAACACGTTTGGGAGCACATCTCGGAATACCTCGACCGGCAGCTTGATCCTCAACTGCTTCAGGACATCGAGAACCACCTCGAGAACTGTGAAGTTTGCTCCGCGATCCTGGACTCCACCCGGAATATCCTGGTTTTGACGGCGGATGACCGCACGTATGAGTTGCCGGTAGGCTACAGCGAAAGGCTGCACAAGCGCCTGGCTAAGGCTCTTCGCGAATAGCAGCTCTCCCGCCCCCTCTTTTCTGACCGAAAGTCTGGCTGAGCCGCTTCTCAGAGGTGGTGCACGTGTTGGTAGTGGTAATACGACTCCACCGCCAGCAGCGCCAGCGTCAGCAGCGATAACCCAAGCTGAAATCTTTCCGAAGTGAACTTGCTGCTGGAGATGGCTTTTTGTCGCCATGCCGAAGCCGCGCGTCCCCGCAGCCTCCTCACTTGCCACAAGGCCACCAGGTTGAAGACCGCGCCGATCAGCGCAAACATCACCATCGGAACCCGGAACGCGTCCGCGTGGATTTTGTCCACAACCTCCATCGCGCCTATCGCGGCGCTAATTGCAGCGGCGCCCAGAAGCAACCGCAAACCGCTGAGCGCCACAAAGACCGTGCACACGCTCTGCACAATCGCAAAGAAAAAGCTGGACCAGCCCACCCATTGAAACCCCGAGACCCGCTGCGCCGCAACCTCCTCGGTTTTGTCGACTGTGACTCCGAGAGAATCGCTCATGAACTTGCACCTCGCCTGGTCGATATTGGTCCGCAGTCCGCCGTGTCCCGCCGCAGAAAGCAACTTCTCGCCAACCAGCGCGTCGGTTGATTGGATTACTCGGAGACGATCAAAAGGTGCATCGTTCCCATCTTGACGCTCGGCCATTTCTGGCCCGGACCCGGCGGAACCATTTCCGCGGCAGGCAGGTAAAGCGTGTGCGTTTTCAAGTCCAGCGCCATTGTCCTCGCTCCCTTCTCAGTGGTCAGGTTCTGCACGACGGAATACTTGTCCGGCGATTCTTCGTGAACAACCGTGAGCGTTCCAGTTTCGCCGTTCGACGAAAAGATGTCCTTCGTGCCTGGGTCAAACGCCGCCGCATCCGGGCCCTCGCCGATCTTCGGTGTCGCCACCACTTTCCCGGTGTCCGCGTTCACCACCGCCATCATTTCGTTGTCGCACACCGCAAACAGCCGGCGCGATTCCGTGTCCATCGCCAATCCCGACGGTTCTTTGCACGGTGCCAGCGGCCAGCGGTGCAAAATCGTCATTTTCTGCGCGTCGATGTGCAAAATTTCGCTGGTGTCTTCCACGTTCACATAGACGTTGCCCTTCCCGTCCGCAGCCGCAAATTCCGGTTTGCCGCCTACCGGGAACGTGGACACCACCTTCCCCGTGGCCGCGTCAATCACCGTTGCGTCTTTGCTCCGGCCGTTGAATGCGAAGACGCGCTTGGTAATCTCGTCGTACAAAATAGCATCCGGGTTCGTTCCCGCCGGCACAGTGCTGATCGTCTTCAGTGTCTTTAGGTCGAATATCGTAACGGAATTGGCCCGGCCGTCGCTGACAAATCCCCGGTCCAGATCTCGCGCCAAAGCGATCCCGTGAACTCCCTGCGTGTCCGCAATGTCCCCGGCTACCGCGTGCGAATCCACGTCGAAAACGACCACGTGCGTGGAGTGCGAAAGGTACAGCCGCCGCGCAGCTTCGTCCACCACCAGGTAATCCCAACCGCCTTCTCCCGCTACCGGAATCTTCCCGGTGACCTTATAGCCTTTGGCTCCGGCTGCGCCGCTTGCCGCACGGGTGTTTCCTTCTTGTGTCAATGCAATCAAAGTAAAAGCAAACAGCGAAACCACGACCACGATTCCCGCTCTCTTCATTTCCATTCCCCTCGACAGTTCATTTCTAGCGACGAACCTGAGCATTCTATCCCAATCCGCGCGCCGACCGCGAACCCCATGCGGCGAAAACAGTTTGGTCGATTTCGATCTGACGCACCCGGCTGAACTGTGTGAAGCAAGACAAAATGTAGTTACGGCCTTTTCGCGGCACCACTCGGGCGAATGTCTGCCGCCGGCACAATCCCTCGCCCCTCGAGCACGCTGTAAAACTTGTCCGCTTCGAGATTTTTCAACGTCTCCACCGTGCCAGACGGCCATCGAATCTCCAGGCTGTCGATCTTGGTAGCGCTGCCTAGCCCGAAGTGTACCCGCATGTCGTTTTGCGAAAGGTAGCTGCCGCCGCTGTGAATCTCGTCTGTCTGCGTCATTCCTCCCGCCACCACCCTTAATCTTGCTCCGACCGCGAGCCGGTTGCTCTTTATCCCCTCCAGCTCAAAGCTCACCCAGTGGCGTCCGGAAACTCCCGGATTCCGCAAAATCATAGGACTCCCTTGCAAATCTTCCACCACTAAATCCATATTCCCATCGTTAAACAAATCCCCCACCGCCAGTCCACGCGAAACGCGTGGTTCGCTTACGGCCGGCCCAGACTGGTCGCTCGCGTCACAGAACGTTCCGTTGCCCTGGTTGTATTGCACGAGCTTCGGTTCGCGATACCGGGCGCCTGACTGCAACTGGTCCACCTGCGGATAGACGTGCCCGTTCACGGTTACCAGATCCAGCCAGCCGTCATTATCCAAATCCACAAATGCCACGCCCCACTTTACATAGGGGACGGATGGCAAGCCGATGCCGGACGGGTACGAAACATCCTGGAAATCCCAATTCCCGTCGTTCCGGTAGAGTGGCGTGTTGTCGAACGCGAAATTCGTTACTACCAGCGATGGCCGGCCCGTGTGCAGGTAGTCGCCTAGCGCAACCCCCATCCCCGCCTGCTCGTGACCGTCTTCGCCGAGCGCCGTCCCGGATTCCAATCCAATATCCGTGAACTTGCCGTGCCCATCGTTGCGATAGAGAAATCCCGCCGTCGAATCGTTGGCCACATAGATGTCCGGCCTGCCCGTGTTGTTGAAGTCCGCCCAGACTGTCGTAAGGCCGTAGTACCCGTTCGGGTCGTCGACGCCGGCTTTTTTGGAAACGTCCGTAAACGTCCCGTCGCCATTGTTGTGAAACAATGAATCGCCGGAGCCCTTCAATCCTCGCGGCCCGCACTGCACATCAATGCCCATGTATTTGCACGTCACCGTGCTGCCGAACGCCGGCAGGTTGTGGATGTCCAGGTCCACGTAGTTCGTCACCATCAAGTCCAGAAAGCCGTCATTGTCGTAATCCCCAAACGCCGCCCCCGTGGAAAATCGCCCGTCCCGCACGCCCGCTTTCGCCGTGACATCCGTAAACGTCCCGTCTCCATTGTTGTGATACAAGACATTCCCGCCGTAGCAGGTCACGTAAATGTCCGGCCAGCCGTCGTTGTCGTAATCACCCACCGCTCCGCCCATTGCGAAGCACGGCTTTCCGACTCCCGCCTTGTCGGTCACATCCGTGAACGTGCCGTCGTGATTGTTGTGGTAGAGCGCTCCGCGGGCCGTTTGCCGCTTCAACGCCATCTCCACCGTCGGCGCATTCGTGAAATAAATGTCCGGCCAGCCGTCGCGATCGTAGTCGAGCAGCAACACTCCGCCGCTCATCGATTCCACGATGTACCGGCTGTCCGGGGCCGAGGTGTGCGAAAAATGAATGCCGGCCTTTTCGGTGACATCCTCCAGTTGAGGAATCGAGCGGCCCTTGCATTGAATGGTTTTCGCCGAAGCAGGGGGCGGCGGGCCTTGCGCAATGCCCTGAGCAGCCGCACGGGAAACGGTCAGCAAAGCCACAATCAGGATCAGCCCGCTTCGAACTAACACGGGCAGCACGCGAACCCGCCAAAAGTCGGCATTTTGCGTCTTGTCACGCTCCACCACGTCCTTCCTGCTTATAGGGAGTCAATTGTATACCGAACGCTTCACTGGAGTGGTTTTCGCGCTTCTCAAGTCGATTGCGCACCGAACGGATCGCTCAGAGCATCACCTCGCCGTGCTCGCGTAAAGCGCCCGCTCGAACTCCTCCTCCGCCGCTAGCGCCCCATCGTCGCTGAACGGCAGCGTCTGCATCAGCACCACCCCGCAGGTTTTCCCGGAAACATCAATCCAGAA
>JAJPIE010000022.1 GCA_021324935.1 Acidobacteriota bacterium
AACCTCTTCCCGAGGCTCGCCAGCTGGCGAGCCTCGGGAAGCTCATACCACCGTATTCCGCTCATCCTGACACTCTACCGAGTGTCACCAATCATTCTGAACGAGCAAAGGTCCGGGAACACCAGCACGTTGGCGCCTCCGCGGAGTTTCGAGAATGGATAATTTTGCTCAATGATCTCCGGCACTACGGCAGTGTCCGCCATGACTTCACCGTCGACGATCAGATTCGGATCCTTATGGCGGATCAATTCCACGGCGCGCCGCCATTCCGCGGAGCATCTCCGGAGTCAGCGAGCCTTTTACTGACAATCCGACGAAAACGTCCGCGCCTCCCAGCCCCTCCTCCAGCGTTCGCAGACCTGTCTTTTGCGCAAATCGGGCCTTGTAGGGGTTTATCCCTTCGGCCCGGCCTTCATGAATCACGCCTTTGGTGTCCACCATGATGATGTTTTCCCGGCGCACGCCCAGGGACGTATAGTGTTCGGCGCACAGCCCCTGCGCCATTGACCACCAATCGCACTTTGTCAATTTGTTTGCCGACCAACTCCAAGGCGTTCAGCAGCGCGGCTCCGGAAATAATTGCCGTTCCATGCTGATCGTCGTGGAACACCGGAATTTTCAGCTTCTTTTTCAAGGTCTCTTCGATGTAGTAGCACTCCGGGGCTTTAATGTCTTCCAGGTTGATTCCGCCAAATGTGGGGTCCAGCAGGGTACACACGCGAATCACATCTTCCGGATCTGCGGAATCCACTTCCAGATCGAAGACATCCACGTCGGCAAATCTCTTGAACAGCACTCCCTTGCCCTCCATCACCGGCTTGCCTGCCAGCGCGCCGATGTGCCCCAGACCAAGCACAGCAGTGCCGTTGGAAACCACGGCCACCAGGTTCCCCTTGGTGGTGTACTTGTAAGCATCGTGTGCGTTGGCTTGGATTTCCAGGCAGGGATGCGCCCCCCCGGGGTGTAGGCCAAACTCAAATCGCGCTGCGTGCGGCAGGGCTTGGAGGGCACGACTTCAATTTTTCCTGGGCGAGCGCCAAAGTGATAATCCAATGCTTCTTTGGGATGAATGTTCATGGCACAACTCCGTAGGTGCCGTTTTATGAACAACCGGCAGTCACACCAATCCCGCTCGAAGTAATGCGGGCATTTTACCGGCCAAACACCAATCGCAAATGTATTCCGGCTTGCTGACAACCAATTTATTTTCTGTGGCTCACTGCGAAGTAGCGGCGATTACAGGAGGGAAGATTACCGGATACAGCCGGCTTGCCGCTTTTTTTGTGCGTAGCTTCACGCAACCGTAGATGCCTGGCGCGGCAAGCCGCCTGGTGCAAATGTCAGTCAGGGATGGACTAGCGGAGGAGGGGCCTCGTCATGAAAGATCGCTCCGGAGCGTTCGTGATAACTCCGCTTGAAGTAGGTTGAGTAGCCGCGGAACTCCTGGTCGGGGGTAAGTTCGAGTTTTAGCTTATGCTTGCCGTCCCAATCGGGAGGATGTTTCACGGCGCCCAAGCCAGACGGAACGTATCCCAACAGATAGACGAAACGAATGGCTTTGCATAACGCATAAGCGATATGCGGAATGTCCTCATCCTTGGTGGCGGTGAAGACGCCGCCGCCCGAGGCATCGGCCAGCTCTTTGAGATTTCCCGGACCATGGCGCTCGGCGGGGCCGATGACGTCAGCGTCGGTTTCAATGGAAAAGGGATCGCGGCTCTCGGCGGGGTCGTCCTCGATCCTCGGCTGCTTGTGTTCAAAAGGGTCGAAGAGGCTTTCGCGAATCTTGACGGGGGGAGGAATGATGCTGAAGACGGGGACGTCCGATTCCTCAAGAAGGCTTTTGACATCCTTGAAGCGGTAGCGGCTGTGGTTATCACCGCCATCGGTGATCAGAATGACCGCGGAATGCTGCTTGTTGAATGCATGCATTTTGGAATAAGTGACCGCCAGATAGACGGTGTCGAAAAGCGCAGTGCCGCTTTCCCTGCCTCGCGTGGCCGGGAAGACGCCGTCCTCTCCCCCGATTTTGACCTTGCGCCAGGGTTCGATGGTGAAATCGAGGACGATCTGGGGCTTGCTGGCAAAACGGATGATGGCAAACTCATCCCCGGAGCGGGCCTGGGCCAAGCGGTCGGGATAAGGCGCCAGGATGGTTTCCGAGGCGTTTCGTATGAATGGGAGCTTGTGGGTGACGCTTTCGCTGTCGTCGACGACGAGCGCCAGTGAAACGGGAACCCGCTCATGGGAAAAATAGCGGACTTCCTGTTCGACGCCATCGTCGAAAATACGAAAATTGTTCTTTTTGAGTTCGGGCGCAGCCGCGCCTTTCTCATCGAGCGCGATGACGGCGAGCTGCACGAGCTTGCTCTCCGCCTTGATGACCGATCTGGATTTGGGCAGGAGTTGCTGGGCAGCGCATGGACGCGCGGCGCCAGACCATACAAGAACTAAGAATGCTCCGACAAGAGCGATCGTCCGGCGCATCCGCTGCCTCCTTGATTCGGGTAACACGAGAGTGCAGGGTTGTTGTTTTGTACGCCGAAGGCCGGAAGGTGTCAAGCCGGAAGTAACTATCGACTAGCCGAGGCAACGGAGCACGCGCAAATTTTTCCTGGACAGCCGTGCCGTGAGGTTATCGCACGTTCCGTTAAACCGGGCCTAGGAGATTTCCTCGCTGTGGCCGGGCCACTGGGCTGGGCGCTGCCAATGGCGCCGCTTTCCCGGCAGCCAAATTGTCGGTTGCGCCCTCGCCACCCCCTGCGGGACACTGGTGCTTCCGCGGAATCCGGGCGCATGTTTGTCCCCTGCTGCTACCCGCGGTTGCCTCGGTAGTACCAAACGATGATTTGAAGAGGTTTGCCATGACCAATCCAATGGGTGAAATGAATCCCCCCGTCCGGCTGCTGATGACACCGGGACCGTCCTCGGTGGACCCGCGCGTGTACCGCGCGCTGGCCAGCCCGATTGTGGGCCATCTGGACCCGTGGTTTCGCGACTGTATGGACGAAACGCAAATCCTCATGCGCCGCATCTTCCAGACGGAGAACCGGATTACCTTTCCGCTGTCGGCGTCGGGTTCGGGCGGCATCGAAGCTTCGGTGGTGAACTCGCTGGAAGAGGGCGACGAAGCGATTTGCTGCGTCAACGGGACTTTCTCCGAGCGCATGTACGTGATCGGGCAGCACACTCCCGCAAAGATCCATAAGGTGGAAGCGCCCAACGGAAAACCGGTGGACGCGGAAGACGTGCGCAAGCTGGCGAAGGGACGGAAGATCAAGATGATTGGTCTCGCGCACGGCGAGACTTCCACCGGCGTGGTGACGGATCTGGATGCGTTCCGGAAGGTGGCGGATGAATGCGGCGCTCTGCTGGTGGTGGATACCGTTGCGTCGCTGGCGGCGGAGCCGTTGCATGTGGACAAGCAGCGAATCGACATCTGCTTCAGCGGCTCGCAGAAGGCCATCAGCGCGCCACCAGGGATGTCGCCGATCACCGTGAGCCCTGGCGCCGAGGAAGTGTTTCGCAACCGCAAGTCGAAAGTGCAGAGCTGGTATTTCGTCCTGACTACAGCGATGAACTATTGGGGCAAAGACCGCCTCTATCACCACACGCCGCCGATTTCTTTGATCTACGCGCTGCGCGAAGCGATGCGCATCGTGCTGGAAGAGGGGCTGGAAGCACGCTGGGCGAAGCACAAGCGCAACCAGTTGGCGCTGATCGCCGGCGTGGAAGCGCTGGGATTGAAACTGCTGGTGGAAAATCCAAAGGATCGCCTGGTGACGGTGACCGCGGTGATGATCCCCGCGGGCGTGGACGACGCGAAATTCCGCGGCCAGTTGCTGGAGGAATTCAACATCGAAATCGCCGGCGGCATCGGCGCGTTGAAGGGGAAAATCTGGCGGCTCGGCCTGATGGGCTACTGCAGCCAGAAGCCGTTTGTGCTGCAACTGCTGGCGGCGATGGAGAAAGTGTTGATCGATCAGGGCCACCGTGTGTCGCCCGGAGCGGGCGTCGGCGCGGCGAATGGTGTGTACCTCAAGGCCGAAACGCCGGCAATGGCCGCGCGCTAATTTCCAAGGAAACCTGCGGGGACCTTGTGTAGGGAGTGGGTTGAATCTAGAAAGTTATTCTAGATGATAAGAGGTGGCTTTTGCGCAAGGTTGGGCTATTCGAGGCCAAGCAAAAGTTGTCCGAATTGGTAGAGCGCGCAGCCTCCGGGGAGCGAATCGGGATTACG
>JAJPIE010000061.1 GCA_021324935.1 Acidobacteriota bacterium
AAATGGGCACGGCGTCGGGAGCTGAATTTGTTCACGGGAAGAACGCGGCCCGAATTTGCCTATTCCTTTGAGCGTTGGACGGCGGCGAAATACTTTCGTAAGGTGGTGACCATGGACGACGCGCCGAAGAAGCCGCTCCCGGATGGGCTCTTCGCGATTCTGGGAAAGCGCGATCCCGCCCGCGCGCTCTATCTGGGAGACAATGTGGATGACGCCTTGTCGGCGCAGGCGGCGGGCGTGCCGTTCATGGGCATTTTGCCGAAGAGCGCCCATGATTACCGGGAACGCGCGCGAAAATTCCGCGAGCTGGGGGCGCTGGCACTGCTGGAACGCGCACGGGATTTGGATCGCCAGCTCGCCTAGAATTTGCCGCAGGCATCCTTCGGGCCGGTTCGGATGCTCAGACAGTCAGCGGGAAGATCCCGTCGGGTTGCAGCGTGGAACTTTTCAAGAATTCGCCGGGAAAGCAATCGAGGGACTCCGCCAAGCGAATCCTTTTGCGGGAAGAACGCGCAGGGAAGAAGGCTATGAAGCAATCGCATCGAATCGTGGCAATCGCCGGGATGGGGCTGGTGTTCGTGGCTGGAGTGTTCGCCCAAGCGCCGCCGGGGCCAATCACTCCCCCCGCGGATGCGGTGAATTCCGGCCCGCCGACTCCGCCACCGCCGAAGATTGAGCCGCGAAAAAATATTCTGGGGTCGTGGGTGCTGAATCGCGACGATAGCGACGATCCGCGGCAGAGATCGAACCAGCGCAAGGTGAACGATCCGAACTCGAGCCACGGCGGATACGGAGGGCCGCGCATCGGTTTTCCCGGCGGGGGAATCGGCGGGCCCGGCATTGGCGGCGGCCAGCGTCCCAACGGATCGCAAAAGGACACCGAGCAGGAAAAAGAGCGATACCGGGAATTGATCGACCCTTCGGTGCGGCTGCGCATGGAGGGAAAGAGCGGGACCGATCCGGTGGTGACGATGTTCGGCGACCAAGGGCGCAAGACGATTTTTTATACCGATGGGCACAAGCCGGACGAACCGGCCGGTGTGGGCACCGACCTTGTGGAAGCGCATTGGGAAGGCACGAAATTGGTGAGCGAATCGCAACTGCCGAAGAAGGGCTCGATGCGGCGGACGTATGAAGTGTCGCCGGATGGAATGCAACTCTTCGAAGAAGTGGAGCTGGTGGTCGGCAAAGACAAAAACCCGTCGAAGTTCCGATTCGTTTACGACGCGGTGAACGGCGACAACTATTGAGGCCGTGAGCCGTGACCCGTGCCTGGTGGCCCGAAGAATGAAGTGCATTCCAACAATCTGAAAACTTAAGCCTGCCGCTTTCCAGCGCGGAGAGCCCCAAAGCGGCTTTTGCCGTGAGGCGGGCGCTCTTGAGCTCACGGAACCCGAGCCACAGGCCACGCATCTCAGGCGCGGAGATTCGGCAGGGATTGCTGCAGGTCCGCGATGAGGTCGTGGGTGGATTCAAGGCCGATGTTGAGGCGCACGATGCGGTGTTCGTAAGGCGGGCGGCCGGGAATGCGCCCGATGTTGTAGGAATTCACCAGACTGGTCACTCCGCCCCAACTGTAACCAATCTTGAAAAGTTTCAGGCCGTCGACGAAGGCGTGCACCTGCTCCTTCGTGGGACCGGGCTTGAAGACGATGGAAAACACGCCGGAGGAGCCGAGAAAATCGCGCTTCCAGAATTCGTGGCCGGGGCAGGAGGGCAGTGCGGGATGCAGAACGCGCTCGACCTCCAGGCAATCGGCGAGCCAGTTGGCGATTTGCAGCGCGGATTTTTCGATGGCGGAAAGGCGCACGGCGAGCGTCTGCAAACCGCGCAGGGCGAGGCTGCAATCATCGGGAGAGACACCGCAGCCGAGGACTTGCCGGGCGGCGCCGAGGCGTTGATAGATGGCGTCGTCGCGCACGGTGACGGAGCCGAGCAGCAGGTCGCTGTGGCCGCCGATGTATTTGGTGACCGCCTGCATGGTGATGTCGACGCCGTGGTCGAAGGCGTCAAAGAGCACGCCGGCGGACCAGGTGTTGCCGAGGACGACTTTGACGTTGCGTGCGTGGGCGGCGGCGGCGATCGCCGGGATGTCCTGGACTTCCATGGTGAGCGAGCCGGGGCTTTCGGTCCAGATGAGGCGGGTGTTGTCCTGGATGAGGGCGGAGATGCCTTCGCCGATCAGGGGATCGTAAAAGCCGGGGGTGACGCCGAAGCGCGCCAGAAGTTGCGTGGTGAGCTTGCGGTTCGGGTAGTAGACGCTGGAGGGAAGCAGGATGTGGTCGCCGGACTGGAGCATGGCCAAATTGATCAGCGCGATGGCGCCCTGGCCGCCGGGCATGAGGATGGTGTGGCGGCCGGATTCGAGTTCGCCGATGCGGGCGGCAAGTTCCAGTGCGGTGGGGGTGCCGTAGAGGCCGTAAGTGTAGCCGATCTTGTGCTGGTCCCAGTGGTCGTTGACCACGGAGGCCGAAGGGAAAAGAGTGGTCGAGCCGCGGAAGACAGGAGTGGCGAGCGATTTGTAGCCTTCGGGAATTTTCGCCTCGGAATGAATGAGTTTCGTTTGCCAGGATTTCGTCATGGGCGCCTCAGATAGGCGGATGTGAGAGCAGGCATGCCGCTTCGCGGTGTCCAGTATACCCCGGGGGGTTCGCGTAAGAGACGCAGGGAAAGGACTTAGGGGAAAAATTGGGTAGAAATGGCCGGAAGAGATGGAAGGAAAGGAGTTGCGGGATGTAACGCGAAAATTACGCGAAGAGGCGCGTTCCGAATCGGGAAAAAAGGCAGAGGAACTGGGGGATGAAGAGGAGTTCGCAGGGGGAACGGAAAGGAGACCGAGTGGATGCACGGTTATCACGGCAAACTATAGCATATCTATGTTTACTATGTAAATAGCTATTTAGAGAGGCATGATCCGAACGATGCGCTCTGCCGCCGTGGCTGGATGCGGAGTCTTGGGCCTGGAGCTGGACACCCTGGTGCGACCCGGGCGTGATCGCTCCGCAAGGACTGGGTTCCGAGGAAAGCGTAAGGCAAGTCGCAGAGCAGTTCACCCCAAGACCCATGTTTCACGCTGCAAAACATGGGACATTCGGCCTCCAGACCTTGCTTCGCTACCGCAAAGCCCGATCGTCCGGGAAGAGATTCAACTTTCAGGCCGGCGTTTGAAGAACGGCCGAATGAGGGGGAACAGGGCGAGTCCAGAGAGAAGGAGGGTTATCGTCCACCACAGCCGGTACGTTTCGCCCGCGCCGAATTGAGATGGCGAAGTCAAACGCAAGGAATCGAGCAAGAAGAGAAGGCCGGCTTGGTTGGTTAGAGGCAGTTCTCCCGAGCGAAATCCCGCAAAAGCATGCGCAAACGGACGGTAGCCCAAGAAGAAAGAGGCACTGGCCAATAGCAAGACGATGGGTCCGTAGTCGGCCGTAAAAGACAAAATCCTGTGTGCGGGGCCAAATTTTCCCTTGGGGAAACGAGCGGCGATTTCCAGAACTACAAGACTTAGGGCCGAGGCAATGGCGAAAAGCAGGAGGGCAAGAGCGCTGAGTTGCACCGAGTATGCTCTCCAACGGTAAGTTGCGGCGACCGCATCAAGCGCCCGGCCATAGAGCGCAGAACGCGAATTTCGCAGCTTTGCCGATTCGGCGATCCGTGCGGAAACCGCAGCTGCCTCGGTAGTTCTCCCAGTGGAGGCATAGAGCGTTTCCAGCGCGTTCAAGGATATCCGGCGGACGATCTGGAAACCCCAGAGAAGAAAATCTTGTTGACGGCCTTCCGCGAATCGATCGCAAGACGCGGCCAACTCTTTCAAGGAACGCTCGGCCGCCGCATCGTTGCCGGCTCGGTGCGATTGTTCCGCAGCTTGAACACGCAGCGCGGTAAAAGCAGTCAAATTCCCGAAATCGGGCCAGGCCTGGGATTGAATCGATTGCGCGATGACATCGGGCGAGAGATAGGGGTATTCCCTCCAAACACGGCTCTGAAGTTCGTAGCGCTTTTGCCGGTAGTTGTCGTAGCGCACGGATTGCAAGGCTTTTTCCATCCACATAGCCCATTGCGGATCATCGGCAAGAAGTTGACCGATCTGTTGTTGCGAAGGGCTGCCGTGATCGTAGAGAGGAAAAATCTCGTTGCGGTAGATCCGGTCGGCGCTCAACAAATAGACGAAGGAATTATCCGGATCGAATTCGCGCAGCGCGCGTAAATGCGTTTCGGGAATCTCCCAGCGGATGCCCCAGGTCGCGTGGGTGGCATAAATCCAGGACAAGGAGGTATCCATGGCGACGGCTTGTTCCGCCCATTTTTCAGACTTTTCCGGCTCTGGATACGCGATTGCCGCGAAGGCAAGCAGGTTTGCGTCGTGTTCGCGAATCGCGCGAGCCGCCAGATTTTCAATGGCGCGTTTCTCGGAACCGGCAATCCCACCGCACGACCAGCTTGCACGAACGGCGGTGGCCGCTTCGCGTCCTTGCGGAAGGATGCAAAGCGTTGCCGCAGCGCAGAGGAGTGCCATGGTCAGAAGGCGAGAGTGCTTTGGAGTTGGAGGAAGGGCATCTCCCGTTGTGGTCGTTCTTCTAACCAGGCCGGCACCAGCGGGCAGGCACATCCAACTTGCGAAATGGGACGCGACGGAACGAAGAAAAAAGGTCAAGCCCCCAATGGACCAGCGCAGCGAGGCCCAGGAGGTCTCCAATTCCGCCAATTCGGCGGCGAGGGCGATGCCCCACGGGCGGGATTCTTGCGGCCACACCACGATCAATTTTTGCAGGAGCCATTCGGCTGCCCCGACGAGCACGGGTTTGGGCCGTGAATTCACCGGGGAACCTCGCTTGCCGACTGGCGGAAGAACCTGCTTTCGCGCGCGGCGCGCAATTCCGCGCGGGCCCACTCCCGACCGTTGGCGCTCAGGCGATAGAGATGGCGCGGGGGTCGGCCGGGCTTCGAGTCCTGCTCCCAACGCGTTTCGAGCCAGCCTAGTTTTTCGAGGCGCATGAGGATGGGGTACAAGGTGCCGGACGCGAGGTCGGTGGCCTGGCTGAGGGCATAGCCGTGGATCCAGTGGGAAGGATTGGACAAGAAGGCTTCGAGGAGGAGGAGGGTCTGGCGCGAGTTGCGTAAGCGAATACCCACGCGTTAACTCTACCTATATAGAGTTATTGTGTCAACGAGTTTCTGTAGAGTCAATTCCATCAGAAGATTGGCACAGCGGAGGGGTTCGTGTTGCGTTGACGCGAGGCGAGGACGGATGGTATAAACTATTGTTCTGTAAGGCGGCGTAGGGCCCACCGTATGCTCCTACCGGGTCAGGGAGTCGGCGCGGCGGCCTTCCTGAAACTTTTAGGCGAAACAACTTCATGTCTCCTTTGGTTCACCAAGTTGGCGAACTGTTCCTCCGGGCTGTGCCCGTAGCGGTCCTAGTCCTCCTTTTTTATTTTTTGATGCGGTCGCTTTTCTTCGGACCATTGCTGAAGGTAATGGCGGAGCGCGACGCGCGCACGCAGGGAGCGCAGAAGGCCGCGGAGGCCGCGCAAGCAGCGGCGATCGAGAAGGAACGCCAGTACCAGGAAGCGTTCAAGCAGGCGCACGCAAAAGTTTACGGGGAGCAGGAGACCGGGCGAAAGAAGGTGATGGACGAGCGCACGGCGATCCTGAAGGAAGCACGGAGCAAGGCGGACGCGGAAGTAAACGCGGCGAAAGAGCGGGTGGCCGCGGAATTCGCGGGTGCGAAAAAAGAGATTGAATCCACGGCGGCGCAACTGGCCGCGGAGATTGCGCGGCGCGTGCTGCAGACGCCGACGGCGCCCGGAACTCCCGGGCGGGAGGCGCGATGAAGCGATTTCGTGGATTCGCGTATGGAATGGGCGTGGCGGCTGCGGGATTGTTGCTGGCGGTTGGCGCAATGGCGGCGGAAGAGGGTGGAAGTCCCGCCGAGCAGCCGGTTGGCATGTATTTCAAATGGTTTCATTTCGTCATCCTCGCGGTGCTCACCTATTGGGTTTTCGGAAGAGTGCTTCCGCCGTTTTTCCGCCGTAAAGCAGATCAGATCGGCTCCGCGATCGAGCGGGCGAGCGCCGTGAAAGCGGACGCAGAGCAGCGCTTGAAGGAAGCCGCGGACAAAATGGCCAACCTGGAGCGCGAAGTGGCGGCGTTTCGCGAACAGGCGCAGCGGGATGCCATGGCGGAACTGGAGCGGTTGCGCAGCGCGACGCAGCTCGAGGTGGAAAAGATTCGAATCGCGGCCAAGGCGGAGATTGAAGCGGCGGAGCGCACGGCGCGGGTGGAATTGAAGGAGCTGGCTGCGAAGCTGGCCGTGGACGGCGCGGAATCGCTGGTGGCCAAGCAAATGACGCCGGGGGTGCAGGAAGCAATGATCAGCAGTTTTGTGCAGAGCCTGCAAGGAAGGCCGAATTGAAGTCGGCGAGCCTGCAATACGCAACCGCGCTGGCGGACATTGCGCTAGAACAAGGCGCGGCGGAGCCGGTGAAGAAGCAACTGGCGGAATTTCTGGCGTTGTATGGCGAGTCCGCGGAACTTCGCAACAGTTTGAGCAGCCCGGCCGTGGAGCGGGCGGCAAAGCACGGCGTGATTGAGAAGATAACGGCGCGCATGGGGGCAAGCCGCATCGTGCGGAATTTTCTGTTTGTGGTTACCGATAACCAGCGGGCACACCTGTTGCCGGAGATATTGCAAACATTCGAATCGGTGATTCGGCAGCGGCAGGGCATGGCGGAGGCGGAAGTGAGCTCGGCGGCGGAACTGACCGCCGGGCAAAAGACGGCTTTGCAGCAGACGCTGGAACGGCTGACGGGCAAAAAAATTCAAGCGAAATATACGCTGGATCCGGGATTGCTGGGGGGAGCTGTGGTGCGCATCGGCGACACAATATACGACGGTTCGGTGAAAAACCGACTGAACCAGATGCGCGCGCGGCTTTCCGCGGAATAGGCATTCGGGAACGGAGCAGGCATGGCAAATATCAAAGCAGATGAAATCAGCAAGATTCTTCGCGAGCAGATCGCGAATTACGAGCAGACGGTTTCGGTCGATGAAGTAGGCTCGGTGATCAGCGTGGGCGATGGCATCGCGCGCATCCATGGCCTGGAGAAGGTGATGGCCGGGGAAATGCTGGCTTTCCCGCATGACGTGTTCGGCCTGGCGCTGAACCTGGAAGAAGAAGAGGTCGGCGCGGTGCTGCTGGGTGAGTCCTCCGAATTGAAGGAAGGCGACGTGGTCCGCCGGACGAACACGATCATGTCCGTGCCGGTGGGCAAGGAATTGATCGGCCGGGTGGTAGATCCGCTTGGGACGCCGCTCGACGACAAAGGACCGATCACAGCGAAATTGCGCAATCCGCTGGAGCGCATCGCTCCCGGCGTGTTGGACCGGCAGCCGGTTCGCGAGCCATTGCAGACGGGTATCAAGGCGATCGACTCGATGATTCCGATCGGCCGCGGGCAGCGCGAACTGATCATCGGCGACCGCCAGACGGGAAAGACCGCCGTCATTCTGGACACGATCATCAACCAGAAGGGCAACGACATGATCTGCATCTACTGCGCGATCGGGCAGAAGCGCTCGACGATTGCGCAGGTGGTGAAGGTGCTGACGGATGCGGGGGCGATGGATTACACGATTGTTGTGGCGTCCTCGGCGGCGGAGCCCGCTTCGCTGCAATACATCGCGCCTTACGCGGCGTGCGCGATGGGCGAGTATTTCCGCGATAACAAGATGCACGCGGTGACCTTCTACGACGACCTTTCGAAGCACGCGCAGGCGTACCGTGAAATTTCGCTGCTGCTGCGGCGGCCACCGGGTCGCGAGGCTTTCCCCGGGGACGTGTTTTATCTGCACTCGCGGCTGCTGGAACGCGCGGCGAAGCTGAACGACAAGCTGGGAGCGGGCTCGCTGACGTCGCTGCCGGTGATTGAGACGCAGGCGGGCGACGTTTCGGCGTATATTCCGACGAACGTGATTTCGATTACGGACGGGCAGATTTATCTGGAATCGGATTTGTTCAACGCGGGCATACGTCCCGCGATCAACGTGGGCATTTCGGTAAGCCGCGTGGGTGGCAACGCGCAGATCAAGGCGATGCGCCAGGTGGCGGGGAGCTTGCGGCTGGACATGGCGCAATACCGCGAATTGGCGGCGTTTGCGCAGTTCGGCGCGGACCAGTTGGACAAGGTGACGCAGGCGCAGTTGTCGCGCGGCCAGCGGCTGACGGAAGTGCTGAAGCAGGATCAGTACGTGCCGCTATCGGTCGAGCAACAGGTTCTGATTCTCTACGTGGCGACGAGCGGGGCGCTGGACAGCATCCCGGTCGGCGAAGTACGGCGATTCGAACGCGAGTTTCTGCAATTTGCGGCCACGAATTATTCGGCGGTGCTGAAAGAGGTCGCGACGAAAAAAGCGTTGGACGAGACGATCAAGGGCACGATCAAAACCGCGGTTGATGCGTTCAAGGACCGCTTCACGGCGGCGCTGGCAGCGGCGGCGAGGTAAGAAGCGGACGTAGACAGAGACGATGGCCACACTACTCGATTTCCGGCGACGTATCCGCTCGGTGAAAAACACCCAGCAGATTACGCGCGCAATGAAGTTCGTCTCCGCGGCGAGGTTGCGGCGCGCGCAGGAAGCGGCGCTTGCGGCGCGCCCGTATGCACGGGAGCTGGTGCGCGTGCTGCGCTCGACGATGGCGAGGATTGAAGCACCGCAGCATCCATTGCTGGCGGCGCGACCGGAGGAGCGGATTCTGGTGTTGTTTCTTTCCGGCGAGCGCGGATTGGCGGGCGCGTTTAACACCAACATTTTGAAGAAGGCCTCGGAGTTTTACCGCGCGAAGAAGGGCAAGCAGATTACGGTGATTCCGGTCGGGAAGAAGGGCCGCGATGCGTTGCGCCGGGCGGGCTTTGCGTTTGCGGGTGAATACGTGAACGTGCTTTCCCGAGTGGATTTCGGGATCGCGCGGGAAATTTCGAAACTGGTGACGGATCTTTACACGGAAGAAAAAATCGACGCGGTTTATATGATATTCAGCGAGTTCAAAACGGTGATGTCGGCGGAACTCGTGACGGAAAAACTCCTGCCGGTCGAAAAGATTACCGCGGGGGAAGAGACGGAAGCGGAAGCAGCCAGCGCACAGATCGATTACATTTACGAGCAGCCCGAGGATGAGTTAATGGCGCGACTGCTGCCGCGTTACGTGGAAACGCAGGTGCTGCGGAGCATGCTGGAGTCCTGCGCGGCGGAGCACGCGGCGCGGATGACCGCGATGGAAGCGGCGACGAAGAATGCGGGCGAAGTCATTGAGGGCCTGACGCTGCACATGAACAAGGTGCGTCAGGCGGCGATTACGAAAGAGATTATCGAGATTGTGAGCGGGGCTGCATCGACCGCGTAGGAGTCAATGATGGCAGAGCAACACATCGGGCGAGTCATCCAGGTCATCGGACCGGTGCTCGACGTACAGTTTGAACAGGGACATTTGCCGGAGATTTACAGCGCCGTGCAGATCACCAGCGAAGGTTTCAATCTACCCGAACCGCTGGATGTGACCGCGGAAGTGCAGCAGCACCTAGGCGAAGGCCGGGTGCGCGCGGTCGCCATGGAGCCGACCGAAGGCATGGTGCGCGGCATGAAGGCGGTGGATCTGGGCATGCCGATTTCCGTTCCGGTGGGGCGGCCGACGCTGGGGCGCGTGATGAACGTGCTGGGGAAGCCCGTGGACCAGATGGGGCCGATCAAGACGGAGACGAAGTATTCGATTCATCGCCCGTCGCCTGCCCTGGATCAGCAGTCGACGACATTGGAAATGTTTGAGACGGGCATCAAGGTTGTGGACCTGATCCAGCCCTTCTTGAAGGGCGGAAAAATCGGGTTGTTTGGCGGCGCGGGTGTGGGAAAGACGGTTTTGATTCAAGAGCTGATTCACAACGTCGCGATGCAGCACGGCGGCGTCTCCGTATTCGCCGGCGTCGGCGAGCGCACGCGCGAAGGAAACGACCTGTGGCTGGAATTCCAGGAATCGGGCGTGGTGGTGCCGGGCAATTCGGAGAAGTCGCGCGCGGCGCTGATTTATGGGCAGATGACGGAACCGCCAGGAGCGCGGCTCCGCGTGGGCCTGACGGGATTGACGGTTGCGGAATATTTCCGCGACCAGGAACACCTCGACGTGCTGCTCTTCATCGATAACATTTTCCGGTTTGTGCAGGCGGGTTTGGAAGTTTCGGCGCTGCTGGGCCGCATGCCTTCGGCCGTGGGATACCAGCCCAACCTGAACACGGAAATTGGCGAACTGCAGGAGCGTATTACTTCGACGAAGAGCGGTTCGATTACCTCGGTGCAGGCGATTTACGTGCCCGCCGACGACTACACGGACCCGGCACCGGCCGCGACGTTTACCCATCTGGACGCGACGACGAACTTGAGCCGCCAGATCGTGGAGCGCGGGATTTACCCGGCCGTTGACCCGCTGGCGAGCTTCTCGCGCATCCTCGATCCGCGCGTGGTTGGGCAAGAGCATTACTCGGTGGCGCGGGCCGTGAAGTCGATTCTGCAGCGCTACAAGGACCTGCAGGACATCATCGCCATCCTCGGCATCGAAGAGCTTTCCGACGAAGACAAGCGCACCGTGGCGCGCGCGCGGCGCATCGAGAAGTTCCTTTCGCAGCCGATGTACGTGGCGGCGCAATTCACAGGTTTGGAAGGCAAATACGTAAAGATCGAAGACACGGTTCGTAGCTTCAAGGACATCGTCGAGGGGAAGTACGACGAGATTCCGGAGCAGGCGTTTTACATGGTAGGGACGATCGAAGAAGTGCTGGCAAAAGCCGAAAAAATGAAGGCGGGCGTCTGAGCGAGCCATGCTGCCGGAAGCGATCCAACTCGTAGTGGTGACGCCGGAGAGGCAGTTGCTCCGCGAAACCGTGGCGGAAGTGGAGATTCCCGGCAGGGAAGGCCAGTTGGGAGTCCTGCCAGGACACGCGCCGCTGATTACCGAGCTTGGGATTGGAGTGCTTGCCTATAGAATGACGCCCTCGAGCCAGCCGGTGATTCTGGCGGTGATTCAAGGATTCGCCGAGGTACTGCCGGACCGCGTGACCGTGCTGGCAGAAACCGCGGAGCGGGCGGAAGAGATAAATCTGGCACGCGCGGAAGCGGCCAAGGCACGAGCCGAACAGCGGCTGGCGTCAAACGATACCAACATTGATTGGGATCGCGCCGTGATCGCTCTGGAACGGGCGCTGATTCGCATTCAAGTTGCCCGCAAGCACCAGGGCGTGCCGGTTGAATCCCGCTAGATAAATACAAATTCAGCGCATCCGGAAGAGATGAGCCGCGAGTGTACCTGGGTGCATCCAATACTATGGCATAGTATGGCTGAAATAACGGTTTACACTACGGGCTGGTGCCCGGATTGCTGGCGCGCGAAGAAATTTCTGAAAGAGCGCGGGGTGGCCTTTCACGAGGTCAACATCGAAGAAGACGTGGCGGCTGAGGAGCTTGTTCTCCGAGTGAACGACGGGCGCCGGAAGATCCCCACGTTGAAGATCGGCGAGCGGTACGTAACGTGCAGTCCCTTCAACGCGCACAAGCTCGCCGAAGCGTTGAATGTTCCACTGAATCCCTAACTGAGCGTCAAATACCCTAGATTTGCGCGAGAACCGCTTTCTTGAGCGCCGCAATCTGCGGCTCATTCCGCTTGTAAAACGTCCACTGCTTGATGCGCTTGCCGCGGATCAGACCCGCTTCCGCCAGAATCTTCAGGTGTTCGCTGGCCGTCGGAGGGCTGACGCGCAATTTGCGGGCGATGAGCAGGCCACACACACCGTCCTTCACCAGGTCGCCATCCTTTTGAGGAGGGAAATGGCGCCGAGGCTGCTTCAGCCAGCCAAGAATGCGCAAGCGATTCTCGTTGGCCAGTGCGCGGAAGATGCGATTTGTAGTCATGGTATTGATTGGTCCAAAATGGCGAGTGTAGGATTAGCTAAATGCCTAAATATTAATCTACACATGGCAAGAACACGAAGCAAGTCACAATTGAGCGAAGCCGGATCGCCGAGATATATGAGCGCATTCGCGGGCAGGTGCGGGAAACGCCGGTGTTGGCGCTGGATGGGAGCGACTTCGGCCTGGAGGATTTTCCTCTCAGACTGAGGCTTGAGCTCTTGCAGCAGACGGGCTCATTCAAGGCGCGCGGGGCCATTACCAACCTTTTGCTGCGCGATGTGGCGACTGCGGGCGTGACCGCTGCGTCGGGCGGAAATCACGGGGTCGCTGTAGCGTTTGCCGCGCGGAAATTCAGTGTGCCTGCGCGGATCTTCGTTCCCAGGGTCGCTTCGCCGGAAAAGCAGAAGCGAATTCTGGCGCACGGCGCAAATCTTGAAATTGCAGGGGACCGCTACGCCGAAGCCCTGGAAGCCTGCCGGGTGTGGGCGGAAAATGCCGGGGCACTGCCGATTCATGCTTTCGATCAGGAGGAGACGCTGCTCGGGCAAGGCACAGTCGGGCTGGAATTGGAGAAACAGGTGCCGGGCATCGACACGTTGTTCGTGGCGGTGGGCGGTGGAGGATTGATCGGGGGAATCGCGGTGTGATTTGCGGGAAAAATCCGAATCATCGGTGTAGAACCAGAAACTGCTCCCACTTTGGCAAAGGCCCTGGAAGCAGGGCAGCCGGTGGACGCGGAAGGGGGAGGAATCGTGGCGGACTCCCTTGCGCCCCGCCACGTTGGGGAAAGGATGTCTCCGATCGCGCAGCGATACGTCGAACGAGTGATTCTGGTGACGGACCAGGCGATCCGGGCGGCGCAGGAATCGCTGTGGAATGTGGCCCGAGTGGTTGTGGAACCAGGAGGAGCGGCGGCGCTGGCACCGTTGCTGTGCGGAAAGTACGTTCCCGCGAGGAATGAAAAGGTTGCGGTCCTGATCTGCGGCGGAAACACCACCGCGGGTGATTTTTCACGGTAAAGGGCGAGGAGGGAAAGATGACCGTCTACGAGAAGCTGCGCGAACTGAAGATCACACTTCCTGAGCCGACGGCACCGGTTGCCGCGTTTGTGCCGACGGTACTCGCGGGAAACCTGCTGTACGTATCCGGGCATATCGCAAAGCGCGCGGGAAAATCGTGGGCGGGCCAGTGGGGGAGCGATCTTTTGACGGAGGAGGGCCGGCAAGCAGCGCGCAACGCGGGGATCGACCTGTTGGGCACGCTGCATCAGGCGCTGGGAGATTTGTCGCGGGTGAAGCGCATCGTCAAGTTGCTTTGCTTTGTAAATTCCGCTTCGTGCTTCACGGAGCAGCACCTGGTTGCCAACGGGGCATCGGAACTGCTGCAGGAAGTGTTTGGGCTTGCAGGCGCGCACCCCCGCAGTGCGATCGGGGTAGCGCAGTTGCCGATGGGGTCGTGCGTGGAAGTCGAGCTTGTGGCGGAAATCCAGTCTTAAGGGACTCAAGCAAGCAAAATTTCATTCCGAATACGCAGGCAGCAATCTGCAGTTGCTCCAGTGAATCAATTTGTCACGCCGCGGGTCCACACTTTTGCCACGGCGAGAGATTCGTCGAGCAGCAGCAGGTCGGCGTCAGCGCCGGGGCGCAGCGAGCCCTTTTTGAACTCGATGCCGAGAAGTGTTGCGGGATTGAGGGTGAGCATCCGCAGGGCGTCGGCGAGCAGCGTGCCCAGCCCTACGATATTGCGCAAAGCGCGGTCAAGAGTGAGCGTGCTGCCGGCGAGTTTCCCTACTGCATTGCGGCACACGCCGCCACTGACGGTGACATCGAAGGTGCCCAACCTGTATCTGCCATCCGGCATTCCCGTGGCGGAGATGCCGTCGCTGACCAGGATGACGCCGCCGGGGCCCTTGGCCTGAAGCAACATGCGCATGGCGGTTTCATCCACGTGGACGCCATCGGCGATGAGCTCGGCGGTAAGTTCGGGTGTTGTGAGCACCGCGCCGATCACGCCCGAATCGCGATGGGAGAAAGGGCGCATGGCGTTATAGACATGGACGGCATGGTGCGCCCCACGGGCGAAGGCGGCGCGCGCCTGCTCGTAAGTGGCGTCCGTGTGACCGATGGCGACAACAAGGCCTGCCTTACGGGCGGCATCGATGCACGGCATTGCTCCCAGGAGTTCCGGCGCAATGGTGAGGATTTGGGCGCGTCCTTTCGCGGCGGCGATGAATTGCGCCAGCAGATCGGCTGAAGGAAGCCGGAGAAATTCCGGCGGGTGAACGCCCCGGCGCACGGGACTGATAAACGGCCCCTCAAAGTGAACGCCAAGCACTTCCGCGCGAACATCGCGGGCAGCGTGTTGCAGCCCGAAATAGCGGGCCACGCCCTCCGCGCTGCGGCAGATGGCGTCGGGGCTGGCCGTGACTGTGGTGGCGACAAAAGAAGTGGTGCCATGCGCGGCGATCGTGGTGGCCACAGCCTCGAGGGCAACGTCGCTGCCTTCCATGACGTCGTGGCCGCCGGCTCCGTGAATGTGGACATCGAGGAATCCCGGAGCGGCGATTTTATCTAGTGCGTTGATTTCAGCGGCTCCGGCAGGCAAGCTGACCGCGCTGCGGGGCCCGACCGATTCGATGGCTTCATCGCGAATCACAATTGCGGCGTCGGGGATTTCGATGGAGGGAGTAAACGCGCGGCCGGCATGAATCAAGGTGGTGGACATGGAGAAATTTTATCGTAACGGAATTTCCCGCTTTCGCAAAAACAAAACGGGCAGGAAGTGAGTTCCTGCCCGGCAACAGTGAAAGGGAAAAGTTACTTGGCCATCTCGATGCTGGTGAGCTTCAGAGTGTTGCCGTCGACCGTGCCCTTGGCGACGACGTGATGGCCGGCGTGGGCGGCCACCTTGTCCTGCGCGTCAATGGCATAAACTTTCTTGTCGACATCGTTTACGAAGACATATTTCGCGCCGTGTTCTTTCACGCACTTGCTGACGCACTCGGCGGTGCCTTCGCTGGCGTTTTTTGCGCCGCACATGTCGTCGGAAATCCAGCCGGTCCAACTGCCGTCGGCGGCGGAAAGCAGCGTAGCCGCAAACAGAGCGAGGGCAGGGAGCACAAAGAATCGCGATTTCATAATAATTCTCCTGGAGATATTCGTCTGACGCGCGGCGCAGACCTATTTAGCCTCGCACAGCAGGTGCGGCATGTCCAGCCGAAGAGACCAGTCTGTGGGCCAGTTTCCGGGTTGCTCGGGATCCAGGAGCAGCCCGGAAATCACGTTCGAGCAGCAGACTACCCGGTACGAATCTCCTCGATGGGAAACAGAAATCGGGAACTCCAAATCCACACTTGACATCGGCGGGTAATTCACTACCATATGGTTGTGGATAGGTTGGATACAACATTTGCGGCATTGTCGGACCCCACCCGCCGGGCGATGATCGAACGACTCTCCCGTGGGCCCGCCTCTGTGCGCGGATTGACGGAACCGTTTGCACTCTCGCAGCAGATGATTTCAAAACATATAGCCTACCTGGTGCGGGCGGGGATTGTGATCAAGAGGAAACGTGGAAGAGAGAGCGTCTGCACGCTTAGGCCAGAGGCAATAAAGACCGTTAGTGACTGGGCGATTAGCTACCGCCGATTCTGGGAAGAGAGTTTCGATAAGTTGGATGCGGTCGTAAATCAAATGAAAAAAGCGGAGATCAGAGATGACAAAAGACACGGTTAACGAGAAAGAGCGGATGGTGGTAACCAGAATTTTTGACGCCCCACGCGAATTGGTCTGGAAGGCTTGGACAGATTCGAAGTACGTGATGCAGTGGTGGGGGCCGAAGGGGTTTACTGCGCCTGTTTGCCAGATGGATTTTCGCGTCGGGGGCAAATCTCACTTTTGCATGAAGACGCCGGACGGGCAGGAGTACTGGAATCTGGTCGAATACCACGAGATTGTTCTGCACGAGAAGATCGTTTCCTCCATGCACTTTTCCGATTCGAAGGGAAACAAGGTTGACCCGGCGCAAATAGGAATCGAACATGAGGCCATAGAGGGTGCGTGCGACGTGACAATCTTTGAGGATCTAGGAAACGGCCAGACGAAACTCACCTTCATTGGAAATGAACCTATAGAGAGCGCGAAAAATAGCGGTCAATTAGAAGGCTGGAACCAGATACTCGATAAATTTGCCGCAGTTGTTGCGGGGCTGGCTCAGGCGAAATAAGAATCCGAAGCTTTGCTGATCGTCATGGGCGAGCAACTGAACGTAACTGGGAGGGCGAGAATGAAACAGATGAAGGAGGTTCGAGAGGCGGCGCGGCGGGGTCGCTGGCATGGGACGGTATCTTCAACACGTTTTTCTGGATTGATGTTTCCGGGAAAACCTGCGGGGTGGTGCTGATGCAGACGCTGCCGTTCAGCGACGATGGGGCGCTAGCGGCGGAGGAGGA
>JAJPIE010000027.1 GCA_021324935.1 Acidobacteriota bacterium
CTGCGAGGGTTGCGCGGCTCGATAATGCTAAAATAAGTGGATATGTTGAACCAGATTGCGGGATTTGATGCCAATGCGCTGCGGCATCCGCGGAAGAAAACGTATGGCGTGAAGGTGGGCCCCGTGCAAGTGGGCGGAGGCGCGCCCATTGTGGTGCAGTCCATGACCAACACGGATACGGCGGACGTGGAGTCCACGCTGCAGCAGACTCTGGAACTGGCGGAAGCCGGCAGTGAGATCGTCCGCTGGACGGTGAACGTGCCGGAAGCGGCGGCGGCCGTGCCGGAGATCAAAAAACGCCTGCTCGATAAGGGCTGCAAGGTGCCGATTATCGGCGATTTCCACTATAACGGGCACGTGCTGCTGACGAAATATCCCGCGTGCGCGGCGGCGCTGGACAAATACCGCATCAATCCGGGCAACGTGGGCGCGGGGCAGCGGCGCGACGAGCAGTTTTCCACCATCTGCAAAGTGGCCGTGGACCACGGCAAACCGGTGCGCATCGGCGTGAATGGCGGCTCGCTGAATCAAGAGCTGGTGATGCGCAAGATGCAAGAAAACACGGACCGGAACTTGGGGAAAGAAAGCGAAGAAATCATTAACGATTGCATGGTGCTTTCGGCGCTGGAGTCCACGGAACTTGCGCTGGAGAGCGGTCTGCGGCACGAGCAGATCATTATTTCGTGCAAGACGTCGCGGCCGCGCGATTTGATTACCGTGTATCGGGATTTGTCGAACAAGACGCAGCAGCCATTACACCTGGGACTCACCGAAGCGGGCATGGGGATGAAGGGACTGGTGTGGTCGTCGGCGTCGCTGGGCGTGCTGCTGGCGGAGGGGATTGGCGATACGATCCGGATCTCGTTGACGCCGCGGCCGGGCGGGGACCGGCGCGAGGAAGTCTACGCGTGCCAGGAACTGCTGCAAGCGCTGGGGCTGCGATCGTTTGCGCCGAGCGTGACGGCGTGCCCGGGCTGCGGGCGCACGACGAGCACCACATTCCAGGAATTGGCGGAACGCACGCAGGACTACATCCGCGAGATGATGCCAACGTGGAAGACGCAATACGAAGGCGTGGAGACGATGACGCTGGCGGTGATGGGCTGCATCGTGAACGGGCCGGGCGAGTCGAAGGCCGCGAATATCGGCATCAGCTTGCCGGGAACCGGCGAGGCGCCGCGCTGCCCGGTGTATATTGACGGCGAAAAGAAGGTCACGCTCGAAGGGACGTACGACGAACTGGCGGCGGCATTCCGCAAGCTACTGGATGATTATGTGAGCACGAAGTATCCGCCCAAAACCGAGATGGTGGCGAAATGACCAACGAGATCATCTTTGCCGTGCAAGAGTCGCCGGAAGGCGGCTACGAGGCGCGCGCGCTTGGATTTTCGATATTTACGCAAGCAGAATCGCTGGAAAAACTGAAGGCCGCCGTCCGAGATGCCGTGTCGTGCCACTTTGGGGAAAACCAAAAACCTCAAGTGATTCGCCTGCACATCGTAAAGGATGAGGTAATTCCTGCGTGAAACTTCCTCGTGACTTGAGTGGTCACGACTTGGCTCGCGCTCTTACTCGCTTCGGATACACAATCACAAGGCAAACAGGAAGCCACATGCGATTGACCTCTCGAATTAGAGGTCCCGAGCACCATGTGACAATTCCGGCGCACGATCCCCTTCGGATCGGCACCCTTTCCCAGAGTCTCGGTGATGTCGCGACGTATTTGGAAATTTCACGCGAGGAACTCGGCAAAACGCTTTTCGGGTAAATGAGTGGAAAATACAAAATCGGTTTGATCGCTTTTGGGGTGGCAGTGGTTGCTGCAGGCTATTTTGCGATATTTGGAATCCGCACTACGCGTCTCGATACGCTTCAACAGATAGTTCAGAAGAACGTCAGGACCGGCGAATCACCGCAGGAAGTCATTGATTTGCTGAAAGGGCAGAATCTGGATCCATCTGGTCTAGTCCGGCCCGAAGCAATGCACCTGGGTGGCCAAGATTACGCGAATCAGAATCTCGTTATGGCTGTGAGGCGGTATTCCGCCAGGGCGCTCTTGTGGAAAGAGATGATCTACCTTGTTTTCGTTTTTGATGAGAACCGTAAGATGGTCGGGTATGACGTTTTTCCTGTCTATGATTCACTTTAGGCATTTGATCCATTCGCCTCAGAATCGGCGTGATAACATTTCTAAGCTGACACTACTGGTACGGGCGCTAAGATCATGAAAATCTCACGGGAAGATGTGTTGCGGGTGGCGGAGTTGGCCTACCTCGATTTGACGGAGGCGGAGCTGGAGACCTACCGCGCGCAGATCGACGAAATCCTGGAATACATCGGGAAATTGAACGAGCTGGATACGGAGAACGTGGAGCCGATGGCGCAGGTGCTGGCGGACGACCAGACGGCGGATGCGACGCTGCGGGAAGACGTGGTGGTGCCTTGCAACGTGGCCGGAGAGATTCTCAAGCAGGCCCCGGATCCGGAGGCGCCGTATTTTAGAGTTCCAAAGGTGATTGAGAGATAGGGGACGAAGGCCGCCGGCTGGGGAAGAGGTTTGCCCTAAGATGGCTGCGAGCAGCGGATCCCTCGAGTGCGCGACCTGACGCGCCAAACAACACCGCAAAGAAGAAAGCGGGTCGCTTCGCTCGGGATGACAAGTTTGGATGGTGATGCGTGACGACGAATTGGACGATTGGCGGCGTGAGAGAGGCGATTGCGGGGAAGAAGGTGTCCGCGCGGGAGCTGACCGAGGAGCATTACAAGCGGATCGGCGAGAAGAACCGTGAGGTGAACGCGTTTTTGACGCTTTGCGAAGAGCGGGCCTACGCGCAGGCGGACAAGATCGATGCGGCGGTGGCCAAGGGCGAAAAACTGCCGGAGCTGGCCGGAGTGCCGATTGCAGTGAAGGACACCATCAGCACACGCGGCGTTCGAACCACTTGCAGCTCGAAAATTCTCGAAAATTTTGTGCCCCCGTACGACGCGACGGCGGTAAGCCGGCTGGAAACGGCCGGCGCGGTAATTCTGGGCAAGACGAATTGCGATGAATTCGCGATGGGGAGTTCCACGGAGAATTCCGCATATGGCGTAACGCAAAATCCAGCGGCGCCTGGATGCGTGCCGGGCGGGTCGAGCGGCGGATCGGCGGCGGCGGTGGCGGCAGAAATGGCGGTGGCTTCGCTGGGCACGGACACGGGCGGATCGATCCGCCAGCCGGGAGCATTCTGCGGGATACCGGCGATGATGGGAAGCTACGGGCGCGTGTCGCGTTACGGATTGATTGCGTTTGCTTCGTCGTTGGACCGCATCGGGCCGTTTGCGCGCAAGGTGGAAGACGTGGCTGCGGTGCTGAAGGTGATGGCGGGTCGCGACCCGAATGATTCGACTTCGACGACCGCACCGGTGGAGGACTACTCGTCCGAGCTGAAAAAGCCCGTGAAGGGGATGCGGATCGGCATCCCAAGAGAATATTTCGGCCAGGGGATGGATGCGGGGGTTCGCGCAAAAATCGAGGCGGGGATTGACCTGCTGGGGAAGCTGGGCTGCGAGACCCGCGAAATCCGGATGCCGCACACGGATTACGCGATTGCCACCTATTACATCATCGCGACAGCGGAGGCGAGCTCGAACCTGGCGCGGTATGACGGCGTGCGCTACGGATTGCGCGTGGAAAACGACACGCTGGTTTCCACGTACCGGAAGACGCGCGGAGCGGGATTCGGCGCGGAGGTGAAACGCCGGATCGTGCTTGGAACATATGTTTTGTCGGCGGGGTATTACGACGCGTATTACCTGAAGGGGCAGAAGGTGCGCGCCCTGATTGCCCAGGATTTCCGGGAGGCATTTCAGAAGGTCGATGCCATAGTCACTCCCACTTCGCCGGTGCCGCCGTTTAAACTGGGGGAACGGACGAACGATCCCCTTCAAATGTATCTTGCTGATATTTATACGGTTACGGGATCCCTGGCCGGCCTGCCGGGCATATCGGTGCCTTGCGGAAAAATTGCCGGGAAGCTGCCGGTGGGGTTGCAGATTTTCGGGCCGGCGTTTGGGGAAGCGCAGGTTTTAAGGCTGGCGCACGCGTTTGAGTTGGCCGGCGGAGCAACAGTCTGAGGCAACGCCAGCCAAAATCAGATATCAGTTTAGAAACGTGCAGATAACAGCGAGCCGTGCGCGGAACGGCTGAGATTCCGGTCAGCGCACGAATCTGTAATTCGGCAATCTGGCTGGCTAAAACAAGAAGATGGTCTTACTGGAATACATTCGGGAAAACTGATTGCGGCGCAGACGATGTTCTGCCGGGCCGCGGATGCGATTCCCTTCGAAATATGGGGCATGCAGGCGAAGCCGGACCACTGGTCAGCCGTGGAAGTGGTTGCTCATCTGGTGGTAGTGGAGCGCGCGGTCATCGCCAAGGCTGACAGCGTCACCCAGCAGGCACCGCTACCCCTGTCCTTCGGAGAGCGCTTGCATCTCCCGCTTTGGTTTGTGGAGGCGCGGCTGGTGCGGCGGAAATCCCCACGGCCGCAGGATCCCGCCTTGATCACAGAAAAAGGGGCCCTGCTGGGAACTTTGCGAGGCGCGAGAGAACACACTTTTGCATTTTTAGACAAAACGGAGCAGCGGGATTTGAGCTCGTACTACGGGAAGCATCCGTTTTAGGAATGTTGAGCACTTACGAGTGGATGGAGATGCCGGCGGCGCATCAGATCCACCACGGCAAACAGATGAGAGAAATCCATCGGAGCGTCTCCCGAAAGTAGTAGGAATTTCATAACTTAGGTACGTTTTTGCATATTCAGGCCTGTCAGTTCTGACAGGGCACCCGGGCGAAGATAGCCCGAAAACCTGAGAAAAATGTCGATTTCCTCAGCAAAAAGAAAAAGTACTAGGGCATTCGTTTAACGCATTCTAAACGGAACGACTATTGCTCTTGTAATTTGCATCTTCTAACCTGCGTCCAGCATCACAAACAGTGATGACAGCGCAGGGTGGGATGAACGTGAGGCAACCCTTGGTTACTGTTAAATCGAGCCAGAAAATCTTCACCGACGCGGAAGTGGCGAGCTTGACTGGAATTTGCGTTGAGCACCTGCACAACTTCGCTCGCAGCCGTCATCTTGGGATGATCGCGCGCGCCGCGGAAGCCGCCGGAGCACAGGCGGATCAGTGGTTGTTTACGCTGTCGGACCTGATGGTTTTGGTCACACTATTTCCGCGCTGCACCCACTAACTGGAGCACACCTGCCGTAAGGGACTTCCCTGCCCCGGCCCTCTTTCCCGAATTGCGGATTTTCCATCGAATTGAGTGAACTTGCGATGAAGCGCAGGCCGGCGTTATTCTGCTTGCAGGCGCGAGGATTGCGGCTTTCCGGCAGTTTGAAACCGCAGAAGGCTTGCCAGGCTAAAACCCGGCAGCTGCATCCTCAATTCAAGCTTCGCGCCAAGCCACGATGGTTCGCCGACTCTCTCACGGCCTGCTCCCATATAGTCTCCTGGTTAGCTTGTGCCTGCTATCCGGCTTGAGTCTGTCTGCCACCCGTCAGAGCAGCCCGCAAGCCTCCGGAACGAAGCCCGCCCAAACACCCACTCAGTACAAGAGCCCGGTCTATCCGCGAGGATTGAAGATGATGCTGACCGACGGAACGTATCAACTCGTCCGGGAGTATGAACGGAATGGTGATCACGTGCGGTATTTCAGCGCGGAACGCGGGGCCTGGGAGGAACTCCCGGCCTCCATGGTGGACTGGCCGGCGACCGCGAAGGCCGAAGCCGAAACGGAAAAAGAATCCACGGCGCTGGTAGAAAAAGTCCACAAACAGGAAGAAGGCCGGCGCATGGAGAACGTGACGGACATCGACGCAAGCCTTCCCGTGGGCGAAGGCACCTTTTTGCCGTCCGGCGACGGAATGTTCCTGGTGGAGGGCAAGTCCGTCCGGGTGATGGATCAGGCGGGCGCCGCCATGAAAACTGATACGAAGCGGGTGATCGAGCAGGTGCTGGCGCCAGTGCCGATCGTGCCGGGAAAACAGAAAGTGGAACTGCAGGGGGCACATGCAAGCCTCCGTTTGAGATCCGAGCATCCGGAATTTTATCTGCGCGAAGCGCCGCCGGATCCCGACCGGCAGACGACGATTTCGCAAACGGGCCGCGCGAGCGAGGATGGGCCGGACGTGGAACTCATCAAAGTGAAGGTCGCGCACAACCGGCGGGAGATCGAATCGATCAGCACGCTGTTCGGGCAGGCGATCAAGGAGGACGTGAACGCGATCTCCGTGCAAAGGTGGGCAGTGGCGCCCAACGTCTACCGGTTCACGCTGAGCGAGGCTTTGCCGCCCGGGGAATATGTGCTGGCAGAGATGCTGCAGGACGGGTTGAATCTGTTTGTTTGGGATTTTGGGGTGGATGAGCCAGCCGGGAAAAGCAAGAAATAGCATGGCTCTGTTGAAATCCTAGCGGCGCAGGACGCCGGAGGCGAAAAGCAGATCCCTCACCCCGCAAAAACGGAGGGGACTCGGGATGACAATTTTCCCCACTGCGCACAATTGAGAGGGAAATCAAGAGGGCCAACGAGCATCCGAACAGTCAACCTATGGAAGGCCGTCCCTAAGCAAAACTCGGGTCCGGGATCCAGATAAGTGTTGCAATCCTGAGGATTGGTTAGCGTTTCGGCGAGCCTGCCGGAGCCGGAGCAAAGACCTCGGTTAGAATGTGCAGGACATCGGAAATACGGAACGGTTTCTGAAGCTGGCGAGCGCCGGCGCCGGGTTTGCCGCCCTCCTCGCTGACCAGATCGCCCGACATATAGATAATCTCGGGCTGGTTTTCGCCCGAGGCGATGCGCAGGCGCTGGGCAACGCCGTAGCCATCGGCATTGGGCCCTGAGCCGGAGAGTTTCAGGTCGCAGAGAATGGCGTCGTACTTGGTGCCTAGAACCAGGTTCATGGCCTGTTCGGCCGTGGCGGCGCAATCCACTTTCAATCCATAGGCGGCAAGCCCCTCGGTGAGGAGCATGCGGATACTTTCCTCATCATCGAGCACCAGAACGGTGTGCTTGGCAAAGGCATCGAGTGTCGGCACAAAGCGCTCGCCCGAACTGGAATCCAGATCCCCCTTCGTGCGCCGGCCGACTTCCGGACCCGCGACCGGGAGGGAGAGCGTGAAGGCCGCACCACCCGCCGGCAGCGAAGAGGCTTCGATATTGCCGCCATGCTCGCGGACGATGGACATACAGATACTCAGGCCCAGCCCAGTGCCGCCGCCCGGACGCTTGGTGGTGAAGAACGGATCGAAAAGTTTGGGCAGGGCCTCGGGCTTGATGCCGACGCCGTCGTCCTGGACGGTGGCCGAAACACGATTGCCGGAGTGGTTCAGACGAATCTGGATGCGGCCGGACTGGCGGATTTCGCGAATGGCGTGCTCGGCGTTGCTGATGAGATTCAGAAAAACCTGGATGAGTTGGTTGGCGTCACCGACGATCAGCGGGAACCCGGGAACGGAATGAAATTCGACTTCCACGTTGCTGCGGCGGAGAGAATGTTCGTGAAGCTGCAAAGTGCGGTCGATCACCAGGTTTAGGTCGAGCGCTTTTTTCTGCGGCGACGCCGGGCGCGAAAATTCGAGAAGATTCTGGACGATGCGGGCGGCGCGGCGCGCCTGGCGGTGCGTCATCTCGAGCTGGCGGCGGGTGCTATCGTCAACGCCCTGGCGGTCGCGGAGAAGTTCGCTGGCCCCCAGAATGGCGGTGAGAGGATTGTTGAGTTCGTGGGCGACGCCGGCAAGCATTTGGCCCATGGCAGCAAGCTTTTCGGCTTGGATGAGCTGGCTCTCCAGGCGCTTGACTTCGGTAACGTCGCGGCCGGAGATGACCACACCCTCGATTTTTCCCTCTTCATTGAACAGTGGGCTGAAATTGCATTTCAAGCTGCGCCATTCGCCCACCTTGTGGCGGACACGGATTTCAATGGATGCGAAATTCTGCTTTCCGGCGAGGAGGTCGTCGAAGAGCGAGATCATGGCGGGACGGTCGTCCGCATGGGTGCGTTCGCCGAAGGTGAGGCCAATGATTTCCGACGGCTCGTAGCCGAGCACTTCCTTGAATTTGGAGCTGACGAAAGTATAACGGCGCTGAGGATCGACGACGAAGATCAGGTCGGGAAAGCTGTCGATCAGGCGGCGCGCGAATTCCTGCTGCTGGTGAAGCTGCTTTTCAATGGCGCGGCGCTCGGTGATGTCGACGAGGGCTCCCTGATAACGAACGATACGGCCACTGGTGTCGCGGACCGCGGAGGTGGTATTGAGGCAATAAACCGGCTGGCCATCCTTGCGGCGCAGGGTGACCTCATGGCTCTGCGGGCCCGACTCACGGTTGATTTCGTCCGCGATGACTGAGCGCTGCACCTCGTCGACGAAAATCTCGGAGACTTTCATGGCAAGCAGCTCTTCCTTGGAGCGGTACCCCAGCATGTTGACGACCGCGGGATTGACCTCCAGGATTTTGTCCTCGGGCGTGACGATGTAGATGCCTTCCTGGAGGGATTCGAACAACTCGGTAAAGCGCGCCTCGCTGCGCTTCATCGCCGTGATATCACGGGCGAGAACGGTGACGCCGTGGACCTCATCGTCGCGAAGCATGGCGTGCGCAACGCAGTCGAAGAAGTACGTCATATTGCGCTTCTTGAGGCGGACCTGCACGATGCCGGACCAGATGCGGCGTTCGATGAATCGGGACTTGCCATTTTCGAGGACTTCGATAGGGTGTCCGTCGGCGTCCTCAAAGAAATCGGTGATCCGGCGGCCGATGATTTCCTGGAAAGGCTCGCCGAGCAGATCGGAAAAGCTGCGATTGACGGCGCGGATTTCGCCGTCGAGCCCCATGGCGAGCAGAATGTCGTCGAATGAGTCGATGAGGTCGCGGAACCCCTGCTGCGATTTGGAAATCATGGCGAAGAGCTGCTGAAGTTGCTGATCGCTGGGGAGTGCAGCCTCTTTCTGATCCATGCCGCGGATCAAGCCCTTCAACTCCGCAATTTCCTGCGTCTTTTTCCAGACGTAGACGCCGAGAAGCGCCACGAGCACGACCAGTCCAATGGGAAGCGCCTCAAGATGGAACCCGGAGGCTTTCAGCCAATCCCAAGACATCCAGGCGAAAACGATGCTGACCAGAAAAAGGACGAAGAAGGTGAGCCGCCAAAGCTCGTTCTGGCGCTTTTCAAATTGCTCGACGCGCTCGGACAGGGGAGGGCGCGACTCTCGCGGGGGCGAGAGTTTCTGGGAAACGTCCGGGTTCGACTCGGGCTGCATCGTTCCAGTCCACCGGAAAACGTCGCGCTTCGACTTGCAGTGCGATGCTTCATGATAAGAAGGATTTGCGAAGGCCAGCAAGATGGTTGGGGGCAGAGGGTGCTCTGGACATACCTGTCCCAAGGGACAGTTTTCGGTTGATGTGAGGCAACACGCAAGGCCCCGCAAGGTGCTCCGATTGCACTGCCCAGCGCGGCAGCCACTCAGAAAGCGGTTGTGGGGTAGTTCAGACGGGCTTGCGAGCAGAAGCCGCTCCGCATGCGCATGGCCTGGAGATCGGTGAAGGCGAGGGCGTAAGGTTTGCCGAGAAACCGCTGCCGGACGGCGGCCTGGCGGGTCTCGACTCCCGCCAAGGTATCCTTGGCCGCTTGCATCCGATCATCGTATTTTTCGGCGATGGCGATTTCCTGGGAGCCCATGTTGCGATGACTGCCCGCACCGCGCAGCTCATCGTTCTTGTCGAAGGTGAGATGGCAGATTTTGTCGTGCGCGTCATAAAGCTGATGGAGGTAAGCCTGCCACTCCCTATCGGATCGAACCAGGTCCAATTGCTCTAAAACGCGGCGCCGCCTGGTGGTCTCTTGCTCGTTGGTCTGGCGACCCAGAAGCCGCGACTGGTCGAAGCACATGGCATCACAACCGTTGACGGAACCGCTGTTGGTGTGGAAGAGGCCGCCGAAGCCGGCAAACGGCGAGCTTTGAATGTCGCTGTTCGTGATCACCTTCTTGGTTTTTGGCGCGGGTTTTGGCGAATCGCCCGTTGCGGAAGCAGCCTGCTGCTGTGTGGCGGCGGGAGCAGAGGTTGCCGGCGCCGGTGGATTCGCCGGAGGTGGCTGGCGACGAGTTTTGCGCGCAGGAGGCAAATTACGCTGGCGCAAAGAACCGGGCAACGAACATCGCGGCGCCAAGGGCGACTGAGAGATACACGAGGCGGGACACCATGGGACCAGCCTCCGGGTTCATCGAGCGACAAAGATCTTGCGTTTCTTCGTGAGCGGCGAATTCTTGTCGAACCACAGCTTGCACTGAGCGTTTGATTCCTCGATCACCCAAATCACGCTGCCCGCGGGCTCCTCCGTGTGCGAGAGCTTCCGCTCGGACAGCAGAACGAGAACCCTTCGCTTCTCCACGCCGATGGAAACTGCATCACAAATCGAGCCGGAACGCACGTCGAGCGCGTGGCCGTACCCCTCATAACCGTATCCGCCGGAATCGAGCGGCGCTCCGCTGTCGGTCATCCTGCGACGCCAAAGCTGGACGCCATCGGCCGTGAAGCAGCGAGATAGTCACCATCTTCGCAGCGCGATTGCTGGAAAACATCCGGTCCCCCGGGCGCGGAACCGCGGGGATGATTCGCGTGGTGATGCAGCTGTCCATTTTGCCCGAAGCCCAGCGCACCGTGCCGGGAGGAAGCGCATTGCCTTCCACCACGGTGACTGTGGCTTCCGCGTAAGCGGAGTCCCCGCGCGCCGTCAGGCGGTAGTTCGCAAGATGCCGGGCGAAGAAATGCAGTTCATCGCCCACAATGGAGTCGGACTTATCCGCGTCGGCCAGCGTCCAGATAACATTGCGCTGGGCATGGCCATTGCTATCCACGAAGCGGCAGGAGCGGGATTCACCCACGACCATGTTTAGAAGTGCCCGGCGTGATCCGGTAGGAATCCTGCGCGTTCGCTCCTCCGGCGAGGGAACCCCGGACAGAAATGACTACGGAGTAGAAGCGAAATCACCGGAACATGACCTCAGCTTCGATAAGAGAGAATCCGGTGTCAAGGTTGCCAGAGGCTTAATATGCCGGGTAGGTGCGTGAAGGTCACCCGTTTATTTCCAAGCGCCGAGGAGGCGGCGGAGAAGAAAGAGTTCGCCGAGGTGATAGGCGTTGTGGTCGGCGACGAGGAGGGCTTCGCGGAGCAGCGTTTGACCGGTGCCGTGGGGGAAAGGGGTGAAGAAGTCGGCGTCCTTCTTGCGGACAATCCTGATCAGGGCGTTAAGATCGGCACGGAGGGAATGGATGGCCTGGTCCCAGGCTTTGGCGTTGGGAGGAGTGGACGTTTTTGGCCAGTAGCCGGCGGGAAATTCAGGGGAGACGTGCTTGGGATTGCGCGTGAACTCGAGGATGTCCCACTGAGCGATGCGCATGTGTTCGAGAACTTCCCACGGCGAGTGCGCGGCGCCTTTGGGGCGAATGCCTAGCAATTTCGAGGGCCAGTTTTTGACGGCGTGGTCAAAGTTGATGTGGGCCTGGCCGCCTTCCAAAAGTTCGACGATATGAGCAGGGAGAGATTTTTGTTCTTTCATGAGGAGTCTCCGTGTAGACGGTAGAGCCAATTTTGATGCGGGACAGCCGGATTCAGTGAGATCACAAGCCGACAAAAACGTCCAGCCAACGAAAAAGCCGCACCCGGTGAAGGGTGCGGCTTTCGATCATGCGAAGAACACACGCTAGAGCCCGTGCTACAGGAGGCGGCGTAAAGCCGCCCCTGCACAGACGGGTTAGTCCTGGCCTTCGGTGGCGGTGGCGGCGTCGGCTTCGTCGTCCTTCCCGGAGAGGAAGTCGAGCGAAGCGGCTTCGTCGGCTGCCGCGAAGTCGGCCGCTTCGGGGAGTTCTTCCACCGGAGCGGGTACCGGAACCTCGGTCAGCAACTGGAGGCTGCGGTAGTGTTCGAGACCCGTGCCGGCGGGAATCAACCGGCCCATGATCACGTTCTCCTTCAAGCCGCGCAGGTAATCCACTTTGCCGGCGACCGCCGCTTCGGTAAGGACGCGGGTGGTCTCCTGGAAGCTGGCCGCGGAAATGAAGGAGTCGGTCGAGAGCGAAGCCTTGGTGATGCCAAGGAGCAGCGGCCGGCCGGTTGCCGGACGCCCGCCTTCGGCGATGACGCGGTCGTTTTCCTCGCGGAAGCGGAACTTGTCCACTTGTTCCTCGAGGAGGAACACGGTGTCGCCGACGTCTTCGACCTTGACCCAGCGCATCATCTGGCGGCTGATGGTTTCGATGTGCTTGTCGTTGATGTTGACGCCCTGCAGGCGGTAGACCTCCTGAATCGCGTTGACCAAGTAGGCCTGGGTGTACTTCTCGCCCAAAACCGCGAGCAGGTCGTGCAGGTTGAGCGGGCCGTCGATGAGCGCTTCACCGGCGCGGACGTGCTCGCCTTCCTGAACGTTGATGTGCACGCCGCGCGGAATGGCGTATTCCTTCGACGTCTTGCCATCCTCGCTTTCCACATAGATCTTGCGCATGCCCTTGGCGATTTCGCCGTAGCGGACGGTACCGTCGATTTCGGAGATGACCGCGGGGTCCTTGGGCTTGCGGGTTTCAAAGAGCTCAACGACGCGCGGGAGACCGCCGGTGATGTCCTTGGTCTTGGTGGTTTCGCGCGGGATCTTCGCGAGCACGTCTCCGGCCTGGACTTCATCGCC
>JAJPIE010000051.1 GCA_021324935.1 Acidobacteriota bacterium
CCCTTTTTTCGCGCCGCTGAAGCTGGCGTCGATGAAGGATTCGCTCAGATCGAGCTTCCCTCGGTCTCGTAAATCTTCGGCTAGTTTTTGCAGCAAGCGCGTCAGCAACCCGCTGCGCTGCCAGGATTGGAAACGCCGATGACAGGTTTGATAGGACGGATAGCGAGCCGGCAGGTCGTGCCAAGGAGCACCTGTGCGTAGCACCCAAAAGACCCCGTTCAGCACCGCACGCGTGTCCTGCCACGGTCGCCCTCGCCCATCGGCTCGTCGTTTGGGACGGACCGACGGTTCGAGAACCGCCCACTGGGCGTCGGTAAGGTCCATGTTCTCGATTTACGCCGTTTGTCATAACTTTCAACCGTTCAGCGGCTTGAATGTGTTTATGAGATAACTTCTAGTTAATGGGCGGCCTGACCTGAAAAGTCTCGAAACATCCCCCGAGCTAACCACTCTAAATTCGTCCTATTTGACCCTCGATTTTCCTTGACTTTAAACGTTTTAATAAATATCTTGTGTTAGCTCTGTCGGGACTTCCCTGCAAAGGGACTTCGTATCCATTCTGCACCAGACAAAATCGAAGGAGACATCTATGTCCTCAATGTCCAAATTCCAACGCATGCTTCTGCTTCCCGCTCTTTTCTTCTCGCTTCTTGCTTACACCCCTGCACAAACCAAGATGAGTGATCCCCCGATTTCATGGCAGTACACCACTACTCAAGGGCAGTGCAAGATCGGAAACAATAGACAGGGCCCGTATCTCACCGTCCACTATTCAAATTTTGCTTATACTGATCCCTCTACCGGCACCGTGACCTCCCTCTCCGGAACGGTTACCGGCTACTACCTGGAATCGAGCTGCATCAGCTTCCCCGAACCTGGTACCAAGCCCTCACCAGATCCTCTGGTACTCAACACGCCAGGAGGCCAGTATGACTTCGTCGCATCCGGCCTAGGTGGCGGCAGTATTACCCTGGTCACACCCGTTGCGGTCAGCGGCTTTATTAACCCTAAGTATGTAATTGTTGGCGTAACCTACGCGCCACCCGGACCCAGCAGTTTTGTTCAATACACGAATAGCACGACTGTGGGTAACACCACCTCTGTATCCAGTTCATTTTCATCAGCCGATTCCGTGACTGTTACAGTCACCAAAGATATCAGTGCGTGGAGCATCGTAGGCGGTGCTGCTGTTAAAGTCGCAAACTCCGCATCCACGTCCCTTATGCAAGCGTCCAGCAGTTCCTCATCGAACACGCTCAGTCAAACGGCTTCTGTCTCCCTGAAAACAAATGGAACAGGAAACGCATTTTCCCCCGTCAACCATGACTACGACATTATTTGGCTCTGGCTCAATCCCTTGTTCATCTTTTCGGTCGAGCCCAACAGTCCAAATACGGTCATCTGGAACGGTTATGGATATGATTCGCATGACCCTTCTGGTACAGGCGGTCCTGACATATTTCCAGTGTATGTTGGCGACCTGAACGGTGACTTTGGATCGAATCCCAGTATCTCCCAAGTCCTGGCGCGTGGGTGGGTTACCACAACTGAACCCAGCCTGATCTGGCCGTCTGGCGCGGGACCAGGCCTAAACAGTACCGATATTGCAAATATCCTCACAGCCGACCCCTTCTCGAACCCAGCGTATAGCCTGCCAACTCCCCTGCCCGCTACTTCGGCGGACGGTCGCTTCACCCAAGTTCCCTATCCCCCCAACCCAATTGCTTATATTCAAGCTGGACCGGGAAATGGCGGCGGTCTGACTACCATCTACAGCCTCGTAAATACTGCCATTACTTCCACGGGGCAAAGCACATCCTATCAGTCCCAACAAACGTTCTCGATTGACTCCCAGTTCTCCGGTGGCACTTGGTTTTCTCGTTTCACGTTAGACGTTAAGCAGTCGAACACATTGACATGGTCGCAGACTTGGCAGCAAACCTTGACGACCACAAAATCGCTGACTGATGCCCTCTCGATTACCGGCCCAGGATGCCCGCAAACGACTCCGCCTTGCGTCCCGGCATACACTGGTCCCGCCCAGTTCATTACATTTCAGGACAACCAGTACGGAACCTTTATGTTCTACCCCGCAAATTAATAATATCGTGCAGCCGAGCGTGGGCTACCTGCTCTAGTTCGAACACAATTGCTAAATTCTCAAGCGGCCTCGCCATCGAGCGGGGCCGTTTCCTTTTTGCCGTCCGGGTGTGTGGGCCGAATTTTCCATTCCTGCCTTGCCTGCGCGTGCTCTATAATCTCACCTCCATTACGGAAGCACCTTTCTTGCCCGAACCCGCTCGCAGCCCGGAACGCTATGCGCTCGCCGTCATCACCGACGACGGTGATCTTTTCCCCGACATCCGCAAGCTCCTTGCCCCGCAATTCCGCACCACCCTCGCCTCCACGGAAGACGAGATCAAATCCATTCTCGAACTCTCCGATCTGAATGCCATCCTCTTCGATCTCGACTGTGTGGGCGACGGCCCTTCCGACGGTCTCGACGTCCTCGCCGAAATGCGCAAGCTTCGCGACGACCTCGTCCTGTTCGCCTTCACCCGCTCCAATAGCCGCACGCTTCCCCTGAAAGCCGCGCAAGCCGGCGCCGACGAATTCTTCTTCTACCCGCTCATCTTCGGAGAACTTCACATCATCCTCTCCCGGGTGATCGAAAAGCGCGCGCTCGAACTCGAAGGCCGGCGCCTGCTGCAACAAGTCGAAAACAAGGCTGCATTTTATGGCCTCGTCGGCGGCAGCCCCGCCATACAAAAGGTCTATCAGGCCGTGGAAGCCGTTGCTTCCACCGGCGCCTCCGTCGTTCTCCGCGGCGAAAGCGGCACCGGCAAGGAACTCGTCGCCCGCGCCATCGTCCAATGCGGCGATCGAGCCGATCGCCCCTTCATCTGCCTCAACTGTTCCGCACTCCCGGAAACCCTGATGGAGTCCGAGCTATTCGGCTACGAAAGGGGCGCCTTCACCGGAGCCGACACCGTCAAGCCCGGCATGGTCGAACTCGCTCACACCGGCACGCTTTTTCTCGACGAAATCACCACGCTTCAGCCCAGCCTGCAAAGCAAGTTGCTTCGCGTCCTCCAGGAGCATTCCGTCCAGCGCCTTGGCGGCCGCGCCGCCCGCAAGATCGACTTCCGCCTGATCACCGCCACCAACGACGACCTCGAGGACGTCGTCCGCAAGGGCCGCTTCCGCGAAGACCTCTATTTCCGCATCAATGTCGTTCCCATTTTTATTCCGCCGCTCCGCGAACGAGAAGGCGACATTCCCCTTCTCGTCGACCACTTTCTCCGCGTCTATTGCGCCGCCGCCAAAAAGCCGCTGAAGGCACTTCAGCCCGAGGTCCTCGAAATTCTCGAAGACTACAGTTGGCCTGGCAATGTGCGTGAATTGGAAAACATCGTTCAACGCCTGGTGGTCATGGTCGCCGGCCCGGTCATCACTCCGGAACACCTGCCGCAACTCCTGCTCCATCACAGCGCCACCGGTCAGGAAGCCATTTTGATCCCCGAGGGCGGCGTCGATTTCGACGCCGAAATGGAAAAAATCGAAATCGCTTATCTCAATGCCGCTTTGCGCCGCACAGGGGGCAAGAAAACGGCGGCCGCGGCCCTGCTCCAAATCGACCCACAGCGCATGAAATACCTGTGCCGCAAGCACCGCATCGAGTAGGCAAGTAGCTCAGGCTTGAGCCTGTGCTTCCCTGCACCTCATCCCATCCCGGCGGCAAACTCGATCCACTCGGAAATGGCGCGAGCCTTGGTCGTTCTTCACCCAAAAGGTTAATTTTTAACCACTCGAAGGTTAAATTTTAACCATTCATCCAATTTTTCACCTTTCCGGCGGCCCTCTCGGCCAGTACTTTCGTACTAAGTGCTTTCTTTTCTTGCTTCCCACCCCACTTCCTCTCCGCCGGGCAGTTTGGCAAACAAGCTGCAATTAGTCCCTGCGTCTGCGGGAGAATAAATTCAAAAGTAAGGAGCTAGCCAGCCATGCCAATCGAGAAGAAGAGCCTGATCAGCACCCTCAAGACCGCCAAGAAGGCCAATGTCGCCGCCGCTTCCACCGAATCTCCGGAAGCCTCGACGAAAGTCAGCAAGATGCACAAGATGCATAAAATGCACAAGATGCATAAGATGCACAAGGTCAGCAAGAAGGCCCGCGCGTAATTCCCTGCCACATTGTTTGGAATGCGAGGGCTGCCCAGGCGCAGCCCTCTTTTTTTGCCCTACACGGATTCACCAGAGCTTCCGGCCCCAGAAGTTTTTCACCACCTCAAGCGCCATTCCTCCGATACTCCTCCGCCTCCCATACACCCGCGCCACGCCCGTCATTCCGGGTTTCAACTTGTCGCCCGGATTCTCCATAACGAGATCCACGAAGTAGTACTGCGGTGGTGCATCCGATGAAGCGTCCTTTTCGGATCCTCCGGCCTCCCAGGCCGGCAAATCGGTTGGCCGCGCCGAAATCATCGAAACTTGTCCCTCTCTTTTCCCCATCATCCCGTCCAGTGCGAGCTTCGCCGTTTCTCCCAAATGAACCTTGTTCAGATCGTATTCCGACATATAGATTCTCGCCTTCATCCGGCTTAAATCGGCAAGCTCTAGCAATTCCGTTCCGGTTGCCAGGTACGCGCCCAATTGGTCCTGCACCTTGGGAGTGACGACGGTTCCTCCGATCGGTGCTTTCAGCTCCAAGGCCGCGCTCATCTCTGAAATTTGCGCGTAATGACTCGCGGTTCGCTCCTTCTCCATGAGCGCGCCTCCAAATCCCTGGTAATGGAGTTCTGCTTCCCGCGCCTCCGCCGACGCCATCTGCAATCGCGCTTGCGCGTCGCTCAAATTCGATTCCAGCGGCAGGCTCGTCAGAGTCGCCAGCGGGGCGCCTTGCGCCACACTCTCGCCCTCCCGCACAAAAATTTCCGACACCTTGCCGGGCACGCGCGCTCGCACTACCGCCTCGTTGACCGGCTCCAGGACAAACTTACCGGCTACCGACTCCTTCCACACGGGAATGGCCAGCAAAACCCCGGCAGCCGCCGCGGTTATCAAAGCGTTGCGGGGCGTTAACCAGGCCGTCACACGGTCTTTCTTATCCAGATAGAGAAATTTCATAAAGTTCACCAGAAGCCGAATTCTTGATTTGAAGATAATCGCGGCCACTCCCAATTCCGGAATGAAGCCCCACTCCGGGCTGAAGCTCCGCACAATGTTTCCCGTGAAGCTGGCCATGATGTACAACACCATATAGCTGTAAGCCCCGGAAGCCAGCGCGTAGCCCGCAAAGATCAGTCTTCGCTGTTTCGGGACATACGGCACTTCCACCGGCAAGCGCCAGATGTTTTTCTTCACCCACGCCGCCGTGTAGGCGGTCGAATCTTCCTTGAGATTGTTGATCCCCACGAAATCGCACAGCATGTAATAGCCGTCCAGCTTGATCAGCGGGTTCCAGTTCACAATCACGTTCATGAATCCGCACAAGATCATCACGAAATAGGCGCCGTTGTGGATGCTCGTTCCCGGCTGCGTCACCCACCAGATCGGTGTCGCCACCGCATAAAGCAGCATTTCCGACCAGACCCCGGCGAAGGAAATCATCAGCCGCTGCGAAAAGGTCCCTTGAACGAATCCTTCCGTCGTATCCGTGTAAAACGCCGGCAGCAGATAGATCAACGCGAACCCCATCGCCGGCACTCGGCCACCACAATGCTTGCAGGTGTGCGCGTGGGCGAGTTCGTGCAGCGCCACGATTCCCATCCCCAGCGTGTACATGTAAAAAACGTCCGTCCACGTCCTCCTCCACAAATAGAAGTTCACCGAGTCTTCCCAGATTCGCGACCAGTGACCCACCGTTATCCCCGCGCTGAACAGGATCGCCACCACGCTGACCAGCGTGAACCAAGTCGTATAAATAAAACGCGTCTTGCCGTATAGCCAGGTGACGAACCGGTCTGGGTTGAACGCTGGGAAATCCACGTCCGAAAGATCCGTCCAGATGCTCTTTCCTTTCAGCTTTTTCTTCCGCTCCTCCAAGCTCAGCTTCATCAGTTGAATATTTTTTTCTTGCGGGGTCTTGTACCAGAAGTCGCTCGCGTCCAGCGTGGCCGCGAAATCCCGCACGCTTTCCGCGTCATATCGAGCCCCGATCTGCTGGGAGTAAATCTTCGCGATCTCTTCGTAGCTCCTCTTGCCGTCAAACAATTGCGCGAGCTCCCACTGGCTCTTCTCCATGGTGTACATTCCGGCGACGCTTGGCACGTAAACACGCACCACGGTTTTCCCGTATTCGGTGTGCTCCCGGAAGCTCGTACCTGGATCCATCCGCGGATAGCTCTCTGCCAGCTTCCGCGCCGGAATCTCCGGCAGGGCCACTTCCAATGCGCGTGTCAGGTTCATAGATGCTTCAGTGCGGATCTTCCAGATGCACGGAGGCGGTCATGCCCGGCCGCAGAGACCCCCGCTCGCCCGTCAATTCCACCAGCACTTCAAAGGTCCCGCTCGAGGGGTCCACCACCGGGCTCACTTCTCTTACGCGTCCCTTGTGCTTCTCGCCCGCGGCGTCAGCCGACGCGACCTCCACCTGCTGCCCCGCCCGGATTTTCCCAAACATCCTCTCCGGCAAGGTGAACCTCACCAGCAGCGGCGCCTCCGCCGTGACCCAGAAGAGCCGGTCGTTCTTCGCTACATTTTGCCCTTCTCGCACGTATCGCCTTGCGATCAGCCCGCTAAACGGCGCCCTGATCTTCGTCTTTTCCAGTTCCAGTTCCAGCGAACGCTCTTCGTCCTTCGCCGTGTTCAGAGTCTCCATCACCCGCTTGATGTCCCACTGGTCCGATTCCGCTTTGTATCGCGCATGCTCCAGTTGCTCCTGCGACGTCAGTCCCAGGTCCCACAACGTTTTCTGCCGCGCATAGTCGGCCTTCAGCACCTGTTCCTCGGCTTCCCAGTTCTTCAGGTCCGCCTCGATGCTCCGCGTTTTGGCCTTCGCCGCTTCCAGATTTGCTTCAATCTGCCGTCCGTCCAACTCTGCCAGGAGTGCTCCGCTTTTCACTCTCGCTGGCGCGTCAAAATAAATTTTCTGCACGACGCCGTCACGCTGCGCCGTTAAATCCACTTCGTGTTCCACGATGATTGGCCCGGAGACCACCATCGACGCGTCAGCAGGAATTGCCGCAATCGGTGCCGCGGCCTTAGGCTGCACTGCCCCCGGACCTGGGCCCGCCGCGTTGGTCACTTCCGCATTCGGCACGCGGTCGTCGCCGCATCCCCCTGCGAGGAGCGCCGCGCCCAACCCAATCCACATCCAACTCGTTCGCATGCCTCCTCCGTCCTGCTACCAACCCAACAAAGACCAAATCTTCGCGTACGTCCACAGGAACGGCCGCCGGAAAAATACGTAGCCCGAGGGATACCAGCCCACCCGCACCTTACCTCGCCCTTCCATTCCCGCGCGGATCGCGCCCTGCTCGTTCGGCACGGCCACGCGCGCGTAAAACACGCTGCCGTCTTTCAAAATCGTTCCTTTCGGACTCACCACCGCCACTTCTCCATGAAACGTCCGTGTCGGGTAGCTGTTCAGCTTCACTACCGCTTTTTCTCCCGGCTTCAGCATCCCCGCGTCCGCATCTTCCACCGCCACGTCTACCATCGCTTCGGACGTATCCACGATCTCCGCGAATAAATCCCCTTGCTCCAATTTCCGCCCGGCGAAATCCTCCACGTGCGGCGTTGCCACCACCCCATCGATCGGCGACCGCAATTGTGTTTTCTCCACCAGTTGCCTCGCCCGCTCCACTTCCGCTTTCCAATAATCCGCTTGCACCCGCTCTATGCCCGCTTCGGTGCCCGCGTTTGCCGCAAGTGCCTTGTTCATATTCAGCATCGCGGTTTCATATCTGGATTCCGCCGCCGCCAGCGCCGATCGGAAACTCCATCCTTCCATTTCCGCCAGCACCTGCCCGCGTTGCACGTGCTCGCCTTCCCTCACGTAAACCTTCCCCACCACGCCTTCCACTTCCGGCTGCACCAGCGCCCGCCTCACCGGCGCCACCGACGCGTCCCCGTCCACCCGCAGCGGCAGCGGACACGCCACCAGGAAAAGCACTCCCAGCGCGCATGCCACAAGGATTGCTCCCCGCTTCCGCTTTTGCATGGCCATGAACTTCCTCTTCTTCACCAGCACCGGCTCCAGCACGGAAATAAACGGCACTTCCTTGTACATCTGCGCGTTCCGCAGCGCTACCGTTGCCTGCCCTGCGAGCACTTCCACGATTTCCAGGTGCGCCGGCCCCAGAAAATCCGGGTCGCTGCTCTCCATTGAGAGCAGGCCCACGCGACCGGTGTCGTCGTTCAGCGGTCTCGCATAAAGCCCGCGCATCCCGGATTCTTCGAAATACTTCCTGAACTTCGCCTTCGTCTCCTCCCGCTCCGCGTCGATCTCGTCCCCGTGCTGCTTTACGTGGATCACTTCTTCGGAAAGTGCGGCCCATTGCAGGATCTCGTTCAGCGGAGCGATGTCCGGGGCGTCCTCGTTCACCTGCGTCAATCCGGTCACCGCGCTCAGCTTGAACCGCCCGCTTTGCTCCAGCACGATCGCCGCTCGCTCGTAGGGGATCACCGCCTGCGGCGCGTTCACGATCGTCTGCAGCATGCGTTCCAGATTCAGGGTGGAGGTAATTTCATGGCTGACTGTGTTGAGCGTCTCCAGCACTTCCACTTTGCGCTCGGCCAGCAGCAGGCTTGCATTGTGCAGCGCCGTCGAAGCCGTTTCCGCCAGGTTGGTCAGCGTGAACAGATCGTCCTCGTCGAACGCTGTCCCGTCCAGTTTGTTCACCGCTTCCACCACGCCCACCAGCGCCGTCTTGTCCATGATCGGCGCCGCCACTAGCGACTTCACTCCATTCTCCCCGGCATCGCGATTCCGCTCCGCGAGCCGCGCCTCTCCCGCGTCGCTGATGCAAACCGGCTCCCCCTTGTCCGAGATCGTTCCGGCAATTCCTTCGTTCGGGTTCAGCTTCTGTCCTTTGAACGCCGTCACGTCCTCGCCCGCCTGGTGCATCAATTCCACGGACTCGTCGGGCAACAGCAGCCAGATGTTCACCGCCTCGCATTCCAGGATTTCCGAGAACTTCGTCCCAATCAGTGGAAGGAGTTCGCTCATTTCCAGCGTCGAGGAGAATACTTTTTCCAGGTCGTAGAGCTGCGTCAGCCGCGTGATGGACGCCATCGTCCCGTTCCGCTCATCTTCGTAAGCCTGCGCCGCGAAAATCGCCGCCGCGGCCACCTCCACCGCCGGCATCAGCGCCGTAATCGCTTCGTAGGTGATTTCTTCTTCAAACGCCAGTATCTCCGCCACGCCCAGCAGTTGGTCCTTGTAAAGCATGGGCAAATAGGTCAGCGACACTAACGACTTACGGGTGTCGATGTGCGGATAATCTTCGCGCTTGATCTGTCCTGTCAGTCGGTTGATCGGCTCCATCTCTTCCAGGACCATCCCCAACAATCCTGAAGTTCCCGGGATCTCTTCGTCGTGAATCTTCGCGTCGCCCACCGTCGCTCGCGGCACCCAAACGCTGCTTTGCGGATCGCCTGCCAGTGTGTACACGCTCACCGCCGCGTCGGCGATCAATTCCGACACGAATCGCGCAAAAATTCTTGCGCGTGGCGCTACTTCCTGCTCGGCGAACAGATTCTGAGAGAGAGAGGAAAGGTCAAGGACGGATTCTTGTTCCTGGCTGGCCAATGCTCAACCTTCCGCCTGGCGGCTTATCGCGGGGGAAGCCACCAGCCAACTGCCTTCCTTGCTTTTTGTCCCAAGATTATCTAAGTTGTCCGCGCACTCTAACAAAGCCATACTGGAGTGTCAATGCGGCCTGCTGGAACGCACCGCCGCCGCTGGAGGGTTGGGACTTTGGATATTGAGACAAAAACCGTCGACTCCGTCAAAGTCATCACGCTCAACGGACGCTTGAGCATGGGCCCCGCGCTGGATCGCTTCAATGCCACCCTGCACGAGCTTCTGAACCATGGCCAGCCCAAAATTGTTCTGAACCTCGAAAATGTTCCTTCGATCGATTCCAGCGGCATCGGCATGCTCGTTCGTCATCTCACCGCCGCCAAGCAAGCTGGCGGCGCCATCCGCCTTCTCAAGCCTTCGAAATTTACCGTCCAGACCCTCAAGATGGTCGGCCTCCTGAATCTATTCTCCGTCTTCGAAGACGAAACCCAGGCCGTTGCTTCCTTCCAGTAACTCGGCTGGGCGTGCACCTCGCGCTTCTCTTGGCGCGGATTTTGCGCCTTGCACGGCGTCTGATTTGGCCCGGGCGCCTTATCCTTACCTCGTTACTTCCTTACATCCTTGCTTCACTCTTCAAGCCGTCTCAAATTTCTCGCTCGCCTCTTCCACCGTCGGGTAAAACTTCACGATCCGGTCCACATGTGTCATCTGCAGCGTGTTCTCCACGATCCCGTCGGTCGAAACGATGCGCATCGTTCCCCCGGACTTCTGCAGCTTCGCGTTGCACATCACCAGGATTCCCACTCCTGTGCTGTCGATGGCATCCAGCCCTCGCAGGTCCGCCACCACTTTCTTCGCTCCCTCTTTGATCAGATCGGCAATCGCCCACTCCACCTGCCGGC
>JAJPIE010000077.1 GCA_021324935.1 Acidobacteriota bacterium
AAAATTCGGCAAGATCGACATCCTGGTGAACAACGCCGCCATCACGCGGGACGGTCTGGCCATGCGCATGAAGCCGGACGATTGGGAAGCGGTGCTGCGCACGAATCTCACCGGCGCGCATTATTGCATCCAGCAGGTGTTGCCGCCGATGATGAAAGTGCGTTCCGGCCGGATCATCAACATCTCCTCGGTCGTGGCGGAAACCGGCAACGCCGGCCAGGCGAATTACGTCGCGGCCAAAGCCGGGCTCATTGGCCTCACCAAAGCCATTGCCATTGAAATCGCATCACGAAATATCACGGTGAACGCGATTGCCCCGGGCTTCATCGAAACGCCGATGACCGCCGTGCTGCCGGACAAGGTGAAGGAAGAACTGAAGGTGCGCATTCCTCTCGGCCGCCTCGGCTCCGGCCGCGACGTCGCCGCCGCCATCGTTTTTCTGGCCAGCGACGAAGCCGCTTACATTACCGGTCATGTCCTAGACGTCAACGGGGGCATGTATCTGGCGTGAGGCCAGTTGACGGCTAATAGCTGCTTGCGAAGTTGACCTTGGTGGGCAGGAAAAGTAGACTGGCAAGGTTACTTAGGCAAGGCAAAACGAGCTTGTACACGGCTTCATGGCCGGTTCAGGGTACAGGGAAGTACGTCACACAATTGAGCGGCTCCAGCGCCGCGGAGGAATGTGTATGGCCAGTGTGGAAGAACGCGTAAAGCAGATTATCGTCGAGCAGCTTGGTGTGGATGAAGCCGAAGTCACCCCCACGGCGTCGTTCGTGGACGATTTGGGAGCGGACTCGCTCGACCAGGTGGAATTGGTGATGGCTTTCGAAGAAGCCTTCGGCATTGAAGTGCCCGACGAGGACGCCGAGAAGATGACGACCGTGAAGGACGCCATCGAATACATCGACAAGCATTCCAAGGGCAAGTAGTTCGCAGCGAAATCCCCGCATGAAGGAGCACGTGAGTTGACTCGCCGGGTGGTTGTTACGGGAGTTGGGTTGGTCTGCGCGCTGGGCATCGGCACGGAGGAAAGCTGGAAGAACCTCGTCGCCGGGAAGAGCGGCATCGGCCCGATCACCCATTTTGATACCGCGGATTTCGATTGCAAAATCGCTGGCGAAGTCAAAAACTTCGACCCCTTCCAGTGGATCGAGAAAAAAGAACTGAAAAAGATGGGGCGATTCATCCAGGTGGCGCTGGCGGGGGCGGATTTCGCGGTGAAGATGGCGAACTGGAAGCCCGAGGATTCGGACCTCGATGAGGTAGGCGTGTATGTGGCCTCCGGCATCGGCGGGTTCGACATCATCGAGCGCGAGCACATCAAGCTGATGCAGGGCGGCCCCGGGAAAATCTCGCCGTTCTTCATTCCCTCTGCGATTGTGAATCTCGCTTCGGGGCACATTTCAATTCGCTATGGAGCGCGGGGGCCGAATTCCGCGACGGCAACGGCCTGCTCCGCTTCGGCGCATTCGATTGGCGATTCTTTCAAGATCATCGAACGCGGCGCTGCGGAAATGATGATTTGCGGCGGCACGGAGGCCACGATCACCCCCATGGGCATCGGCGGGTTCGCCTCCATGCGAGCGCTTTCCACGCGCAACGATGCGCCGGAAAAAGCCAGCCGGCCGTTTGACGCGGACCGCGACGGCTTCGTGGTCGGCGAAGGCGCGGGCATTCTGGTGATGGAATCGCTGGAGCACGCGCAGAGGCGCAACGCGCCCATCCTCGCGGAAATCGTCGGCTATGGCATGAGCGGTGACGCGTATCACATCACGCAGCCCGCGGAAAACGGGGACGGCGCGTACCGCGTGATGAAGGCTGCCTTGAAAGATGCCAAGCTTTCACCCGACGATATTGGTTACGTGAATGCGCACGGCACGTCCACGCCGCTGGGCGACGCCATCGAAACCACCGCGATGAAGCGGCTGTTTGGCGAACGCGCCACCAGCAAGAAGCTGGCTGTGAGCTCCACAAAGTCGATGACCGGCCACCTGCTTGGAGGCGCGGGAGGCCTGGAAGCGGGGATCAGCGTCCTGGCCTTGCGAGACCAGATTTTGCCGCCGACCATAAACCAGGAACACCCCGATCCGGCGTGTGACCTGGATTACGTACCCAACGTGGCCCGAAAGGCTACAGTGGATTACGCGCTGTCGAATTCGTTCGGCTTTGGCGGCACCAACGCCGCCCTGATTTTCAAGCGCTGGACCGGGAAGTAGCCGCTCCGCGTCCCTCTGAGGGCGGCTTCTTGCCCCGAGCATAGCGAATGGGTACGCCGCCTTCGCTCCCCGTGCCCGGTTTCATCGAGAATTGGCAGGGTCTGCCGCTTGCCCTGAGGGTAGCCGAAGGGTCTGAGGCGGGCCGCTCCTCCGTACAAAGGTGATCGCATGAACATCCTCGTTTGCATCAAGCAGGTTCCGGCAAAAGATGCGCCGCTGGCCATTGCCGGCAACTGGATCAAGGAATCGGACATCGGCTTCGAAATGAACGAGCCGGACTCTTACGCGCTTGAAGAGGCGCTGCGCCTGAAGGAAAAACACGGGGGCGAAGTGATCGTGCTTTCACTGGGGCCGGAGCGCGTGAAGCAAACGATTAAGGAAGCGCTGGCCAAGGGAGCGGATCGCGGGATCCACATCGCTGACGACAATTTTGCGGAACTAGATCCGCTCGGAGCCGCGAAGGTGCTCGCCGCAGCGATAGGCAAGGAAAAGATCGACCTGGTGCTCACCGGGCTGCAGAGCGACGACCATGGGTTCGGCCAGACTGGTGTGCTTCTGGCGGCGCTGCTGAACCTGCCGCACGCGACGATCATCATGCAGATCGACGTTCAGGAGGGGTCTTCTTCCGGTACAACCGCTCCGCGGTTGATGAAGCTGAAGCGGGAACTGGAAGCCGGATGGTTCCAGTGGATCGAATGCCCGTTGCCGGCGGTTTTGAGCATTCAGTCCGGCATCAACAAGGTGCGCTACGCGACGCTGAAGGGCATCATGGCCGCGAAGAAGAAGGAAATTGCCACGGTGACGCGGGAAGCGCTCGGCGTCAGCGCGGAGTCCACTCAGAAAATCGAAAAGATCTACGTTCCCACCAAGACGAAGAAGACGGAATTCCTGACCGGCCCGCCCAAAGAAGTGGCCGCCAAGCTGGTCGAGAAGCTGAAATTCGAAGCGCGGGTGATCTGAACATGAAAATCCTCGTTATTACCGAGCAACGGCAGGGCAAGTGGAACAACACGAGTTTCGAAACGCTGGTTGCCGCGCAGCAAATCGCGGCGGCGGCATCCGGCACGGTCAGCACGGTGGTGATCGGCAAGGGCGTTGCTGCGCTGGCGGACGAAGTCGCCTCGAAAAACGTGGCCGACGTTTCAATCGTCGAGCACGATCTGCTCGACTCCTACACGCCCGACGGCTATTGCACGGCGTTGAAGCAAGTGGTCGAATCCGCGAAACCGGATCTCGTCCTTTTCCCGCACACTTATCAGGTGCGCGATTTTGCTCCCAAACTGGCCGCGTCTCTCGGCAAGGGCATGATTGGCGATTGCGTCGGTTTCCGCAACGAAGGCGGAAAGCTGGTTTTCGTCCGGCAGATGTTCCAGGGCAAGACGGCCGCGGATGTTACCTTCCTTGGGGCGGGGCCGTGGTTCGCTTCCTTCCAGTCGGGAGCGTTTCGTGCTGACCAATTGGCTGCGCACTCCAGCAAGGCACCTGTGAACGCGGTGGCGGTCACGCTCGACGCTGCGGACATTCGCACGAAGCCGCTCGAAGTGTTCAAAGAAGCCAAATCCGCAGTGGACCTGACGCAGGCGCCGCTGATTGTGTCGATCGGGCGCGGCATCAAGGCCCCGGAAAATATCGCGCAGGCCGAAGCGCTGGCCAAGGCGATGGGAGCGGAGATTGCGGCGTCGCGGCCGATTTGCGACGAAGGCTGGCTTCCCATGGAACGGCAGATCGGCAGCTCCGGCCAGACCGTCGCGCCGAAGCTATATCTCGCGCTGGGCATCAGCGGTGCGATCCAGCATGTGGTCGGTATGAAGGGAGCGCGCACCATCGTCGCCGTCAACAAAGACCAGAACGCCCCGATTTTCGAAATTGCCGATTACGGCATCGTCGCGGACATCTTCGAAGTCATGCCTGCCCTCACCGAGGAACTCCAGAAGGCCAAGGGCTGATATCTGTCACCAAACGCTTGTTTGGTAAACTGAAACCATGACCATGCAACGGGAACAACTGGAAGCGGATGTACTGATTGTGGGTGCGGGGCCGGCGGGATTGAGCTGTGCGCTGCACCTGGCGAACCTCATCAAGCAGCACAACGCCAGCGGCGCGAAGCCAGAGCTCTCGGCGGAAAACATTTACGTGCTCGAAAAGGGCAGGGAAATTGGCGCGCACCAGCTTTCCGGCGCGATCATGAATCCCAAGGCGCTCGCCGAGCTCGTTCCCGGCTTTGAAAAATCGGCGCCGCTGGATACGCCGGTGACCGATTCCGCCGCGCTGCTCTTCACCGAAAAGCACTCTTATCGCGCGCCAATCACGCCGCCGCCGTTCAACAATACCGGAAACTACGTCATTTCGCTTAGTAAGGTGGTGAAATGGCTGGGCGGGCTGGTGGAAGCGGCGGGCGTCAACCTGTTCAAGGAATTTGGGGGCGCGGATCTGATTTACGAAGGAGACGGGATCGCCGGCGTCATCACCGAAGACAAGGGCCTCGACAAAAACGGCAAGCCCAAGGCCAACTACACGCCGGGCTACGAATTGCGTGCCAAGGTCACCGTGCTCGCCGAAGGCACGCGCGGCTCACTCACAAAGCAACTCGTTGCCAAAAAGCATCTCGACAACATCAATCCGCAAAGCTACGGCATTGGAATCAAAGAACTCTGGGACGTGCAGCCCGGCAAAATCAAACCGGGCTACGTGGCGCACACGTTAGGCTGGCCGATCTCCACGAAAATGTACGGCGGCGGGTGGATTTACGGGCTCAGCAACAATCGCATTTCGATCGGCTTGGTTATCGCCCTCGAATACGAAAACTCGCGCTTCGATCCGCACGCCGCGTTTCAGACCTGGAAGACACATCCGTTTGTGCGCAACATTCTCGAAGGGGGAAAGCTGGTCCGTTACGGCGCGAAGTCGCTTCCCTATGGCGGCTGGTACGCAATGCCGCGCAATTTTATGGATGGAGGGCTGATCGCTGGCGATTCGGGCAGCTTTCTCGATTCGCAGCGCCTGAAAGGCGTGCACCTGGCCATGAAGAGCGGCATGTTGGCCGCGGAAACGATATTCGAAGCGTTGAAGAAAGGCGACTACTCCGCCAACACGCTGAAACTTTATAAGGAAAAAATCGATCACAGCTACATCAAGGAAGAGCTTTGGAAGGTGCGCAACTTCCATCAGTCGTTCCGCAACGGCATGTTGGACGGCTTCTTTCATTCCGCGATCCAGCAGATTACAGGCGGCGCGGGCCTGGTCGATCCCATGCACGCCCACGCCGGCCACGAAGCGTACAAGCCGATTTTTGGGCGGCCCGCTCCGGAGCGATTTAAGGGTGACGGCAAGCTGACCTTCGACCGGCTAACCGACGTCTACCACTCCGGCACGCGCCACGACGAAGATCAGCCCTGTCACCTGAAAGTGCAGGACCTGAACATCTGCTCCACGAAATGCGTTGAGGAGTTTGGCAATCCCTGCCAGTATTTCTGCCCGGCGGCCGTTTATGAAATGGTGAAGGAGGGAAGCACACTGAAGCTGAAGATCAACGCCGCCAATTGCGTCCACTGCAAAACCTGCGACATCGCCGATCCCTACCAGATCATCGACTGGGTTGTGCCCGAAGGCGGCGGTGGCCCTAACTACGATGGGATGTAGGGACGTTGAGCATTCCGCATCCGTGCGGGATAGCGGATTATAGAAAGAAACTCCGGCCGAGCCTCACGGCAACAATCCGTAGACGTCCAGCTCACCAGGGACCGTTGTCGAAGAAGAGCTGCCACCCGTGTTGTTTCCGCGCGTTCCGATATATACCTTGCCGTTTGCAATGGTGGGCACCGTGAATTTAACGGCGTTTCCGGCGGAGTTTCCGCTGCCTTGCGAACTGTTCCAGAGTTCGGTGGCCAGATTGGTTGCATCAAAAGCGTGAAGAACCGTGGCCCCGCATCCGGGGGATTGCTCCGTGCAGTAATTGGTGTTGTCCAGCGCCCAGACGATCCCATTGGTGGCTCCCAGTGAGGAAACAGAGGGAGTGGCTCCCGGGAAACCAAAGGTGTTCCCCGCGGACTGGGAAGTCGAAGAGGTCGCAAACAAACCAGTGGAGGTATTAAAGGTGTACTGCTTGATGTGGCTGCCGACTCCAGCAATGTAGAGCGAATTCTGCCAGAATGCCGGAGTGGAAAAGATGCTGTTGCCGATGCTAAAGGATTGGACAGCGTTGCTATTGGCGGGGCTGGCATTCGCACCATAGCCGCCGAGGTTGTCGCGATTCAACAAAAACAGCGTGCCCTCCTTGCCTCCACCGATGACCAGCCGGGGTACCGGGGAGTTGGGCGAGTCGACAAGGACGGTCGCGCCGCCTGCGCCCGCATCCTGGTCGCCGCCATCGAGGGAACTCTGATCGCTCGGGGTGAAGTAACTGGAGACGGCCAGTCCCGAAGCGGTGGACAACTTGAGGTAAGAGTCTCCGTAATCTGTGTTCGGAGCGGTCGAGGAATTCGCGTTGAAGTTTCCGTTGCCGGTAATCACATAGAGATTGTTGCTCGAATCTGCCGCGGGTGCGCCACCCGACATCCAGATACCGCCCTGCCGGCCGTTGGGGGAAGTGTTGAAGACGGCCACTTGCGCCAGGTTGCTTTCGTTGTATCCGATCACCCAGCCGTGGTACGGGCCGTTGTCGCCGTGCGAAGCCCATGAAATGTAGACAACGCCGTTGACCAGAGCCAGGCCGGGCCGCTGGCCTTCCTTCAGCGGATCAAAGGCAACCAGCCCGCCGCTGGACCCATCGCCGGTCCCCGAAACAGTGATGGAGTTGTTGATGTCGACGGGGCTTCCGGCTTGCTCGCTTCCATCGAGCAGGCTGATGGCGTGGAGTCGCTGGTGGCAGGAAGAGGAAGGCGTGCACGAAGTTCCGCTGACCTTGGACTTCGCCAAAACGTAGAGAACTTTTGTGCTGAGTTCGATCACCGGGGTACCGGTGATGCCGATATCGGGCATCAGATCGCCAGTACCCACGTCGTTGTAATTGACATAGGTTTCGTTCGAGCCCAGCAAGGATTTCGACCAGTATAGCGTGCAGGGGCTTGCGTCTGCGTCAAAGGCGTAAACCGTGTCGTGGGTGGTGGCAACGAAAATGACGTTGTGCGTGCCGCCGCCGATGTTCAGACTGGGCACCCACAAAGGCTGAGCATAAACCGCACCATCCACGGTGCAGGAGAAAAGCTTGCCAAAGGTGCTGGAGCTGACGGTGGATGTCGTCAGAGCGTATTCCTGTGAGTTCACACCGTCGCGCGACAAATCGTTATGATACGTCGTGACGCCGGCGAGGTCGGTCACGCCGATGGTCACGCTGGCGGACTTGGAACCATCCGAGATGCTGGTGGCCGTGATGGTGTAAACGCCTGCGGTTGCCGCGCTGAAGCTGGCGGTTGAGGTCGTCTGGTTCTGCAGGGAGCCGCCGCTCGAAACGCTCCAGCTCACTCCGGCGCCCCCGGGGTCATTGGTCACGGTCGCGGTCAGCGAGAGAACTTGATTGATCACTGCCCCGCCGCGCTTCGGAGAGAGGGAAACGCTGATATTTCCTGTGCCACCGATAGTCAGCGTCAGGTTCACGGTCATTGATTGTTTCGGACTGCTGGAATCCTGTACTTGGAAAGTTAGCGGGGTGTTGGTCACAGACACCGTTGGCGTTCCAGAAAGCACACCGGTGGATGCGTTCAGAGAGAGACCCGGCGGCAAGGTGCCGCTGGTGATGGACCAGGAATAAGGCGGCGTGCCGCCGGATGCGACAAGCGTCGTGCTGTAGGCCACGCCGACCTGCCCGCCCGG
>JAJPIE010000042.1 GCA_021324935.1 Acidobacteriota bacterium
CTTTCTTGATGGGGCCAGTGCGGTAGATTTTGGTGTGGAATCGATAGTCGTCGCCGAGGAGTTCCATCGCAGTTCCGGTGGTGAGCAGCTTGGTCGTGGAGCCGGGGACGAAGAGTTTCGTGGAATTCAGCGCATAGACTGTTTTGCCGGTGTCCGCTTCGATGAACTTCAGGCCAAAATGCGAGTGGGCGAACTCCGGCTTGCTCATGATTTGCTGGATGCGTTGCTCCAGGCTGGCGGGGGGTTGCGCGAAGGCTGTGACGGCGCAGAGGAGAAACGCCAGAGCGCAACCGCAGCAAAGGACCAAGCGGTTCCATACGGAAGTTTTCATCTACCACCTCGGAGAAATAAAATTGCGTGCGTCGAAATTCAATTCCTCTGCGAAACACGCCCCGGCGACTTGTTCCACCGTTGTCGCGCTCCGCGCAGTCCCTAATTTCCGTGCAGCTGTTCGAACGCCACATTCAGAATCGGATACTTCTGCCAATCCGCGTAATCAAAGTGCCACCATTCGAACGGATACACCAGGAAACCTTCATCCTCCAACGCATGGCGGAGCAGTTCCCGATGCCAGCGTTCCAGCGAAGTGCCGCCGGGATACCCGGGGAACGAACGCTCGGACATTTCATCGTATACGCCCACCATTTCCACGGGCTTTCCCGTGGAAAGATCGTAGAGGCTCAAATCGACCGCGCAGCCGCGATTGTGGCGCGACCCCTGGCTGGGATCGGCGACGAAAATATGTTTGTCTTCCGGTGTGGCGTCCCAGAAAATTTTCGTGACGTACCACGGGCGGTAAGCGTCGTGAATCAGTAGGCCGTAACCCATGGTTTCCAGTTTTTTCTGCGCACGAAGGAGCGCCTCGGCGGCGGGGCGCTGGAGGAAGGCTGTCGCTTCCGTGTAGACCGGAGTGCTCAGAAAATTGTTGCTGGTGGCGTAGCGGATATCGAGTTTGATTTTCGGATCGAGCTTCGGCAGTTCCACCAGATCCGGCTTGCGAAACTCCCCCGCTTCGACGGGCGGCTGCGTGGCCAGCGCCTCCTTTCGAAGCTCGTCGATGCTTTTGACCGGAGTGATGCGGAAGATGCCGCCGCTAACTCCGCCAATCGCGCGGCGCTTGAACACGACTCCACTGACCTTTACTTCGGTGGCATTGCCCTGTGCGTCGCGCTTGAATACGGCGCTCTCCCCGTCGTAAAGGCCGTGGGTGGGGAATTGGAAGACGTCCTCGGATGCCTGGGTCAGCGGGTCGAACTCCATCCACTCGATGAGGACGTTGAGCCGGTCGTCTTTTTCGAAAACATATAGAATGTCGTGATCCCAGCCATACTCGCCCAGCAGTCCTTTCCATTTCTCGCGAACCCCGCCTGGCTTGGGCGGTTCAGTTTTCGCCAGAACCTTGGATTGGATCTGGAGGCTGTTTGCCAAGGGCGTGACTTGGAGGCCGTAGCCCATCGCGCCATCCGAAATGAGTCCGTCGCCGAGCTGCCGCAGCTCAAGCTGCTCGCCGCCCGAGATTTTCAACAGCGACACGCGGCCGTCGAGATAACCTAGGTCGAGGGCATCATCGTCGGCGCCGTATCGTCCGGCGAGTCTGCGGCCTAGATCCTGCGGGACGGGACTCGTCCCTTTCGGCAGAGTCAGAGCCTTGCCGGCTCGCTGGGCCAGTGCCAGGCGCAACGTTTCCTCCCCGATGCGGTCCGTCACCGCGTTGACAGAATCCTTCGTCGCGATCACTATCACGCCCAACTTGTCTTCCGGCAGCAGGTCCAAGGAAGTGGCGAAGCCATAGATTGCGCCGCCGTGGCCGACCATCCGGCGGCCCTCAAAGTCGCGCACAATGAAGCCGAGACCAAACACCCAGCCGCCCGGATTTGGATACTGTGGTGACCACATTTTTTCGAGCGTGGCCGGCTCGAGCAATTGGCCGGATCCCGTTTTGCCCTTCGCCAGCAGGACGCTGGTGAACCTCCCCAAATCCTTCACCGTCGAATACATGCTGCCCGCGGGAGCCATCCCGAGTTGAAAGGTCGGTGCTTCAAAGGTCTTGCCGTCGTAGGTCCACATCTCAGCTTTGGCGAGATTCCGCACGATTCGCGGATCGGGCTCGAAAGAACTCTGTTGCATCCCCATCGGCTCGAGAATGTTGGACTTCAGATATTTGGCGAATGGCTGATGGACCTGCGTTTGGAGGACGTAGCCGGCCACGGCGATGGCCGCGTTGGAATACTTCGTATGCGTTCCGGGCTCATAAACCAACTGCGTATCGTTCAGGCTTTTAACCGTGGCGGCAAGCGTCGGTTCGCTGGTTTCGAAATAGTTGCCCACTGGGGGCTCGCGCAGCAGCCCGGAGCGATGCGACATCAGTTCGCGCAAAGTGATGGGCTTGCCAAAAGGATTTTTCGGTTGGAAATCGGGAAGATATTTGGAGACCGGCGCGTCAAGATCGATTTCGCCGCGCTCGACGCATTGCATGATGCCGATATCGGTAAAGAGCTTGGAGACCGACCCGATACGATAAACCGTGTCCGCGGTCGCGGGAATTTTCTCCTTGGGATCGGCAAGGCCGAATCCTTGCGCCCAGACGATTTGTTGATCGTCAACGATGGCGACGGATATGCCAGGAATGCCGGCGAGCGACATCTGCTCTTCGATGAAGGGCTTTAGCGTGCCGACAAGCCGTTGATAGTCCTGCCGCGGTGGAATATTCGCGTCTTGCGCCCTGGCTGTGCCGAGGCAAACTAACAGGCAAGCAGCGGCCAGCCAGCCCCATTTTCTAGAAACGGCGAAGCGCCTTCTTGCCGGCAGATTTTTCAACATCCGAGCTCCTTGCTCCAAAGAGAAGAGTCTAGTGTGCGGCCTGCTGCGCGCTCCAACGATTGCGGCGCACCGTCAGCTTTTCGATCAGGTCGCGCTTGACGGCGTAACCCAGGCCGGGCGTTTGCGGTACTTGAATCGTGCCCTTTGCGCTCACTTCGACCGCTGGCTCGATGATGTCTTCAGTCCAGTAGCGGCGGCTCGCGGACACGTCGCCGGGCAAGGTGAATCCCGGCAGCGTGGACATGGCGATGTTGTGGGCGCGGCCGATGCCTGCCTCCAGCATGCCACCGCACCAGACGGGAATGTTGCGCTGGCGGCAGGCGTCCTGCAATTCGCGGGCCTCGGTATGACCGCTGACGCGGCCCAGCTTGATGTTGATGATGCGGCACGCTTTCAACTCGATCGCGGTCAGCGCCTGGCGCGTATTGTGGATGCATTCGTCAAGGCAGATCGCGGTTTGCATCTGCGCCTGCAATTTGGAATGCGCGTAGATGTCGTCCCAATTGAGCGGCTGTTCCATCATCAGCAGCTTGAAATCGTCAAGTTTTTTCAGGTGCGTGGCGTCATCCAGGGTGTACGCGGAGTTCGCGTCCACAGAAAGAAGAATATTGGGATATTCTTTGCGGACGGCGGCGACGTAGTCGAGGTCCTTGCCAGGCTTGATCTTCAGTTTGATGCGCTGATACCCGCTGCGAAGTTCTTCTTCTACTTTCTTTACAAGAGACGCGGGATTTTCGCGGATGCCCAGCGAGACGCCGCAGGCTATCTCCTGAATGCTGCCGCCGAGAAGTTTCCAGAGAGGAAGGCCCTTCATCTGCGCTTCAATGTCCCAGAGCGCGTTTTCGAGCGCACTCTTGGCCATCTCGTGCCCACGAATGGGAGACACCAGTGCGGGGATGTCGGAGGCTTTGCTGAGCGTCTTTCCGATCAAGGAAGGCGCGATGAAATCGGAAATGACGTGCCACGCCGTGTCGGTTGTTTCGGAATTGTAGGCGGGTGTCTCTCCGGCGGTGACCTCGCCCCAGCCCCGCACGCCGTCGGCGATGATTTCCACTTCCAGAATGCGGCGATTCAGCGTGGTGCCGAAGCTGGTTTCGAACGGCGACTTCAGCTGCATGCGGATTTCGCGGAGTTCAATCGATTCGATCTTCATAAGGCTCCAGAATGTAACTTCCCTGATCTGGGGTGAATTCAAATCCGACTGCGGCGCGGCCGGCGGCAATGCACTGGCCGAACTGCTCGCGCACCTCGGACTGGATCGCTTCGGCCCGCGGGGCATCTTCGGTGCAAATCTGGCGGATGTTGCTGGGAATCGAGATGCAAACCGTTTTGCTGCCTGGCGTGAGGCGTTTTCCTTGCAGCGTTTCTTCCACGTGAGGTGATTGCAGCCACCACTCCGCAACCAAGCGATCCGTGGGAAGTCCGGCGTGCAGCGGGCTGGTCGTGCGGCCGTACACGTTAGGCAGATAGCGGCGGACAATCGCGCCGAGCCGGGCCAGGTTGAAATGCGCGTTCTTGAGTTGCAAGGGATCGAAGGTCCATTCGATCAGAGGGATGCCGCGCGCAATGGCGTCGTCACGCTGCGCAAGTTTCAGCAGGCGGCCGACGCCACGGTCCTGGTATTCGCGCAAAACTCCAACCATGTGGGAATGAAGGTACGGCTTCCCGTCGTGGATTCCCGCGTAGGCGAGCGCGAAGCCGGCGGGAGTTTCTCTGTCGTACGCTGCTAACACCTGGCCCCCGCTTTCGCGGGCCACGACAAACATCTGATCGGGCACGGTGTCGAGATCCGCATAACCCCACACGCGCTTCTGCAAGTCCACGGCGACACGCATTTCTTCAATGCTTCGCAAAGGGCGCACTACGATGTCTGGCTTAGCCGGGGTTGTGCTTGCACGGGTCAACTAAATTTCTCCTTCCGCCAGCGAGCTTGTCGAACGGCGCCAGAACAAATATGCCGGTGCGCCAAGAAAGACGATGCCAAGCCCAATTGCGGCCCGAACGGGTTGCGAGACGACGGTGTTCGCGACCAGAGCCATCGCCGCCAGGACGAAAATTGCGGGTGTCCACGGATATCCGGGCACGCGGTAAGGACGCACGGCATCTGGCCGGCGGGTCCGGTAAACGAAGACGCTGCCGGCGGCTAATGCGTAAAACAGCCACCCGATAAAAACGACGTAAGTGAGCAACTGCTCGAATGTGCCGCTGACGGCTAGAGCCGAGGACCACATTCCCCCGGCAACCACGGCAAGCGCCGGAGTTTCAAATTTCAGATGAATTTGCGACAGGGAATGAAAGAAGAGGCCGTCCTTCGCCATCGCGTAATAGACGCGAGGCGCATTAAGCATAATCGAATTTGCCGCGCTGAACATGGAGATCAGAATGGCCACGGCGACGATTTTACCGGCTCCATGGCTGACGACGACGCCCAGGGCCGAGGCGGCCACGCGATTGGAAGAAGCGACTCCCTGGGGGCCGAGCGCAGCGAGATAGCCGAGATTCGCGATGAAATAAAGAGCGATGAGGCTGGCCGTTCCGATGAGGAAAGCGAGAGGGAAAGTGCGCTGGGGATTCACGGTTTCCCCGGCGCTGAAGGTTGCATACTGCCACCCTTCATAGGCCCAAAGCACGCTGACCATTGCCAGGCCCAAGCCGGAGACTCCCGCTGGCGTGGAATGGGGAGACGCGGCCCCGCCAAATATGGGATTTATGCCGCGCCAGAGGAGGAGCACGCTGACGCCAAGAATGGCGGCCACTTTTACGATCGTGGTGACGTTGAGCAGGTTCGCGCTTTGGCGCGTGCCGCGCACATTGACGATGCCGATCACCAGGATCATCAGGACGGCCACGGCTTTTGTTCCGAAGGCGGAAAGTTCCACGAATTCGCCGAGGTAATTGCCAAAGGCGACGGCCAGGGTGGCGATGGAGCCGGAGCTGATGACGAAGAATAACGTCCAGCCAAAAAGAAACGCAGCGAAGGGGCCGAAGCAATCGTGGATGTAAACATACAAGCCGCCGGCTTCGGGCTTCATCGCGCTCAGTTCGCCATAGGTGAGGGCGCCAAATAGCGAAAGGACTCCGCCGCCGACCCAGACGGCCAATGATTCGGGAACGGAATTGTTGACGGCGCGCAGGATAGGGCCGGGCACCAGAAAGATACCGGAACCGATAACAGTACCCACAATCATAAAGGCGAGGTCCCAGGTGCCAAGGACGCGGGGAAGCGCGCGAGGACGGGCAACGTTCGAGCGCTCGCCAGGCGCGTGGGGCGCCCGTTTCATGGAGCCCTTTACCAGTACGGCGTCGGTTGGCGCGGGATTTTTCAAAGCGCAGAAGGGAATACAACAGGTGTTGCAGTCTGTCAAGATGATTCACGAGGCGTTGCATGGCATGCATCAGAAAAAGTTATTGAGAGCATTTGAAATGCAACACGTGTTGTCCGCAAGCGGATAACGGTGAAATCGCGCAGATTCTTATTGACATCCCGTATTGTGGACCATAGACTCCGCCCAATCACGACCCTCTCTTGCAAGCGCAACGATTGTTGCATGACAAGCCACGATGCAGCTGCTACAAGATGCGCCGGCAGATCCTGAAAGGGGAGGGGCGTTCCAACAGGGGGACTACGAAGATGGAGAAGTACGGGGTGTTGTTCGGATTCCGCTTGAATTCCAATTCTTTCTTGCTCCTGCCGGCGGTGCTGCTTCTGCTTGCTTTCTCGGTTCTTTCGCCGGCTTTGTTGCACGCACAAACGACTTCCACAATTACGGGAACCGTTCAGGATAAACAAGGCCTTACTGTTCCCGGCGTCAAGGTGAACGTCAAAAACGTCCAGCTGGCGATTGATCGAACCGCAACCACCGAGAATGACGGCACGTACCGCTTCGCCGCCCTGCCCCCAGGCCTATACGAAATTACCGTCTCCAAAACCGGTTTCCAGACGGAGACGTTCAAAGCGATTGAACTAACACTCAACCGCACCCTTGTCTACGACGTGGTGTTGCAGGTGGGCTCGACGAACCAGACGGTGGAAGTGAGTTCGGCGGCGCCCCTGCTCGAGACCACCAGCTCTTCAACCGGCAGCACGATCACTCCGCGACAAATTGAGGACATGCCAATCAACGGACGCAACTATCTTGACCTGCTGCAACTGGTGCCGGGAGTCGCGCTGAATCGGCAAAACGATCCCAATGGAGACAACTCGACGCCAATTCTTGGTGAGCGCGGCGGCAACACTCTATACCTGATTGACGGCATGCCGAATCGCGACAATTTCAACGGCGGCCCTTCGGCACAGTTCAACCAGGATTCCATCATGGAGTTTCAGGTCGTGACTGGCGGCTATAAGGCCGAGTTTGGCCATGCCTCGGGCGGCATTGTGAACGTGGTCACGCGCGGCGGTACGAACGATTGGCACGGCGGCCTTTCCGTGTTCTACCGCAGCAACGCCTTCGATTCCAACAATATTCCTGGAGCCGGCACCGGCGCGCCATTCCTGAATCGCTGGGATCCGACCGTTTATTTTGGCGGACCGATTCTGAAGGACAAAATCTTTTTCTTCGGCTCTGCGGAACGCATTCTGGAAAGCCGAAACCTGAACTTTGTCTTCAATCCGAATTTGCCATCCACCCTGGTGGCCTTTGAAGCCCCGTTTAACAAAAATGCGCAGACTTTTACTACCCGCGCCCGCGCCAAGTTAGACGAAAACTTGGGGCCGCATCGCTTGAGCGAGCAGATCAATTACACCAACAACCACATCACGTATTTCCTGCCGCTGACCGCGTCCTTGAATCTCCCGGACACGCGGTACAACATCGATGGCCGGACGTTGACGCTCGGTTTCAACGACGTCTGGACCATCGGCGATGTTTCCAGCGCTTGGATCGTGAATTCCTATTTCCAATACCGGGGCAATCCGACGCGGCAGAGTCCCTGTTGTCCGGAAGCGGGCACACCGAACACGTTGTTCAACCTGTTCTCCACCTACACATCGGGAGACCTGTTTGGCGATCAGGGGCAGGCATCGTTCGGACCCGGCTATAACTCCTTCACATTCTTTGAAAAATATTATTCGGGTGGTAGCAACGTCAGCAAAGTCTTCGGCCACCACACGGTGAAATTCGGCTGGGACTACGAACACACTGGCGTGAACGGCGCGGAGCCAAACAACTTTTTCACCCAGCTCTTTTCTACTATCAATGATTTCAACACCTTCGGCCCTGTCAATTCCGGACTGAACTTGATTACTTTGCAGGGCGGACAGACCCCGCAAGATAACTTGGTAAATATCAACAACAACTATGCTGGACTTTTTCTCCAGGACGACTGGAAGATCACCTCGAAAATCACGCTGAACGCGGGCTTGCGCTGGGATTACGATTCAGAATTCCCGAACAAGACGGATTTCTCGCCGCGCATCGGCGTGAACTGGGCTCCCAACTCGAAGACCGTAGTCAGCGCCAGCTTCGGAACCTTCTATGACCAGTTCCGCGAGGGCGTGGCGCGCGACATACCCGGCTTCGGCGGTGCCAATATCCAGCGCGAACGCTTGCTGTCGTTCCCGCGGCTGTTCTACGGGAATCCGACCATTCTGACGAGCTACTTTCAGTCCCTGGGACGCCCGACCGTGTGCGTCTCCAACAATCTGACTCAGTCGCAAATCACCCAGCAGGGGCTGACGTGTCCGAACGGCCTCGGCACAACGCTCTACGGAATCGATTATCTGAACAGCGTTGTCGCTTCCGGTCACGCGCCCATTCCCGCGAATACTCCCGTCAATATAAACAACATCCAGCAATTGAGCGGATACACGCCAGACCAATTCCTCACGGCGGCGGATGCTGCCATTGCCAATCTGGCCGGAACGAACAAATCGATCACCGTTCCGGCAAATTACTGGGGCTGGGATCCCTTTGGAAACCTCACGACCATCGGCGGCATTAATGGCACCGCGGGATTGGTGCCCATCACCGTCGACCCGGGCTTCAAGGTGCCGCACACCTTCAACTATCACGTGGGTGTGCAGCGCGAAATGGCCCCGGATCTGGTGTTCACCGTCGATTACTACCACAAAGACATCGAGGACATCACCACGGTGCGGGCGACAAACTTGGCCTTCGAGGCGCGCATGCCCGGTCACACCAATGAGCTTGTGCCCGGAACCGGCTCGACCCGAATTGAAAGTTATGGGCCCTGGGGAGCCGGCACATACGACGGCTTCACCATCGGCATGCAGAAAAGAATGTCACACAGCTTCACCGTGCAGGCATCTTATACCTATACCCACGCGACCGACGACGTCTTGAATTCAACGCTATCGAGCGAAGTTCAGAGCGGCGAAGGCGTGAACTTTCTTGCTATCACTGGCCTTTCCGACAGTTACGTCGGGAAGGTGCCCGTCGTTACCGATTCGAATACCGGACAAACCAACGCCAACGGCGCGTTCGTCAACAGCCTGGGCAACTTCGTGCCGAAAGCAGGAACCTTCTATAACGGCGCAAAGATTGACGGCGGGCCTTCCGATTTGTCGCTGGCGGAGACGTTCCTGGTCAACGCCATTGTCGAACTTCCATGGAAATTCGAAATCGCCGGCATTTTCCGCGCACAGAGCGGATTCCGCTACAGCGTGGGACCCGCCAGCGGAGGACCGGACTTCGATGGGGACGGACTCTTCAACGGCCAGGGCTTGTACTTCGACGGGTTTGGGACTCCGTTGTTTGCCCGGAATTCCCAGACCGCTCCGGCATTTGTAAACATGGACATGCGCCTCTCCAAGCGATTCAACATCGGCGAGCGCATCAAGGGGCAGGTCCTCTTTGAGATGTTCAACCTGTTCAACCGTGACAATCCGGCGGCTGTGCAGACTCTTCAGGGCGGCACTCCCAGCCTGGGCTCAACGTTGCAATACTTGCCGGGCAGGGAAGGGCAAATCGGCTTGAGGTTCGATTTCTAGCCGGCGTCAATCGCATTTAGAGAGAAAGGACGAGGGCGCTTCGTGGCGGAGTATCGCCCGCTGGGAGGCGCCCCGCTTTCTTTCCGGGTTCCCCGGCGGATTGCCGGGCCAAGCGAGGATTTACAGCTTCGATTAAATGCAACAAATATTGAAATCTCTTGACAAACTGCAACAAGCATTGTATTTCGCTTACACAGCTTTGGGGTCGTCGGTTCCTTGCCGGCGAATGGCGCCGTGGGGTGATTTCCCGCAGAGTGGGCGGGCGCGCGGTGAACCCGGCAAAACCGAAGGAGTGGTCGGTGGCGAAATCAGCAAAAGGGAAGCGTGTATCCGCCAAGCGGTCGAACTCCGCCCACAAGGGACAAACCAGCCTGGAAGCGCGCTTTGCGCAGGCGCAGGACAAGCTCAGCCCCAGCCGGCGCAAACTGCTGCGCATGATCCTCGAGAACCCCGAAGATACGTATTTCCTCTCCTCCCGGGAACTCGCAAAACGCTACGAAGTAGACGCAGCGACCATCGTGCGGACGATTCAGGTCCTCGGCTACGGCAAATTCGCAGACTTCCTCTCCGACCTGCGCGCCCACTTTGTCACCCGCATCACGCCATACGCCGTCCTGAAAGCCGCTTCCCAGGAAAAAAAGACGCTCGCTGATCGCATCCGGCAGAGCCTAGACCTCGACATGCGCAACCTCCAGGCGCTGCACTCCCGGATCGACCCCGAGCAGATCAATCGACTCGCCAAGCGCGTAAAAGACTCCCAACGCATTTTGATTATCGGCATCGATCTGGCCGCGGCGCTGAGCTGCTATCTGGCCTACGGCTTGATGACCCTCGGCTTTCCCGCGGAGGCGCCGGTGGGCAGCACGGGAAACGTGCAGCGTCGCGTGCGCACGCTGAACCGCAAGGACCTGTTGATTGCCATCAGCTTTGGCCCTTGTCTGCGAGACACTGTCGAGGCGGCGCAACGCGCCAAGCAGCAGGGCGTGCCCACATTTGGAATTACGGACAGCGAGACAACTCCGATCGCCCGCGTTTGCGACGAGTTCTGCATCGCGTCGACCGCGAGTTCCTCCTTCGGAGGCTCTTACGTTGCACCGATCGCCCTGTTGGGCGCCATTTTTGTGGCCTGCGCGCAGACCCAAACCAAGCGTTCCTTGCAGCTTCTCCGCCGAAGCGAAGAAGAAGACCGCAAGGATCACCGGTGGTTCGAAGCCTCGCCGGACAGCCGCGCGACCTGGAATTCTGAATAGATTTTGCCCGAGTCACGAATAACCTTCGTGAAGGGGAGGAGCAATTACGATGCAAATTCATATTCTTCATAAGTCCAGGCCCCTCGGCTTTCTGCTGGCCGCGTCCTTCGCTGCTCTTTTTAGTGTGACCCCGGCTCTCCTGGGCCAAACCACTTCCACGATCAGCGGGAGAATCACGGACAAACAGGGGCTAGCGATCGCTGGGGCGGAGATCCATGTCGTGGGCAAGACTGTTGTAGCCGACCACAGCGTGCAAAGCGACACCGAAGGAGCCTACCGCGTTCCCGCGCTGCCGGCCGGTGCCTATACACTGACGGTGTCGCACGAGGGCTTCCGGCAACAGGTGCTGACCGGCCTGGAAGTGACGCTGAACCGCACCCTGAATATCGACGTGCAACTCGAAGTCGGCAGCACGCACGAACAGATACAGGTCACCGGCGAGCTCCCTCTTCTGGAGACGCAAAGCTCCGCCTCGAGCACCACCATCATGCCCCGCCAAATCTCGGACATTCCCTTGAATGGAAGAAATTACCTGGACCTGCTGCAGCTCGTGCCCGGCGTTTTGATCAGCAGCCAGAATAATCCGGGAAACGGCACGAACGCCGACAACTCCCAATCGGTGCTCGGCGAGCGCGGGAATAACACCGGTTACCTCATCGACGGTTTGCCCAACAATAATCAGATTACCGGCGGCCCCGCCGCGCAATTCACTCAGGATACGATCGCCGAATTTCAGGTGCTCACCAGCGGATATTCGGCGGAGTTCGGCCATGCCTCGGGCGGCGTAGTGAACGTTATTACGAAGTCCGGTACCAACGACATTCATGGGCTCGCTTCCGCCTTTTACCGCAGCAGCGCATTCGATAGTTCGGACAATTCCCTCGGCGTGCCGGAGCTGCTTCGCTGGGATTACACCGCCGCGCTTGGCGGGCCGATCATCAAAGACAAAGTATTCGGCTACATCTCCGGCGAGGGAATCCATGAGAACCGGGCTCTCAACTATCAGATTCCCGCGGGCACGCCCCAGGTCATCATCGACCAGGAGGCGCAATACAATTCGCCCTCCACGGACCGTGAAGCGCGCTTGTTCGGGCGTTTCGATGAAAATCTCGGCCGCCATCACCTTTCCGAGGAATACAACTACACCAACGCGCACATCGGAAATTATCTGCCGCTTTCCAACTACACGGCTTTGCCTTCCAACCGTCAAAACTACGGAGCACGAAGCTCGCTCTATGGCGCGAACGACACGGTGACCCTCGGCGATTCGGGGAGCCCATGGATTCTGAGCCTCCGCGGCGGTTACCGGGAAGACACGACCGGGCAGCAGTCCGCGCATCCCCAGGCTGGACCGTACACGCTCTACAACGTATTTCAAACCGTTGATTCGGGGGCGCTATTCGGGAGTCCGCAAATCACCTTTGGCTCCATTACTTCGCCTTCCAACCTGGACCAGAAATACGGATTCCTCGGCGCGAACATGGCGAAGACGATTGGCCGGCACACCATCAAATTTGGCTGGGATTACCAGTACAGCCATATCGATGGTGTGGAAGCCAATCTCCAGGAGAACCAGCTTTTCGCCACCGTCTCCGACTACCAACAGTTTGGCCCGATCGACTCTGGGTTCTTCTTGCTGGAAACTGTCGGCGGGGCCACCCCGCAGGCAAATCAGATTCATCTCCGAAACAACTACAACGGCATCTATGGGATGGATGACTGGAAAATCCTGAAAAATCTGACCATCAACTACGGACTGCGCTGGGACTACGATAGCAAGTTCAACGATAAGACGGAGTTTTCCCCCCGCGTCGGCTTTGCCTGGTCCATCAATTCCAAAACCGTTTTGCGCGGCAGTTGGGGATTGTTCTATGACCAGTTTCGTCTGGGTATCGCGCGCGATGTTCCCGGATTTGGCGGCGCCGATCTTCGCACCATCCAGCCGCTCTCTTATCCGCGGTTGTTCTACGGCGTTCCCACGATTGCCCCTGTTTTATTTCCACCTTTCTTGTGCCTGTCGCCCACTATGACGGATGCGCAATTGGCGAGTTCTGGCGCAACGTGTCCCTTCAGCGCTCTCGTTGGCCCCGTGCCCTATTACGGCGTTGACCACCTCAATAATGTCGTGGCCCCTGGCCATGCCCCGATTCCCGCCAACTCCGTTGTAAATCAGGGCAACATCCAGCAACTTTCCGGGTTCAGCCCGGCCGACTACCTTACGGCTGCGGACGCCGCCATCGGCGTCACACCGACCTCGTCGGATGCCCTGTTCTGGGGCCCGTTCGGAGCCCTTTCTTACCTGGTGAATCCCGCGGGATCGTATCCCGTCACGATCGATTCTCGCTTCAAAACTCCTTACACCAACGGCATGAACGTGGGACTTCAGCGGGAGGTGAGCAACGATTTCGTGGTCGCCGTGGACTACTATCACAAAAACATCAACGACATCCTCGGCATCCGCCAAACCAATCTGCCGTTCGAATCGCGCATTGCGAATAACTTCTCCGGAGTTTATGTGAACGGCTTTGGGCCTTGGTACTCCGGCTTGTACGACGCGGGCATTCTCTCGTTCGAGAAGAGAATGAGCCACCACTTCTCCATGGGAGGCAGCTATACCTTGGCCAACGAGCGGGACAATGCCTTGTGCTCCGGCCTGGATTCCACCCTCACTGGCGTCTGCTATCCCACGGACAGCTTTGTCGGTGTGCCACCTGTGGTTACCGACCCCGGGAACATTTCCACGGGCGGCACCTGCAAGGGAGGCACGAATGCAACCGCCGGATTCTTCGCTTGCAACGGTAACTGGGTTCCACAAGCTGGCAAGTTCTATAACGGAGCCAACCTTGACAAGGGGCCTTCCGACTTTGCCATTCGTCACAACTACCAAATGCACGCGTTGATCGAACTGCCCTGGAAATTCGAATTCAGTACGATCTTCCGGGCACAAAGCGGTTTCCACTACACGCAACAGTCGCAAGCCCCGATCGATCAGGACGGCAACGGAAATTACAACTCTCGCGATTTGAAAACGGGACGCAATCAGTTCGTATCGCCGAACTTCGTTAACATGGATCTGCGGGTGATGAAGACGTTTCCCATCGGCGATCACGTTCAAGTTCAAGGCATGTTCGAATTTTTCAACCTTTTCAACAATGCCAACCCCGCGGCTATGAACCTGCTCCAGAACTTGCCGCCGACTGTTACGAACTTCGGCACCGTCGCGCAATTCCTTCCGGGGAGGGAAGGGCAGTTCGGCCTGCGCGTGATCTTCTAATTTGTATGTACCATGTCTGATTCATGCAACGGTATCCAACTCATTCCAGAAAAGCCGGGCGACCGGCTTTCCCATTTTTGTGAACGGCGAGCGTTTCGGGGGGAGCATGAAAATGAACTGGGAAACGAAAAGTCTGCTTGTCTTGGTATTCGCGGGTATAGCCGCAGGTTCACTGGTGCTGGCGCAGACCGCCGAGAAAACAAAGGAAGCGGCGCGGGCCGTCGCTAAGGTTGAGGAGCCATCCACCGCCTCCGCGGCAGGTGGCCATGCCTTGACCGCCGAAGATCTGGAAGCGTTTCTGGACGGCATGATGCCCGCGCAATTGAACCGCGAGGACATCGCCGGCGCGGTGATTGCCGTCGTGAAAGACGGCAAAGTAATTTTCGCGAAAGGCTACGGCTATTCGGACATGGCCAAGCGCACCCCCGTCACGCCGGACGCCACGCTCTTCCGCCCCGGCTCGATCTCCAAGCTCTTCACCTGGACGTCCGTGATGCAGCTGCAGGAGCAAGGCAAGCTGGATCTCGATAAGGACGTGAACTTCTACCTCGACTTCAAAATTCCTCCGGCGTTCGGCCAGCCGATTACGCTAAACGACATCATGACGCATACGGCGGGATTCGAAGAGACCGCGAAGGACTTGTTTGTGGCCGACGCGCAGCACATGACTCCCCTGGACCAGTATTTGAAAGAACACATGCCGAAGCGGATATTTCCGCCGTTTGTCGTGCCCGCCTATTCCAATTACGCCACCGCCCTGGCCGGCTACATCGTGCAGCGCGTCTCCGGCAAGCCTTTTGCGCAATACGTTGCGGACAATATCTTCACCCCACTCGAGATGACCCGGACGACATTTGTGCAGCCCCTCCCCGACAATCTGAAGCCCATGATGTCGGACGGCTATCAGAAAGCCTCGGGCAAGGCGAAACCCTTCGAGTTCGTGGAGGCGTATCCCGCAGGCAGCGTTTCCACCACCGCACGCGACATGTGCAATTTCATGATCGCGCACCTGCAGGACGGAAAGTTTGGCGACAAACAAATTTTACGCCCCGAAACCGCCCAGACGATGCACGCGCGGCTGTTTGACGCGGATGACCGGCTGAGCGGTATGGCCCACGGATTTTACGAGGAAACCCGCAACGGGCACCGCATCATCGGCCACGGCGGCGACACGGAATTTTTTCACAGCGATCTGCATCTGATTCTCGACCAGAATGTCGGATTTTTCGTCTCCTACAACAGCGCGGGGAAGGGCGAGGTGAGCCCGCGAACCATTCTGTTCGAAAGCTTTCTCGACCGGTATTTTCCCTACACGCCGCCTGCTCCGGGAAAAGTGTCGGACGCGAGGGCCGACGCGGCGCAGGTTGCGGGACTCTACAAAACGAGCCGCCGGTTCGAATCTTCGTTCCTGAAGATGCTCACCCTGGCCGGAGAGCCGAAGGTCAGCGCCAATGCCGACGGCACGATCAGTATCGACGAGTTGAAGGCCCCGAATGGAGTGCCGAAGAAATTTGAAGAAATTGAACCTTTTTTATATCGGGAAGTGCATGGTCAGGATAAAGTCGGCTTTAAAAAGGATACAAATGGTGACTGGCAGTTCCAGATGGATTACCCGTTTTTCATTTTCCAAAGAGTTGGGCTGCTGGAAAACAAATATTTCAATCTTGCCCTGCTGATATTCGGCCTGACGGTGGTGCTGCTGACCGTGGTGTTTTGGCCGGTGGGCGCGCTGATTCGCAAGCACTATGACAAGCCGCTGGCGCTCTCGCCGCAAGAGAAGGGCCAACGCCTTTGGGCGCGGATCGTCTGCCTGTTGTTCGTCATTCTTTTCGTCGGCTGGCTGCTGGCTATCTCGCAAGCGAACGACATTGCGGGAATCAACGGACTGCCGCCATGGGTGCTCGTATTCGGAGGGCTCGGCCTGATCTGCTCAATCGGCACGATCTTTGTGGTCGTCAACGCCCTGCGCTCCCTTAAGGTGCCCGGCCGGTGGTTCTGGGCGAAAGCGCACGACGTGCTGCTCGCGGTGGCGTGCCTGGGCCTGGTCTGGTTCCTGTTCACTTGGAACCTGATGAACTTCAATACGCATTTCTAAGACGTGCTGCAAATCTGTTTGCGTAGCGAGAGGGGGACCCCCATGTTCCGGAAATTTGCGCTCACCTGTCTGTTGTGTGTGGCAGTGTGGCTGAACACTGCTTCCGCGCAGGCTCCGGCCCCGGCCCCCAACCTAGACGGGCAGTTCGACGCCATCGCCACTAAGGCGCTCGATGAATTCAAAATTCCCGGAGCATCTGTCGCCGTCGTAAAAGACGGTAAGGTGATTTACGCGAAAGGTTTCGGCTACCGGGACGTGGACAAGAAGCTCCCGGTAACGCCGGACACCTTGTTTGCGATCGGCTCGATTTCGAAATCCTTCACTTCCCTTATTTTCGCCACGCAGAATGACGAAGGGCTCGTCGATTGGGACAAACCCGTTCGCACCTATCTGCCCACCTTCAAGTTGGACGACCCCATCGCCACCGACCATGCCACCCCGCGCGATCTGTTTTCCCACCGCACCGGCATGCCCGGCCACGACGTAGTGTGGTACTCCTCTAATTTCAGCCGCGAAGACCTGTTTCACCGCATTCAGTATCTGAAGTTCAACAAGGAATTCCGCTCGGGCTATCAGTATTGCAATTTGATGATCATGACCATGGGCTACCTGGAAGGGCAGGTGGCGCACACCTCCTGGGAAGAACTGGTGCGCGCGCGAATCTTCCAGCCGCTGGGAATGTTGGCTTCGAACTTCTCAGTGACCGACAGCCAGAAATCTGCTGATTTTTCGCAGCCGTATTCGCTGAAAAAAGACGTGGTAACGAAGGTTCCGTTCAAGAATATCGACGCCATCGGCCCGGCGGGCTCGATTAATTCGAGCATCAACGATATGTCGCACTACCTGATGTTCCAGTTGGGTGACGGCACCTACAACGGGAAGCGCATCGTCTCGGAAGGAAACCTGAAGCTGGTGCACACGGGGCAGACCGCCATCACCCAGCTTCCGGAGTTTTTCTCGCAGAACGGCCTGGGGCCCATGACCTACGCCATGGGCTGGGTGGATACAACCTATCGCGGGCGCCACATGGTTTGGCACAACGGGGGCATCGACGGTTTTCATTCGTTGTTGACCATGCTGCCGGGAGATAAAGTCGGCGTAGTCATTCTCTCAAATCTCGACGACAACATGGGGCTGGAAGCAATCGCCTATTCCATTTTCGACCGGTTGTTGGGACTCTCGCCCGACCCGTGGATTGACCGTTACAAGGCGCTGAGCGATAAAGCGAAAAAGGCCCGGGAGGAAGCGGAAAAGAAAAAAGCCGCGCCGGTCACCCCTACGACCCCTGCTTCGCATCCGATGGCCGATTTTGCGGGCGATTACGTAAATCCGGGCTATGGTACGGTAAAGATCGCTGTGAACGGCGAGGACCTGACGGCGACGATCAACCAGCTTGGGCCTTACCCGTTCGCGCGGCTCAATTACGACATCTTTCAAATTCCCGCGGATTCCGATTCCGTAGGGGCTGGGCTGAAGGCGCAGTTTTATATGAATCGCGACGGGCAGATCGACCGGCTGGCGATTCCGCTCGAGGCCACCCTCCCGGAGGATATTGTCTTTACGCGGGCGGCGCAGAAACTTTCCAAGGATGAACTGGAGAAACTGACGGGCGGCTACACGATGGACCAGGCAACCGTGAACGTGTCGCTGGCGGGCGAAACGTTGCGGCTGACGGTGCCGGGCCAGCCCGTGTACGAATTGGAGCCGGCGCGCGGCCTGTCTTTCAACCTCAAAGGCCTGAACGGTTACAGCGTGGAATTCAAGAAAGACGAGGCCGGAAAGATCTCAGAGATGATCTTCACCGAGCCGGGCGGAGCGGTCACCGCCAAGAAGAAATAATTGGAAGTTAGGGCCGCTCGATTGGGCGAATGCCGAAATCCGTTCGTTGAGCTGGTTGCGAAATCCACTGCCTTCGAGCGCCGGCATCGTCTCGATCACAAACAGACTGCTTTGTTTCGTTGTATACACCGTCGCAGTTCTCCCTCTTCATCTTCGTTTGCGGGAAAGGAGCTGCTTATGCACTACCGACCGCGCCTGTGTGTGCATTCTCTGTGTTTATTCCTGCTCACTTGCTGCCTTTCAATCCCGTTGCTCGCGCAAAGCAACGCTCCAGAAACGACCGTCTTTTATAACGCCAAGGTATTCACAACCGAGCCACACGACCCTTATGCGGAAGCCGTCGCCGTGCGTGGGGAGAAAATCCTGGCGGTCGGAAATCTCTCCGAGGTGACAAAGGCCGCCGGTGCAAGCGCGAAGCGCGTGGATCTGGGCGGCAAAACGCTCTTTCCGGGATTCATCGATTCCCACAGCCACTCCATGATGGGTGGCATGGGTCTGATCTCCGCCGATGGCAGCGAAAAGCTGCACCAACTCGATGACCTCGCGCCGTTTGCCGAAGAAGCGAAAAAATCGGGGAAGGGGATGCGCGGCGAGATTCTGGAGATTCTCGGAATTCCACTTGAATTCTGGTCGCACACGGACGTTCTGAACGCGGCTTTCAGCCGCGGCGAGTACAAAAAGCAATGCGTCCTGCTCCGTGGAATGGATGGACACACGGCATGGGCGAATCGCGCGTTATTGCAACGCGCGGGCATCACGTCGGACTACCTGAGCGGGCTCACCGCGGATGAGCGCAGCTATTACGGCGTCGGCAAGGATGGCGAGCTGAATGGTTTTCTGGTCGACGCCGGACTTGCGAAGATCGAGCCGCTGCTGCCTCCCCCGACAGACGAGCGCCTGCTTGCGGCGGGGCGCGCGGCGCTCCGATACAACTACAGCCTGGGAATCACGGCGTGGCTTGATCCTCTGGCCACGGATGACGTCCTGAAAACGTACAAGTTGCTCTCGGATCATGGCGAGCTGACGTCGGAAGTGGATGCGTTCCCCCCCCCGTCTACGCCAGGGATCCAGCGAAGCGAAGAGTGTCCGATGGGCGGGCGGGTCCGATTACCCGGTCACGCCCTTTGCTGCTCGTTATGGGCTCTGGTCGGCCGTGGTGCGCAAAACATTGAAAGGGGTTTACGGCGAACAGCCGTTTGGCACCGCGGAGTCCGTGGACATCCACACGGCCTTGCGCGCCTATACGATGTGGGCGGCGCGTCAACTCTTCCTTGAAGACCGCATTGGTTCCCTAGAACCCGGCAAGGATGCGGACCTCGCTGTATGGGACCGCGACATTTACTCAATCCCCGCGGATGACCTGAAAAACCTCCACTGCGAATTGACGCTCCTGCGGGGCAGGGAAATTTACCGCGCTCCAAACGCGGTATTTTAAGAGTTTCCAGGAAGCTACAGTTCAGGATCACGCGCGAGCCGCGGCCGCCTTTCTTGCGATCAGGCCGAAACCTCGGGAACTGGCCACTTTCTCCAGCATTGCAAGCTGTGTCTGGGCGGACGCTGTGTGTCCTGTTTTCTTGTCCAGCTCCGCCAGGTGAAGCCGGGTTTCCAATTCCAGGCCGAGATACCCTCGCCTCTGCGCTTCCTTGAGAAGATTTCGCAAATTGGATCGCGCTAATTCAAGACTGCCGGAAGCTAGCTGAATTCTCGCTGCCACTAACTCAAACTGCAGACGAGCAAGTAGCGTCTGACTGCGCTCGGCTTGCGGTTTGGTTTGTTCCGCTTCCGCCTCGGCTTCTGCGATTTTCCCCTGCGCCAGCAGGGATTGAATGAGACCTATGGATGCCATGAGTTGATCGTCGCTTTCTTTTTCCTCCTCGAATTGCTCCCGACACTTTCGCAAAGAAGATTCGGCATCCGCGGCCTTGCCTTCTTCGATTGCCAGGAGGGCCAGAGCGACCTGGGTTTCCGCCGTCGCCATTTTCTCCCCGCTTTGCCTGCGTAACTCAAGCGCTTCTTCGTAGGATTTCCGAGCGGCCGCCAGGTCTCCGCGGTCCTTTGCAACCTCGCCCACTCCAATCAGCACGTAGCCTCGGGCAGCTTTGCTTTCCACTTCTTTAGCGATGGGCAAGGCTTGCTGAAAAGTAGTGCTCGCGGAGTCGAGCTTTCCTTGCTGGCGGTCGAGTTCCGCAAGGTCATTCAGCGCCAGGGCCAACCCCGCTTTGTCTTCGACAGCCTGATAGCCGGGGATGGCTTCCTGAAACATTGCCTTGGCTTGCGCGAGTTCGCCGCGCTGCAATAGCACATCGCCGATGTTGTTCGTCGAAGCGGCAAGGCCCTCGGTTTCTCCGGATTTTCGAAACTCCGCCGCTGTTGCGCGCCACATTTTTTCGGCTTCCATTAATTCCCCTCGCTGGTAGTGAAGGCCGGCAAGATCGTTCATCGTGCGCGTCCGGTTGTTGAAGTCCCCCGCCGCGGCATAGCTTGCCATGGCGTTTTGGCAGTCCGCGATGGCTTCTTCCATGGACACGCCCAGCAAGGACCCCTGCTGACACAGTATTCCGTATGCCCGCGCGACGATCAGATGCGATCCTTCCGCTTTGCCCTTGGCAACGGCGCGCTTGGCCGCGGCCTGTGCGGCTCCCAGATCCTGCTCGATTTGCGCCGATGCTTCCACCAGGTCGATTCGCGGATCTTCGCCGGCGGGCGAGGGCAGGGATCGTAGCGTTCCTAAAGTCGCCAAGGAATCGGTTGGAGACACGTGGTACTGTGCCACGGCCAGATTGATGCCATATTTCAGGTTGTCTGGATGCAACTGGAATAGGGAGCGATACGCTTCGATGGCGTGCGTCCAGTCGCGCAGGATCTGCCAATACGAACCTTCGATGAGCAGCCGATCTTCCTGCGGAAGCGTGCGGGAGAGATCCAGGGCGAGTTTCGCTTCGGCCTGTGCCCTCTGGCCATAGCCCAAAAGATACCAAGCATCGGAAAGGGCGGAGTGCGCCAGCGGATAATTGGGATCGGCGGCGACCGCTTTGAGAAGCAGATCGCGCGCCGCGACCGTTTGAAAGCTCCACAACTTCGCCTTTCCCTCCGAATAAAAGCGCATGGCGGATTCGTTGGAGGGCAATGCTGCTCGCGTGGCCAACGCGGCCTCTGAAGCAATCGCGGTTAGGCCGAGACCTTCGCGGAGCTTTGCCCCCGCCTGCGTCGCCAGTTCAAACAGATTGTCCTGGCTGCCGGTAACCGCGTCTTCGGCGATCGTTTCCCCGCTCGCGGTGTCTTGCAGGCGCACATCGAGCCGGATGCGGACGCCATCTTTCGTGGGAATTGACGTGTACGAACCCACCACCACGACGTCCGCACCGGGATTCCTTCGCAAGCGCTCGAGCGTCGCTTTGGCGAGGGTTTCTTCCTCGCTCAGTGGAAGTTCGCGCTTTGCACGTGCGACGTCCTCATCCGCGACAACACGGAGATTTCCGCTTGCGGCCAATTCCGTGCCAATCATCTCCGTAAACGCCTGGGACAACCAGTCTTCGTCCTTTCTCCCGGGCAAATTACGGAAGCCCAACACGGCCACTGAACGCCGGATCTGCGGACGAACCGGGAAAGTTTTGGCCTCCGCGCTTGCCGCATGCTGATGGCGAATCGAGCGGAGTACAATCGCCCCCACCAGCGCGGCCGCCACCAGCCCGATCAGAATGGCATGTCTCGACGTGACCCGCAGCACCTCCTGCGGCGCGCCTCTCCACGCGGAGCGCTTCTGTTCGCCCAAGGCGGGCTTTGCGGTCGTTTTCGCTCTGTCGAGACTTGCGGTTGTTTTTTCGACCGGTGCGATGAAGCGGTAGCCACGGCGGGGAATAGTTTCGATGAAGCGGGGATTTTCGGCTTCATCTCCCAAGGCCTGCCGGAGTTTGCCGACTGCCACGCTCAACGAGGCGTCGAATTCAACAAAAGTGTTTGCCGGCCACAGCCGCTCTCGCAGGCTTTCGCGGGTCACAATCTCATTTGGAGATTCGAGCAGGAGGAGAAGCAGCTGAAACGGCTGTTCCTGAAGCTTGACGCGCACTCCCTTTTTCAGCAGTTCGCCGGAGGAAGAGTTGGCCTCGAAGGTCCCGAAGCAATATATGATGCGATCGGAATGAGCCTGGTCCATAGGATGCCTTGGATTGCTGCCAATGGCCCAGAAGTTTACCACAGAAAAGTGGCATTGGCGTCGTTTAACCTCCTTACTAACTATCACATACAACTGAATTTAGGAGTTTAGAGAGACTTTGCAGACAGTTTCATTGACGCCGTTCAGTTGGCGTGTTTTTCTCCCCCAAGCGCATTTGCTTTCCCGGGTAAGCCCGCCGAGCAGGCGAACCATGATGAGCAGAATGCGTTCTTACCTTACTTCTCGGAAGGTGGTTCCCTTCGAAAGAGGGTGCACTGTGAAGGAGTTTTCCGCAACTGGCAGAGTACGTCATAAGTCACGAGGGCCTTGGGAGCCGACGAAGGAGCTCGAACTCACTCTGCCTCCTGGCCTTTGCAATTCCCATCGTGGGGTTGCTCACCATCTCCCTGGTCACGCAACTCATCGTACTCGCGCAGTGGATTACGCTTTGGCCCGTTGTTCGCCTTTCCGGCCACTGAAATGACCACACATTTCGCAGGCAGGAAGGATTGTTCCCGATGAGCCAGACCTTGCTTCGCGGCGTGGCCGCCACGTCGCTTGTTGCCTTCACGATTTTTTCAGCCACTGTCCTCTACGGAAACCGCCAGGACAAAACGGCGTCCGCCTCGGTACTCTTGATGGACGCAATCCCCCGAACTCCGGAACGCCTGGCTCGCGGGGCCTACCTGGTTAACAGTTTGCTCTGGTGCCAGATGTGCCATTCTCGGACGGATTTTACCCGGCGGCCAACGAGCATTGTGCCTGGAACGGAATTCGGTGGCCAGATCCTCGACAGCGAAGCGATTGGTTTTCCCTCCGGGACTCGGATTGTGGCTCCCAACATCTCATCGGATTCGGACTACGGGGCTGGCAATTGGAAGGATTCGGATTTTGTTCGCGCTTTGCGGCAGGGTATCGGTCACGATGGACGGACACTTTTCCCGCTGATGCCGTACTCGCGTTTCCGAAACCTCTCCGATGAGGATCTGGCGTCCGTCATTGTGTATGTGCGCTCCATGCCCCCCGTCCACGTCGAGCGCCCGAAATCGGTGATCCCGGCGGAATTATGGACGGGAGTAAACTCCTACCCAATGCCGGGCCCCATCGCCGAGCCGGACAAATCCCAGCCGACGAATTACGGAAAATACCTGGTAATGGCGGCACGCTGCGACGAATGCCACACGCCCGGCTACTTCGAAGATACGCCTTTGCCGGGAATGAACTTTGCTGGAGGGGAACCCTTCGACGGGCCTTTCGGACCAAACGGAACCATCGTGCACATCGCTTCCTTGAATATCACTCCAGACCCATCGGGAATCTCCTACTTCGATGAAGCGATGTTCCTGCGCACGATTCGCAGTGGACAAGCCGGCACGCGTGAACTTACCACCGCGATGCCCTGGAGCTTTTTCCGCAACCTCAGCGATGAAGACCTGCGCGCGATCTTCGCGTATTTGCGCACGCTGCCGCCCGTGAAACACCGCGTGGACAACACCGAACCCCCAACCTATTGCAGAATTTGCCGCAACAAGCACGGGTTTGGCAATCTGAATTGAGTCAGCGCGTTTGGCGGAAGGCGTCGACCCATTGCGAGACCGCGGAAATTTGCGCGCGGCCTGCTTCGAGGCTGGCCTGGCGCGCCAGTAGCATTTTGCGCACTTGCGCGAGCGTCGTATCCAATTCACGCAGGGTTGCCCTATAAAGATCCAGCTCCCCGGCGAGGTCCGGCTGCGTGCGGCGAAGCTCCCCATACTGCGCGATGATCGGCGCCATCTCTTCCACTGGCTGCTTGAGCTTGCGCACTTCCTCGCTGGTGAACTCGCCTTCGCCACGCACCGCGCACCGAACCTCTTCCAGCAAACCGCTCAACACCGCATTCACCCGAACGATCGTACTGCGCAACGTCTCCACCATCAGGCTCTCCATCCGCTGCCGGAGGATGGCTCAGCTTCGGCGGAAATAGGAGCGCTTTGTGGGGGCGGGAGCTGAGGCCGGTTGGTTATCCGCACATGCTGCGTCGGCTCGGCGGGCGCAACGCTGGATTCGATTTTCGCCCATGCGGCGCGCAGCCTCGTGAACATCGAAACAAGCTCCTGCAGAACCGCTACGGAACTCGTAATGCCGGCTTGCATTACCATCCCGCGACTTACGTTGTAAAAACCATTGAGATGCCGCGCCGACTCGCCTCCCTGCTCGAAGTCCAGTACGCCTTGCAACTCGCCGATGATCGTCAGCGCATGTTTGAGGGAATTGGCGCGCGCTTCCACCTGGCCGGCCTCGACGGCCTGGATGGCCTGACGGAAGTCCCGCAGGATGCGATCGTAGAGCGCCACCACCTGCCCGACCGCCGACGCCCCGAATGCGCTGGATTGCTGGTAAGCAAATGCAGTATCGGGTTTGCTCATGGAAGCCCCGCAAGCTGCTGGCTGATCTGATTTTGAAGCATCGGAAGTTCCTGCAAAGTCGTGTTTACCTGTGAATAAACTGTAGTGAGGTTCTGCTGTTGCACTGCAAGCGAGGCCTGCAAGTCGGAAATCTGCGTCGAAAGATCCTGCGAGGTGTTGGTAATGCTTTGTGAATCGATCGAGAGCAGACCCGTGCCGGGTGAGTTGATATTCGAGAGTACGGTGGAGAGATTTTGCGCGAACCCGGTGGACGCGTTCTGCAGGAAGCTCTGGACCGCGGAGTAGTTGCTTTGCAGAGCGGTGGAAAGAGCGCCGTTGTCCACGCTTAATGTGCCATCGTTGTTCATGTTGATGCCGAGGCTGGCGAGATTGACGATGCCGCTGTTTCCGGAAATGGAATAGGAGATTGCGCCGAGAAGCTGGCTCTGCACATCGCGCAGCGTGTTGTCTGCCTCGAGCGGGCCGCCGCCGCTGCCGTCGGAAGCGACGTTGAACTGCGTGTTGATGTCACCAATCACCGTGTTATAGGCGTTCACGAAGGTGTTGATCGCGGAGGCGATTTGCGTGGTGTCCGGGCTGACGTTGAGCGTGATCGGCGTGCTCGGAGAGGCGGAGCCCAGCGAGAGTGTGACGCCGTTGATGACATTGCTGACGGTGTTGCTTGAGCTGCTGATGGGCACCCCGTCAACTACCAGCGAGGCGTTTGTGCCCGAGACCCCGGTGTTGAAATTCAAGCTGGTGGTGTTGCTGGAAACCGTGATATTGCCGGGCGCCCCGGAGGTGTTGCTCACCAGCGCCAGGCGGTAACCGTTGGCATCCTGAATGACGCTGGCGCTGACCCCGGCGTTAAGTCCGTTGATCGTGGATGCCAATTGACTCAGCGTGTTGTTCGTGGAATCGACCGTGACGGTTACCGGCGAATTCGAGCCCACCTGAATCTGGAACGTCCCTGGCGCGATCGTAGTGCTGCTGCTGGCAAGCGCATCGGTGTAATAGGAGGACGTCGTGGCCAGGGAATTGACCGTGATGGAGTGCGTGCCGGCGGTGGCGGAGCTGTTGGCCGTCGCGCTGAGCACCGAGGAGTTCGACGAAGTGGCGGTTTGCGAGCTGAGCACGCCGAGCGGATCGCTCAGGGCAAAGACGGCGTTGTCGAGGGCGTTGATGTCCGTGCTGATCTTCGAAATCTCGGTGGTCTGCGAATTCAGGGTGGTCTGCTCGTTCTGAAGCGCGGTGATGGTGGCCTGCTGGTTGGCGAGGGCGTATTGCACGAACTGCTGCACGTTGATTCCCTGGCCAAAGCCGGACGAACTGGTGCTGGTCCCGGAATTTGCCAGAGAACCCGTTAGTGACGACAGGGAATTGGTTGTGGACATGGTTCTGACTCCTTAGCCTTTCACTTCCACGTGCTCCCCGCCCTTGGACCCCTCCTGCTTCAGGTAATCCGCGATTCCCTGTTCGACGTCGCGAACCGTTTTGGCGGGTAATTCCAGAATTTCCTGCCCTGTCTGTGCGTCGGAAACGATGTAATAAATCCGCCCGTTCGAATCGCGGCGGAACGTCACGTCCGGCTGTCGCTGCACCGGCGTCACGATGGTCGTTTCGGCCTGCTTGGTTGCCGTTTCCACCGCGCTTTCCGTGACGCTCGTGGTGGATGATTTTTGATTGCTCGCATGACTGTTCGTTGTGCTCTGCGGCTCCACTGTCGCTCCCGGGATCTGGTCCGTCGAAATCCTCATTTCGGCCTCCTTCAGCGGTCATGGGCGGGATTCCTGGAGGAACCCCGCCCGCCGATTGCCATTCCCTCGTGGCTCGAATTACTGGAGCAGTTTCAGGATGCTCTGCTGCGCCGAGTTCGCCTGGGCCAGGGCCGAGATGCCGGACTGGTTCAGGATCGAGAATTCGGAGAGATTGGTCACCTGCTGCGGGATGTTCGCCGCAGTGATCTGGTCCTGGGCCGCTGTCAGGTTCTGCACCTGCGAATTGATAACGTTCACAGCGGATTGCAGGCGGTTGATGCCGGCGCCGATCGTGCCGCGCAATCCGGCCACGTTGGAGATGGCCGTGTTGATGTCAGAAAGAGCGGCGGTGGCATTGGAGCTGGTCGTCAGGTCATCGCTGGCGAAGCTGACTGTCGAGCCGTTGTAAGCGATGCTGCTGGAGGAGAGTGTGCCCACCGTGACGGAGATCGTGTTGTTGGCGGCCGTGGAGCTGGCGTCGGTCAGGAAGATGTTCGTGGCATTGGCGGTGAACACCGAAGTGCCGTTGAACGTGGTGCTGCTGCCGATGCGGTCGATTTCCGCCTTGATCTGGCTGAACTCCGCGTTCAGCGCCGTGCGCTGGGAATCGCTGACCGTGCCGTTCGCCGACTCCGTAGCCAGCGTAACGGCGCGATTGAGAAGCGTGGTCACTTGGGCGAGCGCGCCATCGGAAACCTGCAGCGCGCCAACGCCGTCCTGCGCATTGGCCGCGGACTGGGTCAACGCGGTCACGTTCGCCTGCAATCCGTTCGCGATTGCCAAGCCCGCTGCGTCGTCCGCGCCCGAATTGATGCGGGAACCCGAGGAAAGCTGGAACAGCGTGTTCTGCAGCTTGCTCTGGGTGACCTGCAACTGATTCTGCGCTTCCAACGAAGCGATGTTGTTCAGTAGACTGATTGCCATGGTAAGGCTCCTTTCGTTGCTTGTTATTCCGCTTGGCGTCCGAGGAGCCTTGGTGCGCGGGGCTTGAACCCATCAGGCCCAGGTGGCTCGCACGTCGCTACGGATCAGCCAACGTACTCACCCTGTATATCGGCTCGGGAACGAAAGGCTTTACCTCCTGTAAGTCATTTGAACTGCGGAACTTGCTCCTTTGAAGCCCCCGCGGCCTGGCACACCTCTTGCATCGCCCGGGTTAATTCCGCCCTGCCTGGATAGGCTCGCAGCCCCTGTTCGAGTGCCCGGACCGCGCGCGGCCAGTTGCGTAGCTGTGCCCACAAACTGGCGCAGCGTATGTAGTCCGCGGGATACAAACCCGGAATCGATCGCAGTTTCTCGTCGGCGGCTTGTGCCGCTTGCTCTATGCGGTTAAGGAAGACCAGCGCGAGTATCAGGCCTTCGTGCAGCTCGGCAATCTGCGGAGTGGCGGCGAGCGCGGCTTGCAAGCGGGAAAGGCCCTTTTCGGTTTTGCCGGCACGAACCGTGGCCAGGCATAGTTTGGCAAGCAGCGCCGGACTCCCGTCCTGGCGTTTCCATGCTGCTTCGTAGCTGGTGCGCGCTTGCTCAAAGTCGCCAAGATTGTAGTGCGCGTCGCCGCGCGTTTCGGCGACCAGCGCCGTGCGGTGCCCCGCGTGCTCTGCCTGGCGCAGAAAATTCAGCGCGTCTTCGAAATAGCCCATGCGGAAGATGCTTAGCCCGAGGAAAAACCACGCCACTCCGGCGGACGGATTCAAGTCGCAGGCGCGGGAGAACAGCGTACGAGCCTCGGGAAGATTCTTGTATTGCTCCAGTTCCAGCAGCCCGAGCTCGAAAAACGCCTGCCAGTCCTTTGGAAATTCCTGGATTTTTTGCCGGCCCATTTCCCTATACATGTGGTTCTTGCGCGCCTTGGTGGTTTCGTCGACCGCGAGGCCGAAATGGTGAATGACGAAATTGGCCTGGCTAAGTACTCCGCCGATGGCCTCGATGCGCGGACCGACGCTTTCATGCACGCGGCCCACGAAATAGACCTCCGGGCTGCGGCGGAAGAGTCGCACATTCTGATGCTCCACGAAGGCAGGGTAAGCCGAGGCCGAGGGCAGCAGACAATCGTTGAGCTTCGGCGCCTGGTCCCAGATCCGCTCATTCGGGCTGTTCACATAGTTCCGAATGACCACCTGGTAGCCTGCGCTGTTTTTGTTTCCGAGCATGGCGGGAAGGGCGCCTGCCGCCGTAGCGTCGAGTTGCTCGTCGGCGTCAAGCGAAAGAATCCATTCGCCATGGGCTTCGGCGAGAGCGCAATTGCGCGCTTCGGCGAAATCGTTTTTCCAGGGGATATGAATCACGCGCGCTCCAAACTCCTCGGCGATGGCGACGGTGCCGTCGACCGAGCCGGTGTCCGCGATGACGATTTCCGCGGCAAGCGGTTTCACGCTCGCGAGGCACGCCGGAAGATGCGCTTGCGCGTCGCGAACTATCATGGAGACGGTCAGGGTGGTCATGGAGTGGCTGTTCCCATCGCGGCGGCCTGGGCCGCGCCGGCCTCGAGAAAGCTTTGGAACAGAGTGGTCCAGTAGACGATTGGGACCAGTTGCGCAATCTGATCGAACAGTTTGCGAAGCTGCGCGTCGGTGAGCAACTTTTGTCGCGCCAGCTCGAACAGGTCGATTTGATCTAGCGCGCGCAGGCCGGCGAGTGCGGTCTCCACTGCGGGACGCTTATCCGCCACTTCGCGCTCCATCCGCCCGTAGTCTTCCGGAGCAAGCTTGCCGAAAGGCGTCTTGCCGCTTTGCACCAGGTCCGGATGCTTCTCGAATAGCGCAACGTGCACCCGGCCGTAGGTGCGCGCACGCCGCACCAGATCGTCGGCGGTAATCTGCGGGTGCTGGTGCCAGGCGTGCGCCAAAGGGTGATATTTCACGCGGCATCCGCTGTCCGCAAGGCGCAGACCGAGGTCCGTGTCTTCTCCCACCCGGAAGGTGGCGTCGAACGATCCAGCTTCCAGGACGGCCTGGCGCAGCACACTGAGATTGCAGGTGACAAAAAAAGACGCGTCGCACAATTGGCCGGCACGCAGTGCATTCTGCGGAAAAAGAAACGCCGAGCGCTGCAGCCACAAGGTAAGCGCGTGGCGGTTGCACTCCTCCGTTGCTGTAAACGAGCCGAGCACGGCCCATTTCTCCCGTGGGTGTTTGTGGTGCATGGCGAGATGCTCGGCCAGCAGATTGCGAGAGGCGATCGTGTCGTCGTTGATCAAAAGCAGGTATTTCCCGCGAGCGGCTTCGACGCCGGCGCGGCGCGCGGCCCCCGCTCCGGCGTTGGCCTGGCGAAGATAGCGGAGTTCGCCAAAAGGAAAGGGCCGCGTGCGGCAGAATTCTTCGGTGCCGTCCGTGGAACCGTCGTCGATGACGATAACTTCGTAACTGGACGAAGGCACGGTTTGAAAGGAAAGCGCCATCAGGCAAAGCTGCAGCGTGGCTTTCCGGTTAAAGGTGGGAACGATGACGGAGATTTGCGGCGCACTCTCCGGCGCCTGCCGCCGTGATTTGCCGCCGGGCACCGGATCTTTTTTGATGGCCTGCCCGCATCGGTTCGCCAGGCGCTTTGCCTGCGCGCAACACACCGATGCGTGTTCCGCATTTCCGAGTTTCGTGTAGCACTCCGCCATCTCTTCGAGCAGGCGTGTATAGATGGTGCACGCGGGAATTTCGCCGCGGAGGGTCATGAAAATGTGGCGAAACTGTTCGAGCGCCTCGGCGTGTCTGCCTTGCAGCAAACGGCGGTGGCCGAGCTGCCAATAACCGAATGTGCGCAGATCTGGGCGAAACCTCGCCGGCCGCTGGGTGAGGACTTCGGGGACGTAGTCTTCAACTTCGCGGTAAGACCACACATGTGCGGGATCGAACGGCTTGCGCCGCAGCGTTTTGCCGACCTTCAGAATGTGGCGCAGCTGATTGCGCAGATTTTCGACGTTGAACGTTTGCTCGATGTAGGCGCGGCCCTGATCGGCGAGCTTGCTCCAGAGGGTTTCGTCCCGGTAGAGTCGCAGGATAGCGTCGGCAAACTCGCGGGGCGTGTCCGCGATGAGCGCGTGCTGTTCGTTGACAAGCTGCAATCCCTCGGCCCCGATGGTGGTGGTAACAAGCGGAATCCCGTGGGCGAGCGAGATCATGTTTTTGGTTATTAAGCCCGTGCCAAATCGCATGGGGCCGACGAAGACCCGGCGCTCCGCAAACGCAGCGCCTAGATCGTCGATTTTCCCAAGCAGTCTGATGTTTTTCGCCGGCGGGCAAAGCTCGGGCGTCAGCCCGAATCCGGCGATATAGAACTGCAAATTCGCGTCCTGCTTCGAAACCAGCGGCAGCACTTTTTGCACCAGCCAGTCGAGCGCGTCCCGATTGGCAAGATTTTCGAAGTTGCCAAGAAAGAGCACGCCTTCACGCTCCCCAAATCCCGGTCCCTTCTTGCCGGCTTCGGCGATGGTGGAAAGATGTTCGGCGCGAAGCTCCGGCAGCAGGGAACGGTAGTGCTGGTGGTCGGCCTCGCTGACATAAAGAACCAGGTCGGCACGCTGATAAACCTCAATCTCTCGCTGCTCCAGCTCTTCGCCGCGCTCGAGATCGGAGAGCAGGCCGCTCAACGGGTAGGACCGGCGCTCGCGTTCGCCGTGCCGGTCTTCACTCAGGACTATCACGCACGTTCCCGGAGACCACTGGCGGATTTCGTCCAGATAATGCTCGGACACGGGAATCGCGTTCCAATACCAGTGGCAGAGAATCGCGGCGTCGAACTTTTCCTTTTCCAGAAGTTCGCGAAAACTCCATGTTGTAGCCGCGTCCTCTCCCAGATGGCGAAGGCGGCCGGGATCGCCGGCGATGACCCGCACGCCGAGCGTTTCCAGCGGCGGCGCGTATTTTCCCGCGTTGCGGTCCCAGCGAGCGAGGAAGGTGACTTCGTGGCCGAGATGACGCAGTTCGCGGGCCAGCTCGAAAATCCGCAGGTCCGCGCCGCTGCAATCGTGATGCGGCAGTATTTCGTGGACCAGGAGGAGTTTCTGCGCCGCGGACGCCGCAGCCTCCGCGGCTGGGCAGTCAGTGTGTGGTCCCTGTTGGCTGCGACGCCTGTTTTGAATGCCATTCCTGGCATAAAAGCGGCCTGGATAGCGGTCGCGCACTCCATCCGCCTTGCGCGCCAGCAGAAAGATTGAATCGCCGCGAAGCGCAAGTGGAAAGCCGAGCTGCGCGAGATGGAGAAGTGTTTCGTGTTTCGCCGGCCAATAAAAGTCCTGTGTGCGCAGCGATTCGACCGCGAACCCTGCTGCTTGCGTCAGCGATGCGACCTCTTCGGCGGTGTATTCCCGATTGTGGCGGTCCGTCGTTCGGCCCCCCACTTCGAACTGGCCGTAGCAATATGGGCTTGCCGCTCGCAGTGTTTGTTCCACCGCATGGGCGCTGCCGAGATTCGGCGTGGTCAGAAATAACAGTCCGCCAGGTTTCAAGACGCGATTGATTTCGGACAAGACGCCCATTGGATCGAGCGCGAGATGCTCGAGGATTTCGCAACACAGCACCGCGTCAAAGCCGGCGTCAACATAAGGCCACGGCGCCTTCTCCAGGTCGAAATTATCCACCCGCACTTCGTCGCGAAAACTGCCATCCCTCGAAGCGAGAACGCGCGTGCACCATGGCTCGCCTTCCCAGATGTCCGTACACCGAACTTCGGAATACCCCTTCCAATGGAGCAGCCCAGCCGTGCAATGGTGAAACGCCGCCCCCAATTCAAGTATGTTCTGGCCGGGCCGCGCCCCGGGCAGGGCCTGCAGCGTGGCAACGTAGCGGCGAATGTGGGTCTCGAAGTAGGAGCGCTCGTTTTCATCGTCGGAAACGTACTGCCGTAAGAATGATTCCAGCGCCGGAACGTCGTTTAGCCCTCCGCCTGGCTGGCCGCCTGCAAGTATTTTCGATTTTGCCGCGGCTTGCTGCTCGGGCGTCATCGCGGGTAAGCCGTGCTCCAGGAATGGAAGTGCCTCGGTATCTCGTCCTTGTGCCAGCAGCAGTGCACCCAGGTTTGCCGCGGCCTGCGCTGCCTTTGGATCTTTCTGCAGCGCAACACGATAGCCGGCTTCCGCTTCACCCGCTTCTCCACGCCGGTATTGGATCGTTGCCCAATCACACCATAATTCTCCGGTGTCGGCATCGCTCAAGGCCGTGCGCAGCAGGACTAACGCCTCGTCAAATCTGCCCGCTTCGTATAGGCGCAGCGCGATGCCGTGCGCTTCGGCGGCGTTCAATCGGCACCTCCGTGGTTTCGCATTTTGCCCATGCTTGCCTTCACCTTTCGCGTCCTTCGGCGATCTCGGTTTCCACCAACTCGGCGAGGGCATGCAGCAAAAAGGCGTGCGCTTCTTGAACGCGCGGCGTCTCGTTGGAAGGCGCGCGCAGGCAGAGGTCAACGCATTTCTGAAGTCTCCCGCCGTCCGCGCCGGTCAGGCCGATGGTCTTCACGCGGAGAGCCGCGGCGAGCAATGCGGCTCGCAATATGTTTTGCGAATTCCCGCTCGTGGAGATGCAAAACAGAACGTCGCCGGGTTGTGCGAAGGCCTCCACCTGGCGGGTGAAGATGTCCTCGAATCCGTAGTCGTTGCCGATTGCGGTGAGTGAGGACGTGTTTGCGCTGAGCGCCAACGCCGGCAGCGCGCGCCGCTCGATGCGATATCGGCCCACCAACTCTGCGGCCAGGTGCTGCGCGTCCGCCGCGCTTCCCCCATTGCCGATGATCAGCAGCCGGTTCCCGCGTTGCAGCGCCTCGCGTATCAGTCTCGCGGCGCGTGAGATTCCCGCTATTAGGCCGCCATCCGCGCGCATGCTTTCGTGGACCTGGATATTCGCGGCGAGAATTTCCTGCACCAGAGTTTCACCGGTGACCATTGCGAGTGTAGCCATTGCGCCTCCAGGTCTGTAAACCATGAAATTCGAAACTGAATTCGGTCGGGGTGCCCCCAAGCTTCCGGATCGCTTCGGCGACTTTGTGCTTCTTCTCGTATTCGCAGTAGAGCAACAGATATCCACCGCCCCCGGCGCCGGTGATTTTCCCGCCCAGCGCCCCGCTCCGCCGGGCCGCTTCGTACATTTCGTCGATGTGGGGATTGCTGATTTTCGGCGACATCTGTTTCTTGAAGCGCCAGGCTTCGTCGAGCTTTGCGCCAAAATCCTCCAACCGGCGTTGCAGCAGAAGATTTTTCATCTCCACGGCGAGCGCCTTCTGGTGCCGCAGTCCTTCCAGGGCCTTTTCCTCGTGGTGCTGATAACGCTCCACCTGGTCCTCGATGATGCCGTCATTGGCGCGCGGCTTGCCCGTGTAGCACAGCAGCAGGTTGTGCTCCAGTTCGTTGGACGTGTCCCGGTGAATTCGCAGCGGATTCACGATCACGTGATCGGCGTTGAACTCGATGAAGTTGAAGCCTCCGAACGCGGCCGCGTATTGATCCTGCATGCCGCCTTGGATCTGCAGCTCTTTCCGCTCGATCTGGTACGCCAGTTCAGCGGTTTCATAGTCCGTCAGCGGAAGGCCCTTAAACTCGCGCAGCAGCCCGATGAGATTCACCATCAGGCTGGAAGAGGATCCCAGGCCTGAGCCCGGCGGGGCGTCGGTCTGCAAAAAAAGGTCGAAGCCTTTCCCTTGCGGGTCGCCCACCTTGCGGATGGCCGCTTTCGCCAGGTCCAGCTTCCCGTCATAAACCAGGTTGGAGCGGGTGTCGAAATAGAAAAGCGCCCCGAGATCGGCGGATTCGATGTGGATTTGGTCGTCGACTCGCGGCGTTAACGTCCCCCAGGAATAGCGCGTAATGGTTGCGCTCAACACGCAGCCGCCTTCACGTTCCAGATACGGCGCAACGTCCGTGCCGCCGCCCGCAAAACTCAGGCGAAGCGGCGCTTTGGCGCGGATGTGGAGGTTTGAATGCATCATTGACGTTTCAGATTGGCTCAAATCCGCTTCCGTCGGCGGGCATGCCATCTCGTGCCAGTTCGGAACTCGCTTCCCCCGCTGTTTTCATTTCAGGACTGATTTCGCGCGAGTCTTTCTTCTGTCATTCCCGTGAAAGAGCTTCCCCCCTGCAAAACGCGAACCCGGACCTTTTTCAGCCCCTCAATTCGATTCTGCAAGATTGCCTCCAAAAGGAAATTCTAAGAGTCCATTTGGCCTGTCCTTCTTTCCCATAATCCTTCACGTGGCGCCGCCGATAACTACTTGTGGAGAGGCGCAGGCCACGCGGCCCCGCCGACCCGGGATTGGCGATGATTAGACTCACCAGGCTCAACAACCAAACGCTGGTCGTGAATTGTGACCTGATCAAGTCCGTGGAGAACGCGCCGGATACGGTGCTGACATTAGTGACCGGCGAAAAGATTATCGTCCGGGAAACGACGGAACAGATTCTCGAGCGCGTGGTGGCATTTCGCCGCGCCATTCTTGCCGGCCTGGCCCCTCTCACCAGCGATCTTCCCGGGGTAACCACTCCGGAGCCTCGGCGTGTGCCGAACCAGGGAGAAGATTCCTGAGGCGCTATGGATAAAAGCACTTTAATGGGCGTGGGGGTGGCGCTGACGGGGATCCTCCTTGGGCTGATGCTCGAAGGAGGAAAGATCGCCCAGATCGTTCAACCTACGGCGGCGATGATTGTTTTTGGCGGCACGCTCGGGGCGGTGATGATCCAATTTCCGCTGCGCGTGATCGCCGCGGCGGGCCGCCGGCTGGGCCAGGTATTCGTGGATAACGCGCAGGATCCCAACCTCCTGATTCAGGAGATGGTCGGCTACGCGCAAAAGGCGCGCAAAGAAGGCATCATTTCGCTGGACGCCGAACTCGTCAACATCGCTGATCCTTTTCTGAAGAAAACTCTGATGCTCGCGGTGGACGGAACCGAGCCGCAGGAAATCCGCAACATCATGACGTTGGAGCTCGACAACCAGAGCGAGCATGAAGACCATCTCCCCCGCGTGTTCGAGTCGGCTGGCGGCTTTGCGCCGACCATCGGCATCATCGGCGCGGTGCTGGGTTTGATTCAGGTGATGCAGCACTTGGATGACATCAGTGAAGTCGGGCGCGGAATCGCGGTTGCGTTCGTCGCCACCATTTATGGCGTGGGCTCGGCGAACCTTTTCTTTCTGCCTGCTTCCGGAAAGATCAAAATCCGTATTCGCCAGGAGCAGATTCGGCGGGAAATGATGCTCGAGGGCGTGATTTCCATCATCGAGGGCATGAATCCGCGCATGCTGGAAACCAAGCTTCAGAGTTTCTTCGCGGAAGCAAATCAGGAACAGCCAAAGGAAAAATCCGCATGAGCCGGCGCAAAAAAGAAGAGCCCCATGTTTCGCACGAGCGCTGGCTGGTGAGCTACGCCGATTTCATCACTCTGCTGTTTGCATTTTTCGTGGTGCTTTATGCGTCGTCCCAGGTCGATAAGCGTCGCGTCGGCCGGCTGGCGATGGCAATTCAGGTGGCGTTCCAGGAATTGGGCGTGTTCGAAACTTCGAATACGCATATCCCGCTCAGCGATACGGAAGCGATTCCTTTTTCCAAGGTCCAGGCAGTGGAAAACGTGGACCGCTCAACGGAACTCGACCGCGTCGTGCAGCCGATGAAAGGCATCCTGGCTCCCGTGGCCGCGCCCGCTCCGCTGAAGGACATTCAGGCGGAACTAGAAAAAGCGCTGGCCCCGGAGATCAAGAAGCACGTGGTGGACGTAAAAGCCCGAAAGGAAGGGCTGGTCGTGAGTTTGCGCGAGGTTGGCTTTTACGACAGCGGCTCGGCTTCGATGCGGGCGTCGTCTTTGCACGCCGTCGACCGGCTGGCGCAGGTGATCGTGCCCCGCACGGAAAATTTGCGCATCGAAGGGCACACCGACAACGTGCCCATTCACAACGCCCATTTCTCCTCAAACTGGGAGCTTTCCACCGCCCGCGCAACGGAACTCGTGCGGCTGTTTATCGTACGCTATCACGTCGATCCCACCCGCCTTTCCGCTGCCGGATATGCGGAGTTTCATCCCGTGGACGACAACGACACCTCGGACGGGAGAGCGCACAACCGGCGAGTTGACATCGTGATCCTGAACCCGGCATTGCAAGAACGCTCCCCATTTGAAACACCACCCGCGGCTCCTCGCTCTCCGGAGCCACACGCCACTCTTCTCGCTGAACCAGCCAGTCCAGGTTATGCGCGGCCCTCCATGCCGGCTCGACCGTAATCAATCCGTCGCATTTGCACTGCCGTTAGTTGACAGCCTCCTTCGTAAAGTCCAAACTACGCCTATCCCCTTCCAGAAATGTGTCTAGAGTGAGCGACGATGCGTCTTCTTGTCGCTGAAGCCGACGCGTCTCTGGCGGAATTTCTCCAGGTCCGGCTGCAGCAGGAACATTTTGCAGTTCAGCTTGTCACGTCCGCGGATCATCTTTCGAAAGTGGCCGACAAAGCCCCCATTGATTTGATCCTGCTGGATCTGAATCTTCCCGGTGTGCCAGGACCCGACTATTTGCGCATCCTGCAAAGCCGCTGGCCGGATGCGCCGATTGTATTGCTTTCGGCTTCTACCGCGGTCGAGGAACGTGTCAAGGGACTCGACGCCGGGGCCGACGATATCCTTACCAAGCCCTTCGCCTGGGTGGAGCTGGCCGCGCGTATTCGTGCCGTGCTGCGCCGGCGTACCCGGCCTCCCCGCGAGGTCTTTCAATTTGAAGACCTCGAAGTGAACCGCGTTTCGCACCAGGTCCGGCGGGCCGGGCAACCCATCGAATTAAGCCCGAAGGAATATGCCTTGCTGGAATTCCTGTTGCGCAATCCTGGCCGGCCGGTGACGCGCGCGGCGATCATTGAGGAAGTCTGGCGGATTCACGGCGATTCCATCACCAATGTCGTGGACGTCTACATCAACTACCTTCGCCGCAAGATTGACGCCGGCGCCGACCGCCCGCTGATTCGCACAATTCGGGGCGTTGGCTATCAAATTGGCGGAAACCATCACGCGACTTAAAGCTCATCTCGCTCGTCCGGGCCGGTAACTCGGAACTCCGGAAGCCAACCCCTCATCTCTTGAGGAATAGTCGGAACCGGAGGAAGGTTAGCGCTGGCCCAGGGAGCTGCTCTCTCGAGATTCACTTCAAATATGCGTACCGGCTCCGGAAACCCTTTCGCAGAGACCGAGGGCAATGCGTTCAGCGAAATTGCGCCCTCAAGCTCCGTTGCAACCGCTTGGGAAACCAGGATCTGCCCGGACCTTGCCGCCGAGCGCAACCGCGCCGCCAGGTTCACGCTGCGCCCGATGGATGTATAGTCCCGTCGCTCTTGGCCGCCCAGGCTGCCCACCACCACTTCGCCCACGTGAATTCCAAAACCGGTTTCCGTCCCCGCCTTCCCGGCTAAACGCGCGTTGAGCTGCGCGAGGATCCCGATCGAGGCTTCCACGGCTCGGCGGCAGCGGTCCGGCCCGGAAAACCACGCAAACATCGCGTCCCCGACAAATTTATCTACGTCACCTCCGTGGCTGCGTACTACCTCCGCTTCTATCCCCAGCACTTCGTTCAGCCGCTCAATCACTAAAGCCGGATCGCGATCCTCGGAGAAAGCTGTGAACCCCCGTACATCGGAGAAAACCAAGGCCAGCCATGTGCGCTCGCCGCCGGGATTTGCCGCTCCCGCCTGTTCCAGCATCTGCATCGTCGTTCGCGGCATACACTTGGCCATCGCATAGCGTTGCTGCAGCGCTCGCGCCATGTCTGCAAACGCCCGGGAGAGTTCCCCCACTTCGTCGTCCGCCGCAAAGCGGCTCTTATGTACGGCCCGCAAGGACTCAATCGCTTCATAATTGCCGCGCTCGATGTCCCGCGCCGCTCCTGCGAGTTTCACGATCGGCGTGGAGATCGGGCCGGAGAAAAGTATCCCAAGGCCAACGCCTAGCAGCAGCGCGGCAATCGCGAGTGCGGCCAGAAGCTCTTCCAAAACGCGAAATGGCTTCAATCGCTGCGTGACCGATTCCATCATTGCCATGTGTAGCCCGGCGGGTTTGTGTTCCGCCATCCCCGTGTCGGCCACCAGCACCTCTTCAAGTTCGTTGTCGCCTTTTGGAGTCCGTACATCCACCGGACGCCGCAAATCCGGCTGCCCATTGAACAGGTCCATCAGCGGCCCTCGCATCGCCGCATCGCTCACGCCCAAAACGTGCGCGCGATTCCGCTCGTCCTCCTGCCAGGAAACCACGTCCACCCCGGAACGCAGTTTGGCTTCGGCCGCGATGCCGTCGTCTTCCTCAAACCCAATGTTGAGAAACCCCAAGAGTTCGTTGACGCCGCCCTTGGAATTCAGGACAGGCGCGGAAAAAAATCCGATAGACGCCCTGGTCCGGGCTGCTCCACGTGGTAATCTCCGGGGTTCCGGCGGAGGCTCCATGCACGTCCGCCAGGGTCCAGGCTAGGATTTTCGGATCGCAAACTGTGTGATGCTGCACCGCGAACGCCAGCACCGAAACGTCACGGCGCCACATCGAAACATAATCCAATTCATGATCGTCGCGCGCTCACCTGTGGAGCCTTCAGTTTTTCCTCGAGGGCCTCGCAAGCCTCTGCCCGGTCCCCGCTTTCCAGCGCGCCCCACCGCGGGCGTCGAGGCCAGCGTCGTACCTTTATATACGTGGGTTTGGTAATGACTGCGTTGCGCAAATGCGAATAGCTGCCGGTCGGTGTCGAGTTGCTCTTGGACGATGGTTCGCACTTGATGCAAGCTCTGCGTCCACACCACCCCAAGTACGCTGGCGGTCAGCGCACAGACCGATCCGCTGATTAACAGGATCAGCTTGCTGCGAATGCTCAGGTCATCGAAGAATTTGCGCATTCGTGGTCACTCGGGGGGAAAATTTGCGTGCTGTCGAGCGTACATTTCAAAATTTATCATGCTGGTGAACATCGTCTGGCACGGTATGCACGTGTCTTGCTTTGAGAGATAAGTCACAACTGGACACGCAATAAAGCGTGATATCCAACCTCCGGTCGCAATAAAAAAGGCGTCCGGAATTTTCCGGACGCCCTTTGGAACACTGTGATGGTCTCAGGTCTACTTCATGCCGGACCCGCTGCTCGTGCTCGCCGACTTGGCTCCCGGTTCCATGCTGAGGATGCCTTCCGTGGCGGACACGGCAACCACCGAACCGTCGCGGCCCGTGCTTACCGCCGGGAAGAAGCCCTGGGAAAGCTGATCGTCCAGATGTTGCCAGGTCTTGCCGCCGTCGAACGAAGCGATCAGGCCGCGCTTCTGCAGCGAAACGACCAGCGCGTTGCCCGAACCGGCGACCGACTGGAACGAAAGGTCGCGCACCTCTTCGCGATTCCAGTTCCGGCCGGCGTCGTGCGAAGCATAGAGACCCATATTGGTGGTCATGAAAAGATTGTTGTCATCCAGGCGGTGCAGTTTCAGGTTACCCGCCGCCGCGAAGGACAGTTCCTTGGCTTCCCACGTCGTCCCTTTATCCGCCGAGTAAAGCAGGTCGCGCTCGGAAATGGCCCAAACTTGGCTGCCGTCCGGGGACGCTTCCACGGACTGCGCCGGCTTGCGGAGGAGCGAATCTTTGCTGGCGGATTTCCACGTGGCGCCTGCATCCTTCGATACCAGCACGCCGCCGGAGGTGGCGGCAAACCATGCGTCATGGCCGAAGGTCATGTCGTTGACGAGATATGCGCTCATCACCGAACTGGCCTTTGGCGCCACCGCCGCCTTCTTGCCCGCCGCGCCCTTCTTCGTGCGCGTGTTGGTCGCTGTCGTTGTGGTGGCATCCGGAACGTAGAGCCCCGCTCGCACCCACTTGTGCCCGGACTCTTCATACTTCATCCAGCCGCCCGTGGTCAGGGAAGCCCACCACCCGTTCGGCGATGCATAGATGTGACGCGTTTCGGTGCGGCGAAGGCCCGGGCCCAGCGTGGACCAGGAGGCCCCGCCGTCCTTGGTGGCCAGGAACGCATCGGTGTCAAAGGTAAGTTCCACCATCGCGCGCTCCGGGTGTTCGCGATCCATTGCCACGTCGGAAATGTGCTGATGCTGGAAGCCATTGTTCGCGGAAGCAAAGGTTTCCCCGCCGTCGCGACTGACCATGACGCCCTCGCGCTCGGTGCCGATAATCAGTTTCTGCGGGTTCTTGGGGTCGATGATCAGCGCGTTGATGATCCAATTCACCGGAGTCATCCGCTTGAAGTCCTTGTCGTTGACGGTCTTCCAAAGGCCGCTGGTGGTGCCGGCGTAAAGGATGTTCTCGTTGGAGGGATCCATGCGGATCAACTGCGTGCGGCGGAAAACGCTCGGAATACCCTGGTATTTCACCCATTGCGTGCCGCCGTTCATGCTGTGGTAGATGCCGGAGCAGGCCGTGGCGTGTACGTTCGTGGTATTTAGTGGGTCCACGATGATGCTCATCACGTTGGAGTCATCGATCATGCCCTTCACGATCGGGAACCAGTTCTTCCCGCCGTCGGTGGTCTTCCAGGGCAGGTGATACGTGCCCGCGTAAATCGTGTTGTCGTCGTGCGGATCGAAAGCCACGGAGTCGAAATTGCGAAGATCTTCATGCCCCGCCGGAGTGATGCGTTCCCAGGTCGCCCCGTTGTCGGAAGACCGGTATACACCGGTCAGAGAGCCGGCGACCCACAGATTTGGATTCGTCGGAGACTGCGCCAGTGCGCGGACCGTCTCGTGCGCCAACCCGATGATGTTCCATGTGCGGCCGCCGTCGTCGCTGCGATAGATGCCGCCCCCACCCGTGTAGAGCGACCACGTGCTGGCGTAGAGTCGCTTGGTATTGCGGCGATCCACGATGATGTGGGTGATCACGTCATCCTGGCCCGTGCCGATCCGGCTCAACAGTTGCCAATGCTCCGCTTCATCATTGGAGAAGAAAACGTGCCCATCCGCCGTTCCCAGATAAAGCCTGCTAATGTCGGTGGGATCGGCAGCTAAGGTGATAACTGTGCCTCCTGGAGGACCCACTTGCCGCCAGTTTTGCGCGCTCGAAGCAAGCGCGAATACCGACGCAGTCATTGCCAGAGCGAGGAAAGCTTTCTTCATTTGCATGCCATTCTCCCAGAGCGCCAAGGCGCCTACAAGTCGCGATTCCTAGCTAGTCTAGAGAAGGGCAACAGGCGGGGGTGCTGTACGAAAGGCCAGAATTCGGACAAGCCTCTATCCGTACCAGTACTGTCTCATCGTGAGAACGCTTCTCTCAGCAGCACATCGCGCCCAAGCAACTATTTTTCCATTCCTGGGTTATACCCCTCGGAACGCCCCTGAGCGTCCTATTACCAGAGGCCTTCCGGTCCAATCCTTGCCTTGGACCGCTTTTCAGGGGAGACGAGTATGAACTCCAATCGAACCGGCCTACGCTTGATTGCTCTGTTCTTGTCCCTCGCCGGTCTGCTCTTCCTGCTTTCCCCGGCCGCTTGGGCTCAGGCTCAGGACAATATCGCCAACGTGAATGCTCCCGATAGCTCAGGTATGACTCCCAGCGCGGATGATTCCCAGGATCCGCCGACTCGCGTAGCCCGCATCAGTTACCTGAAGGGGTCCGTCTCCATGCAGCCTGGTGGAGCGGGGGACTGGGGTGCCGCGGCCATGAACCGCCCCATCACCATTGGCGACAAACTCTGGACCGACCAGGATTCTCGCGCCGAACTTCAAGCAGGCCAGGCGGCTCTCCACCTGGGCAGCATGACCGCCCTCTCCTTCCTGAACCTGAATCAGAACATCATTCAAATGCGCATGGCGGAAGGGCACTTGAATTTCCGCGTCCGCGAACTCCGCCAAGGCGACACCTATGAGGTCGACACGCCTAACCTCGCGTTTACCGTAACCGAGGCCGGCGCCTTCCGCATCGACGTGAATGAGAATGGCGACTACTCCAGTGTGACCGTGATTCGCGGAAAGGGCGAAATTTCCGCCGGCGGCCAGATTTATCCTTTGAATTCCGGCGAACGCGGCGACATCAGCGGCCTGGACCAGAACGTCAAGTACGTTCCCGGCAGCGCTTCCGAACCCGATGATCTGGACCGTTGGGCGCAAGAGCGCGACCTGAAGGAAGACAACTCCGTTTCCGCGCGTTACGTCTCCCGCGACACCGTAGGCTATAGCGACCTCGACGACTACGGCACTTGGAGAGAAGAACCCGAGGTTGGCAATGTCTGGGTCCCGAATAACGTGCCGCCGGATTGGGCGCCGTATAGCGATGGGAATTGGAGCTACGTGGGACCTTGGGGCTGGACCTGGGTCGATTACGAGCCTTGGGGCTTCGCGCCTTTCCACTACGGACGCTGGGGATTTTATGGCGGCGCTTGGGGCTGGTGCCCGGGGCCGGTTTGGGCGCCTCCCTGTTACGGCCCAGCGTTTGTCGGCTTCCTCGGTGGGGGTGTTGGTTTTGGATTCGGCTTTGGTTTTGGCTTCGGCGGTGGCTGGGGCCATGCCTGGTTCCCTCTGGGCTGGGGTGAGCCGTACCGTCCGTGGTATCACTGCGGGCCGAATTATTGGAACCACGTAAACATCTACAATACGCACATCAATAACTTCAATTATACGAACATCCATAGCTACCAGAATTATAACTATCGTTACGCGCACAACGTGAACGCGGTCACCACAGCTTCGAACAGCGCATTCGTGAACGGACAGCGCATCAATCGCAGCTCCACTCGTCTGACCGCTTCCAGCTTGAACCACGCGACCATCGCCGGCGGCCCGAACGCGCGACCCACCAATGCCAGCTACATGGGCGCTTCCAGCTTCCACGGCCGGGTGGCCACCCCATCGCAAAGCGTGCAAAACCGCAGCGTTGTGGCGCGGAGCACGCCCGCCGTTGGCGCCTCGCATCTGCCGGTGCGCACGATGAACTCTCCCGGCTTCACCGCGAACCGTGGTAACTCCCCCGCCGGCTTCGGCCGCCAGGCGACAAACACTCCGGCAATGAGCGGCTCGCGCCAATCCCAGTTTTCCGCGAACCGGCCGCCTTCGGTCTATTCGCCGCAGGGCTCGCGCAACACGGGGTCGTTTAACGCGAACAATTCCCGTTCGCCTGCTTCACTCAACAATAGTTCGCGTGCATCCGCCAGAACCTGGAGTGCGCAAGGCAATGTGACCGACTCCGGTCGCGCGCCGCAGGGTTTTGGCTCCAGCCGTCCGGCGGCGTCGCAGTCCGCGCGGGCCACGTTCGCGGATCGCCCCCCGTGGGCGCGCAGCGGCGGCAACTCCTCTGCCGGCTACTCCCCCGGGCAGGGACGCGGCAATTCGGTGAACCGCCCGGCGACGTCGTATGGCGGCGGCAACCGCTCGTACACTCCTCCTTCCTACAATTCCAATCGTCCGTCGGGAAACTACAGCGCGCCAAACCGCAACTATTCGGCCCCGCGCAGCTACAACTCCCCGTCCTATCGCGGGTATTCCTCCGCTCCGCGGAGTTACTCAGCGCCCCGCAGCTACTCGGCTCCGCGCACCTACTCCGCTCCTCGGAGTTACTCCGCACCCCGCTCTTATGGTGGCGGGGGCTTCGGCGGCTCGCGCGGTGGTGGGGGTGGCTTCCACGGTGGCGGCGGTGGTGGGGGTGGCTTCCACGGCGGAGGAGGTGGGGGCGGTTCCCACGGCAGTCACCACTAAAGACTGTTGAAGATTCCTGATTCTCAGCCCGCTGCTCTCGCGAAAGGCGGGCTTTTTGTTTTCTTCCACAGATCCCTTGTCTTTTACGAACGCCCTTTCTTGCGCTTACAACTCTTTTTCGTCCTTCGTGTTTAAGATCAGTGACACGGGATGCTCTGGTTCCAGGTTCTTTTAAAAAATTATGTGCCAGGCCTCCCCGGCGTATTCCCGGAAATTGCGGTCAATTTGCCCGAATCTTTCCTCAGCGGCAAGGAATCTGGGAGCCGACAAATGCGTCAGGAGAGAAGACCCCTATGAGCAAGCACACTCAAAAATGGCTGGCAGTGGCCGGCTTACTTTTGGGATTTGTCCTGATAACCGTGAAGCCCGCGGCAGCCGACGATGACGACGACCCGCCGGCTCGCGTCGCACGCCTCAGCTACACCAATGGCGAAGTCTCCTTCAGCCCGTCCGGCACTGACGACTGGGTCGCTGCCGTGCTCAATCGTCCGATCACCACGGGCGACAAATTGTGGACAGACCAGAATGCCCGCGCGGAATTGCACGTGGGCTCCGCCGCCATCCGTCTGGCCGGCATGACCGGTTTTTCCTTCCTGAATCTGGATGACCGCATGATGCAGATTCGGCTGACGGAAGGCACCATCAATCTGCGCGTTTTCCGCCTCGGAGAAAACGAATCCATCGAAGTGGACACGCCGAATCTCGCATTTTCCGTCCTTCGGCCTGGGCGCTATCACATCAACGTGAATGAAGCCGGCGATACGACCCTGATTAATGTTCCCGATGGGGAAGGCGAAGTCACGGGCGGCGGTTCCGCTTACACCTTGCATCCCGGCGATGAAGGCTTCTTCACCGGCACCGACACCCTGAGTCCGGACATCGAGCAAGCGGCTGCCGATGACGATTTTGACCAGTGGTGCAACGAGCGCGACCTGCGCGAAGAACATTCTGTGGCGCGCCGCTACGTCTCCGAAGACGTCATCGGTTACCAGGACCTCGATGATTACGGTGGCTGGCGGCCGGTGCCGGAATACGGCACGGTGTGGTTCCCCCATGTCACCGTGGTTGGATGGGCCCCCTACCGCTTCGGCCACTGGGTTTGGATCTCCCCTTGGGGCTGGACCTGGGTTGACGATGCCCCTTGGGGCTTCGCTCCGTTCCACTATGGTCGCTGGGTATCCTACGGTGGAGCCTGGGGCTGGGTGCCGTGCCCGCCACCGGTTGTCGCGGTCGGTTACGTTCGGCCCGTATATGCGCCCGCCCTTGTTGCATGGGTCGGCGGACCTCACTTCGCTGTGGGCATTGGCTTCGGTGCCGGAGTAGGCGTTGGCGTGAATGTCGGCTGGTTCCCCCTGGGGCCGCGCGAAGTCTTCGTGCCCTCCTATCCCGTCAGCCGCACCTACATCAACAATGTGAACGTTTCCAACACTACCGTAAGCCAGACGGTGATTAACAACTACTACAACACCACCGTGATCAATAAAAACGTTACCGTAAGCAACGTCCATTACATGAACCAGAATGTGAATGGCGCGGTGACCGCGACTTCCGCGCAGTCTTTCACCTCTGCTCAGCCCATCGGCCGCAACATGGTGCGTGTGGATCAGCGGGAAGTCGCCTCGGCACCGGTTGCAGTCCGCGCCCCGGCGGCAGTTCCTTCGAAGCAAGCGGTTTTGGGCGCGAGCGCACCGGCACGTTTCCAACCCCCGGCGGCGCTCCAGTCGCGGACAGTGGTGGCCAAGACGGCACCTCCTCCTCCACCTCCCTCGTTTGCGCAGCGCCAGGAAGCCATCAAGGCCAACCAGGGCCGCCCAATTTCCATGGCGCAAACTCGGCAGCTCGCCATCGAGCAGCCGCGTGCAAACGTCGCCGCAGTGCGTGTAGCGCCGCCGGCAAAGGTGGTGGCGAATCCCCCGCATGGCAACCTCGGGATGCAACCCAACGCGAATCGCCCGATGAGCCAGAACGTAAATCCGAAGCCGAATGTGAGCCAGCCGATAAACAACAACCGGCCGCCCAACGTGAACACCAATGCAAGCATGAATCAATATCCCCATAACGACCGGCCGCCCAGTTCGCGTCCGGCCCAGACCATGAATCCGCAGCTCGAGCAGAAGCACCAGGACCAAATTCAGCAGTTGCAGCAGAAGCAGGATCAGGAATACCAGAAGATCCAGCAGAAGCAGTATGAGCAGCAGCAGAAACTGCAGCAGCAAAACGCCAACGAGCAGCGGCAACGCCAGATGGAGCAGCAACAGCAGCAGAAGCTCCAACAAATGGAACAAAAGCATGACCAGCAGATGCGGCAGCTCCAGCAAAAGCAGCAGCAGGAGCATGCGCATACGCAGGCCGAATCCAAGCCGCCGAAGAACCAGGACCGTCCTCCGAAAAACGAGGACCATCCCCCGCATCGCTGATTCCCGGCAGCGAGTTGTGGCCGGTTAGGCAGAGCGTCCCCGCAACGGGACGCTCTCCCTTTTTGTCCGCCAAATTGCCGCTTTCGAAGCGCGCTCCCCAACCTCCCGAATGCCTGTGCTATCTTGAACTCATAGCGTCGATGTCTACTTCCGCACCGAGTTCCGCATTGTTTCGCCGCGTTGCCGGAGCGTTTGCCACCGGTGTCACCGTCTTGACCGTCGAGCGCGAGCCCGATTGCGTGCACGGAATGACTGCCAATTCGTTCACCTCCGTTTCGCTCGACCCGTTGTTGGTGCTGGTCTGCGTCTCTCACGAAGCGCGCCTGCTCTCCTTCTTGAAAACTCAGCGGCGCTTTGGGGTCAGCATCCTGCGTGATGACCAGCAGACCCTTTCCGAACATTTTGCCAGGAGCGAGCAGACCGAGGAGATGGAGCGCCGCCTCGGCATCCGGTTCATTTGGACGGAAAGTGGCGTCCCCCTGCTCGATGGAGCCCTGGCGCACTTCGCCTGCAACGTTGCGGCGGAGTATCCTGCGGGCGATCACACGATTTTTATCGGAGAGGTGGAGAGCATGGCGTGCCACGAAGGCGAGCCATTGTTGTTCCACCGCGGACAATATCGGCGGCTGGCGCCGTAGCGCCGCTGCTAGAAGCCGGACATTCCAGGCTCTTCAACTTCACTCCGGACACCCGGCATCCTCCGTAAAATCAAAAGCCCCGGTTTTTCGCCGGGGTCTCGTTTCTTCATTTGTAAATTTTCAGCGCTCGGAACTTCCGCTGGGGCGTGCCGGTTCGGCGGAATCTCCCAGCTCTTTGCGGTGGCTTTTCACTTCGCGCAGTGCGTAGATGGCTTTGTTCTGCGACTCGTAGTACGTGCGCGAGCTGATTTCGCCCAGCAGCCCCATGGAGATGAACTGAATTCCGCTGACGAACAAGGCGATGGCCAGCAGAAGCAACGGCCCGTGCTGGGTCATGATCTGCTGGTGATAAACTAGCTTGTCCGCCAGCAGCCACAGGCTGAGCATAAAGCCGCTGCCGCTCCCTGCCAGGCCCAGCAGGCCGAAGAACTGCAGCGGGCGCGTGGAATAATCAAGCAGGAACTTTACGATGATGAGATCGAAAAACACCCGGATGGTACGCCCGATCCCGTAATTGGACTTCCCCGCTTTGCGGTCCGGATTCGATATCGGCACTTCCGCGATGCGCGCGCCGGTGGAACTCGCCAGCGCGGGAATGAAGCGATGGAGTTCCCCGTAAAGCTGGATTTCTTGCAGGATTTCCCGGCGATAGGCCTTGAAAGTCGTGCCGAAATCGTGCAGCTCGATGCCGGATAGCTTGGCCATCAGCCAGTTGGCCGCCGCGCTCGGAATGCGCCTCATCAGCCAGTGATCGCGGCGCTGATGCCGCCACCCGCTGACCAGGTCATAGCCCTCTTCGATTTTCTCCAGAAAGCGCGGAATCTCCTCGGGGTCGTGCTGCAGATCGCCATCCATCGAGATGACCACTTCCCCGCGCGCAAAATCAAACCCCGCTTTCAGCGCGGCGGTTTGGCCGAAATTGCGGCGCAGGCGGACGACATTCACGCGGCGGTCGTGCTCGTAAATATCGGAAAGGACGCGATAAGAATTGTCTTTACTGCCGTCGTCAACGAAGACCATTTCATAGGTCTCGCCGACCGAGTCCATCACTTCGGTGATCTTCATGTACAGGGTAGGAATGTTCTCTTGCTCGTTGTAAAAGGGCACAACGACGGAATAGCGGATGGACGCGTCGGTTCGCATACTACGACTCCTTGCCTCTCAATCAACGGCGCGGACTGCGGTCCCGCCTCTTCCCCTGACGTGCGAAATCTGCTTTTGGCGCACTCATACCCCCTGCGCCAGGAACCCATAGTTTATCAGGCGAATCCCTTTTGTGGCGACAAGTTTTCTGATGGAAGTGTCGGTGAGGATCGCGAGTTCCTGTTGGCGGGATTCCTGAAGGCGGGTGGCGCTTTTGCGGAGCTCTTCATCGAAATAACCGGGGTGGCACATGAATTCGGTGGTGCCGTCGGGAAGCGCATCCAGCAGGCGTTCCACGCCTTCTCGGGTCATAACCCCCGTTTGCGCTATCCCGCAGAAGTAGTCCGCCGCGGCGATGCCCGCGCGCTCCGCTTGCTCGCGCGCGTCTCGCGCCAGGAGTTTCAGTCCGCGCGCCTGCATCCCCTGCTTGAACTGGATTCTGGCGGATTGCTCTTCGCCAGCCGAGAGGACGGAACGCAGCGTGGAGGCCTCCAGTGCGATACGGATGGCGCCGACGCTGTGCTTGCGCGCCAGCCGCAAAGCCACTTCGAATAGGCCGGGAAGCATGTGCACATGCTTGTGTCCATCGAGATGTGTCGGCCAGATCCCAGCGGTTTTGATTTTCGTGATCTGCGCTTCCCACTCGATTTCGACTTCTTCGGTGGATAGTTTTCGGGAGGCCATGCGCAGCAGCAGGCTTTCCGGGCCGCCTTCCAGTTGGCCGCCCTTGTTCAGCAGGCTTCGAATGCGACTTGTTTCAGCGGTAGGAGGGCCGTCGCTGAGATTCAGGTGCACCCCTATGCCCAACTCCGGATAATTGCGGCTTACGGCAACCGCCGAATCAAATGCCCGCCCGTTGGCCAGCAGGGAAGTGCTGGTAACAAGGCCGTGACAGTGGGCTTCGGTGATTCCATGGTTAACCCCCTCGGTCCACCCTAAATCGTCGGCATTGACGATTAGATTCTTCAACTTACGCCTTTCCCCTGTCCGTTCGGACAGCTACTCTTTCGCATGCGATGCCGGAAACGTACCATTGACCGTGTTTCCCTCTAACTCTAGCATGACCAGCTAGAGGCCTAAATGACGGTAAAACTGCGCGAATTGCAAGAAGCAGGTGCGCGCTACGGCGAAAAACGCCGCGGGCGCCGCATGAATTCTCGTGTGCAGATTCGCCTGGAATGGGACAAGTCCGATAGCGAACGCGAACTCGTCGAAGCCGTGACGCGCACGGTGAATCCTTATGGCTGCATGGTGGTGCTGCCGAACACTCTGGAACTCCAGCAACGCCTGGCCCTGACGAATCTGGCCACCGACGCGAGCAACGCCGCGGTCATCGTCTGGAGAGGCAATCGCCAGCCGGAAGGCTGGGAATACGGCATCGAACTGGTGGCGCCGGACATGGATTTCTGGGGGATTGAGCTATGACGCCCCCGCAAAAGATGAACATCCCCGCCCCAACGGGCGCGGGACAGCAGGTGAAGCGCAGCGGCACGGTCGCCCGGCCGCAGACCGCCGAGGAACGCCGCCGCGCGCAGCGCGTCCTGCTGAGGATGGCGGTGATCGTACATATCCCCGGGAAAGCCAACCCGATTCACGGGTTCACGCACACGGTCAGCGCCAGCGGCGCCATGATCATTTTGCCGGAAGGCATTTCCCAGGGCACCAAGCTCTCGCTTGAAAATCCCAAGACCCAGAAAAAAGTGGAAGCCCACGTCGTTCGTCCGCCTCAGTTGAACGCCGAAGGCTCACTGGTGCCCGTGGAGTTCACCACTCCTTCGCCCCAGTTCTGGAACATCTTCTTCCCGCCCGTCGCCCAGAACTAAGGGCGCTACACAGTCCCCGATTTTTCATTTGCCTGATGCGGGGCCCTCACGTTGAACGAGGGCTCCCTCCCACCGTGCTTATTGCAATCCAATCGTGACTTGAATTGAGTGCGTATCCGCTCCGGTCGCCCCGGTGATGGAAGTAACCATCGTGCCGGTGATAGTTTGATTTATCGTTGTGGAACTCGAAGGCAAATTGTTCGCGTCACCACTGAATTTTGCCGAAAGCTGATGCAGGCCCACTCCCAAATTGTTTGTCCCTATTTGCACTTGCGGCTGCAGCGCATCCACCGGATATGGCCCGGCTGCCACAACTCCATAATCGTAAAAGGTCACGGTTCCGGAGAAATTCGCGCTCCCACTCACCGCCGCCGTGATCGTGAGCGGTCCGTTGGCGTTCACGTGCGGGTTCGAAGTTGTCAGGGTAATGCTCGTGGCCTGAGGATTTGTGCCACCACCGCCTCCTCCGCCACTTGCGCTGCCACTGCCTCCTCCGCACCCGAGCAAAAAATAGAGCAAGCAAAGGGAACTAAGCCCAAAACCAACGCGGAGCCTGCTTCGTCGACCGGGGACTCCAAGCGTGAAAAGTATTGCTAATACCCCTGCCAAACAAAGTTTCCATCGGCTCCCGCCATCGAAGGTCAGGAAGGCGGCCTTGCGAATTTGCCCCCGCGCGCTCGCGGCGACTGCCCCCGTATTTGGCGTGAGTGTCAGACTCACTGGAACCACCGACCCGGTCAAATTCACTTGTAAGGTACTCAACGCAATCGTGTAGCCAGCAATCACCACGCTTGGCGGTTGTAATACCACCGTGCTCGGTGTCTGGCTTACCGGCGAAATCATGATCTGGCCGGTACCCGTCTGACCTGCGGGCGGCACAACGCTTAAGCCCGATGGAGGTCCCATCGTGAAATCCGGGATTGCCACGGAAACGTAGGTTTCGTTCGAGGAAGCGAACTCATAGTTGATGTCGCCCGAATAGCTGGCAGAGTAAAAAGCGGAACTCGAAGGCACGGTAGTCGCCGTAACCGTCAGCATCTGGTTTCCATTTATATCCGTTCCCGGAGTCGTCGTGATATTCGAGTAGCTCGGTCCACCTGAGAATTGAACCTCTCCGGTCATGCTGGGGGTTTTGCCCTGACTCCTTATCACGGCTGTGAGCGTGATTGATTGGCCGTATGTAATGCTGGTGGTAGAAACGCTGAAGGTGATCGACGTTCCGTAGACAACCGGGATGGTTGTGCTGGGGCTTGTCGGCGCTGCCGCGTAGTTTGCGTCGCCGCCATACTTTGCCGTAATGACATGCAATCCCGGGGAGGTGAACGTCGTGTTAAGCTCCGCCACCGTGTGCGCCGGAGTAATGCTCGTCGCCGAAATTGGGATTAGCGTGACATTTCCGGGCAACACCGTGCTGCCATCGTAGAACGTCACCGTTCCGGACGGCGGAACCCCTGTCGAAGATTGCGTTGTAATGTCGGTGTAGATCCATGTTGCGGCTCCCACCAGCACTGTGGGAGTGTAGCTGGGGGCGTTTAGCGTCGTGGCAGCTGCATTCACAGTGAAAGTCTCGGAAGCCGAACTCCCCGTATAACTGGAGTCGCCTCCGTACACCGCCGTTAACGCGTACGTTCCTGCACTGAAGCTCGGCGCGATATCGCGCGTATAACCGATATCGTTGAGCCGGAAGGTCCCCCCGTCGGCCGGATTGCCATTCGCTGTCAACGAAATGGTTCCGCTTGGACAAGCCACCTGCGTGGCCTGCGTGCAAACCCCATTCGGTGTACCGTTGGGACTCGAGTTTCCGCCACTATTTGTTACGTAAATGCGAACAATATACGGGTTGCCATAGGTGACCGAACTGGCGTTCGCGCTGATCTCATTGCCAGTCGAAGGATCAAATGTCGGTATCACAATGAAGGTTTTGCTGGCTTCTTGCGCCACGCTCACCGCCACTGGCGCCGAGTCGCTCGGCGCATTGGTTCCATCCCCGGAATAGTGCGCGTAAACCTGGTAATTCTGCCCGCCAGGCAGATTCTGTGTGCTTCCCGAGGCATTGCCGTTTGCGCCCAGCGTAAACGCCCCCACGCTGAATGGCGTCGTTCCGGTGGGCTGCCCTGGGAGCAAGGCAATTAAAGACACCACTCCCGTTGCCGTGCCGCTCTTGGCGGCCACTTTGATCGTTACCGTCGACGTGGAGGTTCCGTGGGTCAAGCCTGTCGCAGGATTCAACGTGAGTGTCGTGGTTGTTGGCACGGTGGATGCCGTTCCCCAGGCTGCGATGAGATTTCCAATATTCAGCGATCCCAATCCGCTCGCCATGTCGTATCCGCTCGCAACATTCCAGGCCATCGTGGAAGGATTTCCTGGGCTGTCCAGCACGCCAGTTTGTGAGGCGGCCGTCGCGCTGCAATTCGGGGTCGGATACTGGCAAGGCACGTCGATGCTTCCCACGCCCTTGCCCATATTGTGGTCATTGCTGTTTCCGGCAACCACGTCGTTAAAGACACACCCGGCGGCCACCGGAGTACTGGAGGCACAGCTGGCACCGGCCTTGTTGGCCAATGCATACAAAATGTAATTGGCATTCCCCTGCCGTGGCGCTGGATTCTGCGAGGTGGCCTGGCTCTGGTTGACGAGGGCCACGATGCCTGCGAACGCCGGTGCCGAGGCCGAAGTTCCGCCGATCTCGCCGAGATAAAGATTCGGTCCGGCAAATCCGCTGGATACATTGCACGCGGCGGAGGCATCGCTTTGGCAGTAAAGATAGCCGCTTCCGTTGTAGCCTGGGCTCGCGAACACCGAGATATCCGGCAGGTCGCGCTTTCCGTCCCCGCTAAGCGTTCCCGTAGCGCCCAACTGCCAACTCGGCCGGTTGTACAGTGCGCTTGCGCCTCCCCCTGCGGCGATGATGTTGGGCGACGACATATTAAATGGGCAGCCGTTTGGCCCCAATTCGGCGCAGCTCTCATTCCACGGAATCTCCGGAATGTAGCCCAGGACCGAAGAGCCGGTGGTTGGGTCATTCGTCGCGTTCCAATATTGATTTGGATTTGCCCATTCATCGAAATCCGTTCCGCCCACTGCCACGTTATACGGGGTCGACGCCAACCCATTTACCGCCGGCGCATGTGTGGCAAGGTTTTCCGTGTGCGGATCGTCGCAACCTGCCGATCCGCTGTCCCCGGAGGAGACGGCAACCGTGATTCCTTGCGCCGATGCCTGCTCCCAAAGGCTGTTCACGAAGGAATTTTCTGCGGTGCCGAGGCTCGGCTCGCAGGCCCCATAGCTCTCGCTCATCACCGCGGCGAGATTGTGTTCTACGATGTAAAGGGCGGATAGATCCACTCCTTGCGAGGCGGATGTGGATGCCGACAAGACATACTTGATGGTTGCGCCGGGAGCCACGCCGCCCGACCACTCCGTATCCAGCAGCGCCTCCCCTTCCTCATCGGTCGAGGTGATTCCGGGATCCTCGCCGTTATAGACGATGCTGTTCGCGTCGAACGTGGCGGGCAAACCGAAGATGCTGCGGAACTGTTGTACATCCGAGAGATTGAAATTGGTTTCGCCAACGATGGCAATCGTTTGATTCGCTCCGTTACACGCCGCCGCCGGGGTCCCGCAAAGCGCCGGCGTCCCGTAGATCCTGGCGAAGTCTCCCGGGCCGACTCCAAAGGTGCCTTCGTAGGTGTTGGTCACCAGGGGATGGAACGGTTCGAAAGTGGTTTTGCCGCCCGATCGCCGCAGGGCGCCCGAATGATGCGAATAAAACTCCCGCGGAAAATTGTGCAGCGACACCACCCCCGCCACCACCGGCGCCAGCGCCGCCGGAATCTGCGGATCGCTCGCATTTGCCGAATAGGTTTTGCCATTCACGTAATAGCTGTGAATCGCCGTGCCAAAGGCCTGTTGCACCTGCGCCACCGTCCCCGAAAACTCAAGCACCGTTTTCCCGCTGTAAACCTTGTCCACGGAAAATCCCTGGCGCGTCAGCCAGTCCGTCACCGCCTGAATGTCCTCGTCCGCCGGGCCAAATTGTGCCCCAAATTGCTCCGGCGTCAGCCACTGGTGATAGCTCGGCGAACTTTTGTCCTGCTGGTTCTGCAGCATGGTCTGTAGCGCGGTTTCCTGCTCGTCGCTGCGCTTCAGCAGCAACAGGATGCGGTTCATCGGTTGCGCATCGGCCACCGCGCCGCGGTCGTTTTCCGCCCGCGCCAGCGGATGCACGTTGCCTTTCAGAGTGATGCGTTTCGCATCATCCACTTTTTCGAGAATGCGCGGACGTGCCTGGGCTCCGGCAATTGGCAGGTAAGCGAAAAGCGGGGCAACCACAATAAGCGAACAGCGCAGAACCACTCGATTTAGGCTCATACCCGCTCGAAACGGTGATATTTGCAGTATTGCGTGATGCTTCTTGAGGTTTTCTCCTGGGTCCCGTTCCGGAATTCCTCGAGTTGAGCGGAGAATAGCACCTCGCCTTCCGGTTGTCCACTCGTCGACGTCCCCGGCGTTATACCGTTTTTGACCGCTGCGTTTGGCTATTTGCCGCAAAAAGAAAAAGGCGCCTCGCTCGCGAAGCGCCTTCTGAAATTAGTTCCGGTCTCGGAAGGTCCTCCGTAACCGGGAAGTTGCGAACGCTACTGCACGGATACCGAGGTGCTCCCGGTCGAGGCCGCGTAATTGGTGTCACCCGAATACGCAACATTGATGGTCACGGTGTGCCCTCCGCCCCCGCTGCTGCCGCCCCCTCCTCCGCAGCCCACGATTCCAACGGTTATCAGTGCGATTACCAGGAACCCGGCGTAAACGTAGGCGCGCCGGCGATTCTGCGGAATCCACCGCCACCCCAACGCAAATAGCGCCAGGCTGCAAACGGCGAAGAGCACAGGCAGCAGAGGCATAGTCGGCCTCGGCTCATCCGCCGGAGGCGGAAAGAGGGACGAGAGCGATGTGCTCAGCGAAGCCTGGCAGGCGACACTCGCAGTCGCAGTGGGTGGAATGGCAGTGTAGCTGACTGTACCGCTGATCGGGCTGCTGCCGTTGCTGAACGTCACCGTTCCCCCGTTGGCCACGCCGCACGGCGCCTCCCCGTTACTGTTGGTCGCAATCAGCGCGAGCAGCGTCACCGATCCGCCGGACGAGATGATCCCCGGATTGGCCGTGGCCGTAACCGTCGTGGCCGCCGGCACGATCTTGATGCTCAGCGTGTTGCTGGTGCTGGTGGAATAATTCGCGTCGCCCGAATACGTGGCCACAATGCTGTGCGTGCCGCCCGTCAGTTGCACGAACTGATCCTCCACCAGCCCGCCCATATTGCTCAGTTTGGGGAGATTCGAGACGTTGAAGTTCGGCCCGCTTGGGAAGTCGTTCAGCGGGTTCCCGTTGTCGGTCAGCGTGATTTTGCCGGTGGGGCAGGGAAGTTGCGGCTGCGTGTAGGGATAGTTGAAGCCGCAATTGGTTCCGTCCGAGCGGCTCACAATCATGTTGAGAATGTACGGTGACCCGTAAGGAATAGTCTGCGATTGCGTGGTCGGCACGGGATTATTGTTGCTGTCGAAGCTCACATAATTGAGCTGTGTCTTGCTGCTGTAATTCGCGCCAGCCACAGCTCCGGCAAGCGCCACGGGTGTGGAAGTGCTCCCCGCGTTGGTGGCGTCGCCGCTGTAGGAGGCCATCACGTAGGTCGTTCCCGGCGGCAGAAGATTGGTTTGCACCTGCACCGTGCCGCCCGAAAGCGTGAACGGCGTCGTCTGGCTATTGGCAGTCTTTCCCCCAATCGCAGCCAGTACGGAGTTGGGATTGGAAGAGGAGAGCGCGATCAGCGAGACGTTCCCCGTTGCCGACGATGGCGAGACGCTCACCGTCGCAGTGAAATTGGTGCCCGATGGCGAGCCTCCACTGGGGCTGCTGAGGGTGGTGGTGCTGGCAGCCCGATTGGCATTGTTCCAGCTGGAGAGAAGCTTCCCAACGTTGATCGAGCCCAGGCCGGTCGCTGCGTCATATCCGGTTCCCGCTGCATAGGCCAGATTGTTGGTGCCATTAATCACCGTGACGCCGAAGTTGGTGTTGGTGCCATTTCCGGGATTGCACCAGTTGGTGCTGCCGTCGGCGTTGCTGGTGCTGCCGAGCTGGCAAGCCACGGCGATGTTGCCCTTGGTGACGTCGTTAAATACGCAGCTCGAAGCGGGCGTGTTGCCGATCGAAGAGTTGCACTGTCCGCTGGTGTAGTTGGTATCGTTCGCAGCCAGGGCATACAAGCCGTAATTGACAAGGCCAGACCGTTGCACGCCTGTCGTCTGGTTGAGCAGCGCAACCACCCCGGCAAACGAGGGCGCCGCCAATGAGGTGCCGCCAACCAGGCCGAAATCCGTGAACGGGCTGCTGAGCTGGCAGGTGGCGCCGTTTTGCGGCGCGGAATCCGCCTCGCAGACAATCGCGGCCACTCCGTTGTTTCCATTGCTGGAGAAAAACGAGATATCGGGCACCGTGCGGACGCTCGGAAACACTTTGTTTATGCCGATCTGGTAAGCAGGAATCGGATAGCCCACGCGGCAATTTCCGTTAGTCCCGGTCCAAAACCCGCAATTGCTGGGACCTCCGCTGGCCGCCGCGAGATCGTTTCCGTTGGGATCGACGGTCGCGCAGCCCGTCGGAAAATTCGCCGCGCACAATGAGTTGTCCCACGTCGTTTCCGGAATGTATTGCAGCGCGGACGCGAAAGTTGGGCCATTCGTCGCGCTCCAATATTGGTTGGGTGGAGTAACGGGCTGCGCGGTTGGATCGAAATCCGTGCCGCCGACGGCGACGTTATAGGGCGTCGACGCAATTCCGTTCACCGCAAGCCCGTCAATGGCCGCATTCGGGCTGCTGCCGCTGGGATCGGGATCGCAGCCGGCCGAGCCGCTGTCGCCGCTCGAGACTACCACCGTGATGCCTTCCGCGGCGGCTTGTTGCCACAAATCGCTGTAGAAGATGTTCCCATTCGCAGTCAGCAGTGGCTCGCATTCGCCAAAGCTCTCGCTCAGGATGGAAGCGGGCACGCCATTCACTGCCGGATCGTTGTCGACGATGTACAGCGCCGAAAGATCGATTCCGGTGGTGATTTGCGTGGGGTTCGAGGATGTCTGCGAAGAGGTTACCAGGAGTATGTTCGCCTGCGGAGCGATTGCACCGGCCCATTCAACGTCCAGATCCGCCTCGCCTTCGTCGGAATTGAGACCCGGATCCGGGCCGTTCACCAGGACGTTGTTATTCTGTGTGAAATTCTGCGGCAGGTTGAACAGGTTGCGGAAATCGATCACGTCCTGCGCGTTGATGTTGGAGTCCGCCACAATCGCGATCGTCTGTCCCGCTCCGGTCGCGGTGCTCGGCACGTTATATATTTTGTTGAAGTCCGCCGGTGCCATCGCGAAGTTTGCGGGAGTTCCGTAAGTAAACAGCGGCCGGATTTGTCCGGTGTCGCGCTGCCAGCGATAGGTGCCCTGGTAGTGCACGTGGGAGTGGCGTGGGAAGTCGTTCAGCGCCACCAACCCTTTCACCACCGGCGCGAGCGCTTCGGGAATCGAAGGTTCACTCACGTTGGCGACACGCGTTTCGCCGTTGACCGCAAACTTGTGCATCTCCGTGTGAAACGCGTTGCGCACTTGCGCGACGTTGCCGTCAAATTCGATCACCGTGCGTCCGGCGGAAACTTTGCTGACTTGAAACCCCTGGCGGGACAGCCAGTCGGTGACCGCCTGCACATCGGAGTCGGACGGGCCGAATTGCTTGCCGAACTGTGCCGGCGTCAGCCACGCGTGGTAGCTGGCGGAGCCCTTGGCGTGTTGCGCGTCAATCAATTGTTGCAGGGCGATTTCCTGTTGCGCGCTGCGCTGCAGCATCAGCAGCATGCGCTTCATCGGTTGCGAATCGGCCAGTGCGCCGCGATCGAATTCGGGCCGCGCCAGCGGATGTACATTGCCTTTGAGTTGTACCGTCTTGGTGTCGTCAATTTTTTCGACGACGCGGGAAGGGACACGTGACGATTGCGCGCGGATCACCGGTGTTGCCGGGAAAAGCAGCAGGGCCGCAAGCCCAGCGCACAGCACACTACTAGTGGTTCTCATATTTCCGAGTGGCTCCTGAGATTGAGTCTTCGTTACCAAGAGAGTCTTCTGGCAGGAATCGCGGACTCTGGGCCCCCGTCACCAGGATTGCAATTCGTGCTTTCAGCTACAGTAAGGATGCGCGAGCCGGGCTTTTAGTTTACCCGTTTTTTCTGCTTTTGACGTAATCCGCACCGCTCGGGGAAGAAGCCGCGGTTCAGTTCAAAGTGAGCGCCAACGAAGCGGGCGCGCTGATGTTCCCGCTGCTTGCGTTGACGACGATCGTCGTGCTTCCGGTCATCACGCTCGTCTGCGGACCTGAGTCGGAAGCTTGGTTGTTGGCATCCCCGGAATAATGCGCGTCCAGCGTGTGGATGCCCACCGCCGGCGCGGGCGTGAAGTTAAAGGTGGCCAGGCCTGAAATGACCGATCCGGTGAGCGGCGTTCCTCCATCCACGGTGAGAGCAACACTCCCCGCGGGAGTGGCGCCGCCGGACTGCACGGTCGCGGTGACTCGCAATTGCATGCCGGACTGCTGAATGCTCAAGCTGGTTGTCGTCGGGTACGGCCCTCCGCCGCCCCCTCCACCCCCTCCCCCGCTTCCGCAGCCGATCAGCAAGCTGGATGTCAGCACTGCACAGCCCCGGGCCCAGACCGCTTGTGTCCGGCCAGAAGCGCGCATTCTGATACGAGCAGGGCCGAGAACGAACCAGCCGGACACGAACACAACACTCCATAAACCCAAAGCGGTCCCAAAAGTTGCGCGCGGGAATTCCGTGGACGCGACCCCGGCGGTGAGGGTCACCGAAGGCGTGAGCGTCAGTGTTGCCGTTTGCGGCCCCGCGCCGCTGACATCCACCTGCGCAGGGCTGATCGAGCACGTGTAGCCAGCCAGCGTGAATGCATTTCCGGAGGGGCAACTCAGACTGACGGTTCCTGTGAATCCTCCTGTAGGCGTGACATTTACGGTGGCACTGCCCGTAGTTCCCGCTTTAAGGCTCAAAGCCATCGGCGTAAAGCTCACCTGGAAACTGGCAGCCGAGACGCTGGCGGAGTCTGTGGTTCGCCAGTTGATGTCTCCCCGGTAATGCGCGTGCAGGCTGTGGGTCCCGCTGCCCAGTTGGACGCGCGTTCCCGCAACCGACGCTCCCGCGGCGCCGGGGGTGAGCTGCAGTGTCGTGAGGAGCTGCGGGGTGCCATTGTTTACGGAATCGAAGAAGTCAACAAAGCCGGTCGGAGAAGAAAGTGTCCCGTTTCTTAGATTTCCGCTGACGCTCGCGAGCAGCGTGGTCTGCGAGAGCGGGCCACTGGGCCCTTGCGCTGTCAGCGTGACCTGCGGTGTTCCGGGCTGCACGCTGAAGCTGTGCGAAGCGCTGGAAGAAGCGGCGTTATTCATGTCGCCGGAGTAAACGGCATACACCGAGAATGTGCCTCCCTGGGTCCACTCCAACTGAATTGTCGCGGCCCCGGCGCTGATGCTCACCGGTGCGCTGCGCGGGCCCACCGTATCCCACAGCGTGACGTTGCCTCCGGCTGTTGCAGGCGTAACATTGACGCTGAACGTGCCCATGTCGCCGAGGTTCACCGGGACTGTGGTGACGTTGAGTGTGGTCGTCGTGCTGTTCGTGCCCGTGCCCGTGCCGACGGTGACCGAGAAGGCCGATTCGTTCGCGCCGTTGCCGGAAGGCACGCTGGTGTAATTCAGATCGCTGCTGCCGTCGTAAGCCGCGCCGATCAGGTGCGTGCCGGTGGATAAATTGGTGAGGATCAGCGAGGCTTGTGCCTGTGTGCCGAACAGCCCCCCGGATTGCAACACAATCGGCTGACCTTGTGCGACACCGTCCACCGTAAATTGCACCGTGCCGGTTGCCGCGGCCGCGCTGCCGCTGACCACCGCATGCACGCCCAGCGACTGGCCCGCGGGCAAGCTGTTGGAATTTGCCCCAACTACGACAAACGGCGCTCCTTTCGTCACCGTAAATGCAGTCGCATTCGAGGTGCTGCCCAGAAAGCTGGGGTCGCCGCCGTACGTGGCGGTGAGCGAGTGGCTCCCCGGCGCGAACGCGAAGCTGCTCGAACCGCCCGTGGGAACGGATACTTTTCCGTTTGCTGTGAGCGGATACGTGCCAATGATCGTGGCCCCATCCGCGAGTGTCACGCTGCCGGTGGCAATTCCAAAACCGGATGCGCCCCTAACGGAAACATCCACATTCAGCGCCGCGCCATAGGTCGCACTCCCGCCTTGCAAACCACTCACGCTCAGCGTGGTGCTGCTGGATTCGGGCAGGATCGTGACCGCGACGCCCGGCGAATCGCTGGGCATATAAGTGGCGTCGCCCGCATAGTGCGCAGAGAGGTTGTAGCTACCACCGGGAAGATCATTGATGTTGGCAGAAAAGGCGCCGTTGGCCAGCGTCAAGACGTCCGGCGCCGCTCCGGTTGTGCCCGTGCTCAGCGATAGATTTCCCGTCGGAGTCCCCATCACGGAAGAAGGTGCAACCGTTCCGCTGACGGCGACGGAATCCCCGTGCGTGAAGTTCGCAAGGACCTGCAGGGTGGTCTTCGTCGCCGTGAGCGAAGTGTTGTTCCAAAAATTGGCGAGATTCGACGCGTTTACGGAACCCAGGCCGGTGGCGAGATCGTAACCCGGGGCGGCCACTCCACCCGCCAGTTTGCCATTTACCCCGCCTTGCTGCGAAGAGCATCCCGGCGTTCCGCCGGCGCACGGCACATCATTGTTGCCGGCGGTGATGTCGTAAAACACGCAGGAATTTTGTGCTGTCGGATTGGTCTGGGTCGAAGAGTTGCAACTGTTTGACTGCGCTAGCTTGTAAAGCGTGTAGTTGATTTGCCCCTGATACGCGCCAACCTTTTCTTCCACCAGCGCCAGGATGCCGGCCATCGCGGGTGTCGAGACGGATGTGCCCCCCACGAGCGTCAGTCCGACCACTTGGCCTTGATTGTTGATCTGGCAAGCCGCCCCGGTCGTGCTGTTGCAGTAGACGATGTCGTCGTGGCTCGCCGCCGCGGCCAGCGAAACGTCCGGCAGATCCCTCATGCCATCGGACGGCACTCCCGTTCCCGTCTGCCACGCGGGTTTCGAATAGAGCGCGCTCGCGCCGCCGCTTCCAGAAAGCAGGCTGAAATTTCCTGTGCTGAAGGCGCAGTTTGTGGCGCCGACCGGCTGGCCGGGATCGCAGCTCTCGTTCCACGCCGCCTCGGGAATGTAGCCAAGCGCGGAAGCGTAATTGGCGTTGTTCGAACCCCAATATTTGGAAAGATTCGCGCTGTCGGCAAACTGCGTGCCGCCGATGGCCACGTTGTAGGCGGTGGAAGCCGCACCGTTCACTGCCGGGCCATGCGTGGACGGCACACCAGCCGAGGCTGAATCGCATCCGGCGGCGCCATTATCGCCGGCGGCGACGAGTACGGTAATTCCTTCCGCGGCGGCCTGCTGCCAAAGGGAATTGTAGAAAGCATTCTGTGTCGGAGAGAGCAGCGCCTCGCAGGCGCCATATGTGTAGGTGAGGATCGGCGCAATGCGATTGTCGATGGCGTAAGCAGCGGCAAGGTCCACGCCACTTGTGGTGTCCGTGCTTCCTGCAACCACCAAATTGATTTCCGCGCCGGGCGCGACCCCTCCCGCCCACTCCACATCAAGCTGCGCTTCCTGCAAATCGACAGGGCCGACAACGCCGGGATCCGGCCCGCTGACGATATAGGTTGGATCATTGGGTTGCGTCGAAACAAAAATTTGCCGGAACGCCTGCACGTCGGGAAGTTCAATCCCCGATTGTGCGGTGACGGCGATGCTGATCCCCGTGCCGTCGATACCGGCGCTCAGCAGGCCCCTGGTGTTGTAGATCGTGGCAAAGTCTCCCGGCGCAAGGTAGTAGACATTCGTCTGGCCGCTGGCGGTGAGATTTGGCTGGACCCTTTCCGCGACCGGAATCAGCCGCGGCGGCCGCTTGCCGAAATTGTCGAGCGAAACCACGCCGCGGGATATCCCCGCCAGTTCCGCTGGGATGGCGATGTCGCTGGCGTTTGCCAGATATTTCTTGCCGCGCCACTGGTAGTAATGCAGTTCGCAACGAAAGGCGTTCTCCACCTGTTGCGCCGTGCCGCTGAATTCCACCCAGAACTTGCTCTGCGCGGCAGGCTCCACGCGGAAACCGCTCTTCCGCAGCCACTCACGGACCGATTCCGCGTCTGCATCCGCCACGCCGAATCTCGCCCCGAACTCCGCGGGTGCCAGCCATTTATGAAACTCAGGTGAATTGCGGTTCTGCACGTCGTCCAGAAACTTCTGCAGTGCCTGCTGTTTCTCCGGTGGCGGCGAAAGTGCCATCAGCATGCGCGACATCGGGCGATAGGGTTCCACCCGCCCCGCGTCCACGGCAAAGGCGGTCCATGCCGGCAAGGAACGCTCGATACGCGCCATGGACTCCTCATTCGGACCGGGCGCAACCTGGGCAGGTGCCTGCGCTAGCGCAACGGAATGGCCGTAAAGCAGGAGCGCGAAGAGACAAACATTTCGCGCGCTTCCGAATCGCAGCCACAGTCCCGGCCACCTCTTTGGGGTCATCGACTGGCGCGCCGATCCCGAAGCTGGCGGCCGTGTCTGCTCTATTCCGAAGCGGGGAGCCGTGCAAACTTCCCTGTTGAGAGGGTGCATCAAACACTGGAATTCTACCCGTGCAAGGATTGCTAAACAATCTATCTTACCCAGACAACGTGGCTTATTCGCCAATGTCCTGGCTTTTACCAAGAACCCTCGCAAGGCTCCCTGCCGGGCTGCTTTTCCGGCTTCCGCTTTCCATTGGCCGGCCCTACCGAGGTACAATTCCGTGCACTCTCTTGGGGTCGCGCGCGCCTGCCGGACACCTTCCTCTTGGTCCGCACACGCGCGATACATCGTGCTTCGGAAAGGAACTCCATGTCCCGTCGTGGTTTTCTCGCCTTGCTGTGCCTGTGTTTTGCATTCGCCTTCGCCACTCGTTCTTCCGCGCAAACTAAGTTGCTCCGTTTTCCTGATGTTCATGGCGACAGAGTTGTGTTTACCTACGCTGGCGATCTTTGGATCGCATCTACCTCCGGGGGTTTAGCTACGCGCTTGACCGCGCATCCCGGCCTCGAACTTTTCGCTAAATTCTCTCCGGACGGCAACTGGATCGCCTTCACCGGCCAATATGACGGCGACGAGCAGGTGTACGTGATTCCCGCCACCGGCGGTGTGCCCAGGCAACTCACCTTTTATCCTGCCCGCGGCCCGCTACCCCCGCGCTGGGGCTACGACAATCAGGTCTACGGCTGGACACCCGACGGCAAATCCGTCATCTTCCGCTCTCTCCGCGACCATTTCGATCTCGGCGATTGCCGCCTCTATACGGTTTCCGTCGACGGCGGCCTGCCGCAACCCCTCCCCATGCCCTATTCTGGCGCGGGCGATCTTTCTCCCGACGCCAAGCAAGTCGTCTACTCGCCGTTGTTCCGCGACTTCCGCACCTGGAAGCGCTATTCCGGCGGGTGGGCGCAACAACTCTACATTTTTGATCTCAAGACCCACGCCTCGGAAAAAATCACCGACGATCCGCGTTCGCATCGCGACCCCATGTGGGTGGGCGACAAAATCTTTTTCTCCTCCGACAAAGACGACACTCTGAATCTCTACGCCTACGACACAAAAACGAAAAAGACCGAACAGCTTACCCACAGCACGAAGTGGGACCTGCGCTGGCCCAGCACCGACCACAAAAATCAGATCGTCTATGAGTCGGACGGCGAACTGAACATCTACGACATTTCGACGAAAGAGTCGCGGCACATTTCTATCACCGTGCCGACCGACGCGCTGGGGTTGCGGCCTTCCCAGGTTTCCGCGGCCAACGACATCGAATCGTTTGGCCTGAGCCCAAAGGGGGAACGCGCGTTGTTTGTCGCGCGCGGCGACGTCTTCACCGCACCGATCGAAAAAGGGCCGACGCGAAATCTCACCGATTCTTCCAACGCCCATGAAAAGTGGGCGCAATGGTCCCCGGACGGCGCGAAGATCCTGTACATCTCCGACCTCGATGGAGAGGAGGAGCTCTACACGATCAACCAGGACGGCTCCGGCAAGCAGGAAGAGTTAACGCACGGCTTCAAGACCATGCTCTATCAGCCGGTCTGGTCGCCGGATGGCAAGCGCATCGCTTTCAGCGACGCGCAAAACATACTGCATGTGCTTTCCCTCGACGACAAGAAGGTCGTGACCGTTGCCGAGAACCCGCGCGGGCGCGTTCACGATTATTCCTGGTCGCCCGACGGCGGCTACCTGGTCTACCTCCTCGACAACCCCAACAATTTCAGCTCCATCTATATCTGGACCGCGGCCGATGCCCAGAATCACCGCGTCACCAGCGATTATTTCGACGTCGGATCTCCCGCCTGGGATCCCGACGGCAACTACCTCTACTTCATCAGCACGCACACCTTCTATCCTCAGCTCAGCCAAATCGAATTCAACTTCGCCACCGATCGCGGGAATTCTCTTTATGCACTGGCCCTGCGCAAGGATACGAAAAATCCCTTCCCGCCGGAAAGCGATGAAGTGACCATCACCAAGGAAAGCGAATCCGCCGAGAAGGGCAAGGATGCCGGTAAGCCGGAAGAGAATACGGAAGCCAAAAAAGAAGAAAAGAGCCAAGCCAAGAAGGAAGAAAAGATAGAGAAGCCGAAAAAGGAGCTCATGCGCATCGACTTCGACGGTCTGGCGGATCGCGTCACCCGTGTTCCCGTCGATGCCGATAACTATTCGCGCCTGACCGCCACAAAGGGCTACTTGCTCTACTCGCGCGATGGTGCGCCGTTTTATGGCCGCGAGTCTTATCCCCCAAGCAGTCTCGTCGTCTTTTCCATCAAGGACCGCAAGGAAACCACCTTGGCCGAGAAGATCGACCAGTTCGTGGTGTCGCAGGACGGAAGCAAAGTGCTGGTGCGCGACGACTCCGGCTACAAGCTCTACGACGCCAAGCCGGAAGGAAAGGGAAGCGCCAAGCCGGTTTCCACGTCCGAAATGATGTCAGACCGCATTCCGCACCAGGAGTGGGTGGAAATCTACAACGAAGTTGGGCGGCGTTATCGCGATTTTTTCTACGTGAAGAACATGAACGGCTACGATTGGACGGCGCTGCTGGCCCAATACCGCCCGCTGGTGGACTACGTCGCTCATCGCTCCGACCTCAACTACGTCCTGGGCGAACTGGTTGCCGAGCTCAGCGTTTCCCACGCCTACATCGTGGGCGGCGACTGGCAGATGCCCAAGCGACCCCAGGTCGCCCTGCCCGGCGCGCGGTTTGAACTGGACGCTGCTGCCGGCCGCTACCGCATTACGAAAATTTTCAAAGGGCAGAATGAAGAGGAAAACTACCGCGCTCCGCTCACTGAAGTCGGCGTGGATGTGAAGGAAGGTGATTACCTGCTGGCCATCGACGGCAAGGAACTCACCGCGAAAGACAATCCCTACGAGTTCCTTCGCAACAAAGCCAACCATCCCGTCCAGTGGACCGTAAACTCCAAGCCGGCCATGGACGGTTCTCATAACATCAGCTACCGGCCCATCACCAGCGAATCCAGCCTTTTGTATCTCGAATGGGTGGAGCACAACCGTGAAGCTGTTAGCAAGGCGACCGGCGGCAAAGTCGGCTACATCCACGTTCCGGACATGGGGGAAGACGGCTTCCGCGAGTTCATCAAGAACTACTATCCGCAGATCCGCAAGCAGGCCTTGATCGTGGACGTGCGCGGCAACGGCGGCGGCAACATCTCGCAGATGCTCATTGAACGGCTCCGGCGTGAGCTGCTCGGTGTGGAGTACGACCGCATCGACCACCAGACCGGAACGTATCCCGACGCTGTTTTCTACGGCCCGAAAGTCTGCTTGATCAACGAGACTTCGGCTTCGGACGGCGATATTTTCCCGTACATGTTCCGCCAGGCGGGACTTGGCCCGCTCATCGGGAAGCGCACCTGGGGCGGTGTGGTTGGCATCAGTGGCCGCGGACCTCTGCTTGATGGCGGCACGGTATTTGTGCCGGAAGCAGCCACAGGTTCAACCGCCGGACAGTACGTGATCGAAGGGCACGGCGTGGATCCAGACATCGTGGTGGAAAACGATCCCGCGGACCTCATCAAGGGACGCGATGCCCAGCTCGAACGCGGCATCGCCGAAGTGATGAAAGCTCTGCAGGCGAATCCGAAGCTTCTGCCGCCGCGCCCGCCGGAACCCATCAAGACGCCGAAGCACTAGGCGAAAACAATCGCAACGCGGGACTTTCGGGCGTTGGCCGATCGAAGGGTCGGCCGCCGCGCATTCGCAGCTATACATTTCCGCCCGAGAAGATTATGCCGATGCGCGCGGACGGCCTGCCCTTGCGCAAGCGCTGATTCAGGCCGGGGATGCCGCCGGCGCGCAACAATGGAGCCAGCGCCACCGCGCTCGAAGGCTCGATCACCAGCTTCATGCGCTGCGCCACCAACTGCATCGTCTCCACAATTTCCTTTTCGCTTACCAGCAGAACACCCGCCAACTGCTTGCGCAATATGGCGAAAGTCCGCGGTGCCAGCGAAGCGCGCAAGCCGTCGGCGATGGTGTCGCTGGATTCCAACGGTTGCAGCGTTCCGCTTTTGATCGACCGGTAGGCATCGTCGGCGAGCTCCGGCTCGCAGCCGTAGACGCGAATCTCCGCGCGCAAGCCGTGAGCGCCAAGGCAGGTGCCGCTCAGCAGTCCTCCCCCGCTGACGGGCGTGAGCACGGCGTCCAGTTGGGGGACGTCCTCCACCAGTTCTTTGGCCGCGGTGGCTTGTCCGGCGATGATGCGATCGTCATCATAGGGATGGATCAGCCTGGCGCCGGTCTCGGCCTGGATGCGCGCGGCCGTTTCGGTTCGCGCGGAAACTTTCGGTTCGCAAAACGTGATTTTGCCGCCGTAGGATTCCACCGCCCGGCACTTCACCGCCGGCGCGTTCTTCGGCATCACGATCCATGCCGGAATTCCTCGCCACGCCGCGGCGCAGGCCACCGCCGCCGCATGATTCCCGCTGGAGTGCGTCACCACGCCGTGCGATGCTTCCTCGTCGCTCAGTGAGAAAATCGCGTTGGTCGCTCCGCGAATCTTGAACGAGCCGGCCTTCTGCAGGTTTTCACATTTGAAGAAAAGTTCCGCTCCGGCCATGACGTTCAATGATTGGCTGGTAAGCACCGGCGTGCGGTGAATCCGCGGGCGAATGCGCTCGTGCGCCTCCTCGATCGCCTTCCACTGGATCGCGGTGCCCAGGTCCTCCGGTGTCAGGTGGGTGCTTGCCATACCCACAGTGTAGAGCACCCGGGCCGCTATTTATAGGCCCGTGCCGGGTAGGCTTGGGGGAACCCCGGAGTTCCGGTCCCCTGACGTGCAGGGGCCTTGATTCTGGCCTTGCGAGTGATACTCTAAGGCTTCGAAGAGCAGCGTAGGCGCGACCCCTCCCCGCACCGCGCAGGAAATGTCATGGCCACACCTGAACGCCGACATCTCGAGCGCTATCGTCTTCGCATCCCTCTGCGCTTTCGTGCCCTCAACCTGGCCGGAGACAAGAGCGACCATTTCACCGAGGCGATCAACATCTCGCGCGGCGGATTTTTCTTTGTGACTTCCGCTCCCCTCCAGGTGGGCATGCCCATTGAAGCGACCATCCGCATGCCCGCCGAAGTGACTGGGGGAAAGCCCGACGACACCCACTGCCGGGCGCGCGTGGTGCATGCGAAGCCAGGTTCCTATAGTGACGGCCGGATGGGATTCGGCGCAGAGATTGAAGCCTACCTCGAAGAGGAAAAGCCCAAGGCGCCTGGGCCGGAACTCGTCAAGCCCGCCACTCCCAGGTCCCTCCTGAAAACTTAGAGCCGCTACACCTGAAGCTCCGTAGGCGCGACACGACGCCCGGCTTCGGTGCGCATTCAAAGCCGCGAACAAAATTCTGTCGCTCCTCCAGAAATACTCTTTGAGTTGGATGGAACACCTGGCGCTCACGCCCTGCGCTAATTTCATTCGCGCTTGCGGCGCTTCAATCAAACGCCCGGCTTCTAGCTCGGACGATTCTTTTCTCGCCACTTGCCAGTCGCCGCTCGCTACTTCGCGATGTTGATGATGGTTTTTCCCGCCCCGACGTTGTCGAACTGGTCGTACGCGCGCACCGCGATGGTGTGCTCGCCCGGGGAAAGGCTGCGCACCGCGAAGCTGTAATTTTCCGTCTTGTTGTCGCTGATGCCCTGCACGGGGGCAAGCAGGATCCAGTCTCCGCCGTCCACGCTGTATTGGGCCTTTTCAATACTGCTGGTGGCATCCTCCGCCGTGAACGTGAAGTCGTAAGAGACTCCTTTCGAATGGTCCGCGTTCATCCCCGCGGCCCTGGCCTGAAGCTTTTCGATCACCGGCGGCGTATTGTCGATCACGAAGCGTTCGCTCTCACGTTCGGTCTTCAGCGCCGCGTCCGGCGGATTGGAAGGTGCGTCGCTGGCCACAATCTTCAGATAATAAGCGCCATCGGGCATGGCCGTGGTGTCCCAGGAATAATATTTCTGGTCCAGGTCGTCTTTCAGCAACAGCCAGTCGCGCTGATTTTCTCCGCGGAAATAGACGGCGTAGCGCAGCTCGTCATCGTTGTCGTCGTGCGCCGACCACAGCACGGAGGCGTAGCCCTTTTGCGCGATGCCTTGAGGCGGCTGATCGAACTTGGTGGTCGTCGTGGTCACGATGGTGCCGACCGGTGTCGGCCCCGAAGGCTGCCGCAGCGCGACGGTAGCCGCTTGCCCGGTTATGACCGCCGGCGTCTGCACGCGCACGCCGGGATCCTGAATGGCAATTCCGTCCACCAGGGGCGCTACGTTTTTCGGCAAGTACGCAACGCTGACCCAATCGATTCCATCGCCGGGGCGGCCGTCGTGAATCACGGCCTTCCATTGCAGGAAGCGCGCGGCCGGCGCCTCGATTTGCGTTCCCGTCTCGGAATAGGGGCCAAACCAGCGCGACCACTCTTTCCCGGGATCTTCGGTATTTCCGCTGCGCACGAAAAATTCCAGTCGCGGGCCCTTCGAATCTTTGCCGGTTTTCGCGGATTCATTCATCGCCGGCGGACCCCACCACTCGATCCGGCCCCACTGGGAATAAAGCTTGGCGTCAAGCGACTGCGACTCGAACGTCCCTTCCGCTTCGTATTCCGGGCCCAGCGAGAATACCTTGCCGGGATTCGCCGTGCACAGATAGACCTTTCCGGCCGAAGTGCGCGCGATCCCGGTGATTTGCGAAGAGCCGGACTTGGCGAGTTGCGCGTAGACGCCGCGGCCGTCAATCACCAGCAGCGAGCCGCTGTTGCCCGTACCCGCCAGCAACCGCCCATCGGAGTTCAAGCCCAGCGCGTATACAATGTCGTCACGCGAACTCCAGATTTCCTCCGGCGCTCCATCGGCTGCGATGCGGTAGATGCTGCTGGTGATAGCCTGGGGAAACGCCAGAAACGGCGCTGCCCCCTGGATGCTGCCGGACGAAACGTTCGTGATCGTGGTTGTGCCTTGCGAAGTGGTGATGACCGCCGACGGTCCCGATGTTCCTCCGCGCGCTTTTTCGCCGATTGCGGAAACGTAGAGCGTGCCGTCCGCCGCAATGGCCAGCGAAGTGACTTCGCGCTTCGCAGTTTCATACACCACGAAACCGCTGGCTGCGGCATCGCCGCTCTTCTTTCCGGCCTCGTGCGTGATCCGCAGGATGCGGCCATTCGGCTCGGTTCCCGCCAGGAGATTGCCCTTGCCGTCGAAACCCAGCACCTTGATGTGCGCTTCATCGCTGGCATAGAAAAGCTCGCCCTTCCCATCGGGCGAGACGCTGTAGATCTGGCCCTTATCGCCAGTGGCCACATACAAAGTTCCGTCCGCCCCGAACGCCAGGTCCCAGATGTATTTCGTTTTCGGATCGAAAAAGACGCTCTTCTCGCCGTTGGAAGTGACCTTGTAAACCTTTCCGTCCGGCGAAGTGCCTACGTATAGCGCGCCTTTGGCGTCGAACGCGATCGACTGCGCCAGCAAATCCGTGGATTCAAACACCGTCTTTGGCTTCCCGCTGCCGTCAAACCGGAAGACTTTTGCTGGTGAACCGCCACCGGCGTACAACACGCCGTTCGCATCGGTCTTCAGCGACCACAAATACGACGCATCCGCATCCGCCAGCAGGGCAAATTTCGGCGCAAGCTCCAGGTGGCCATCGCTGCGCACGGCTACGCCCTTGGCGTTGCCTTTCTGGAATTCCTCGTAGGTGGATTGCCGCCAACGGCGGGTGTGCTCCGCCAGGCCGCAAGTGGCGGCGAGACCAAGGATGAGTACGGGCAGGGTGACGCGAACCAGGCGTTTTGACATGAGAAGTTTCACCGAATTTGCAGATTCAGGGAGATCAGCCCGGTCACCGGGCCGCCAAGCGCGATCGAAGATTCACTGGCCAGCGATTCCCTCAGCACCTGCACGCTGCCGGGGACGGGCCTGCCGTCCACCACATTGATCTGGGAGAGCGGCACGTTGGGCAATTCCTTGTCGTCCCAAACTAGGGTGGGCGCGGGCACGAACAATCCAACGTAGAGACGGTCGTTGTGGCGCTCGCGGTTGATCAGCGTGATTAATTGATCGAGGCCGTTCGAGCCGCCTCCCCCCATCCCAGGGAACATAAATCCACGCGAGGCGCGATTCATCCACTCCGCATCGCTCACCAGCACGCGCAGCATTGTGCCGCGCACGATTTGATCCGGCACGTGGACCGCGGTCTCTTCAATGCGCGCGGGCCCGCGATACGGGCGCAGCAGCACGCGCACTTTCAGATTTTCGCCCGGAGCAGCTTCACCCTTTTCCAGCCACGCGCTCTCCACACTAAACGACTGGCGCCCGGGCTCGCTTTCCACCCGCAGCGTGATGTGCTCCACGTTAGGCGCCTCGTAATCGTTGGTGAACAATCGCCCGAACACGTTCTGCACCGCGATGGCGATCGGCAGATTGTCCGGCGCCATCGTGTCCGTCGGCGCAACAGACGTTTCGATCTGCACGGGGATGTGGCCCTTCAGCCGGATTTCTCCGGTTAGATGCAGCGTGGTGCCCTCGCCATATAAATAATTCTGGCTGACCCCGTTGAAGGTGGTCAGCGCCACCAGCAGCGGCGTAAGCTTCGGATGATTCACCACTTCAAAATGAAGCTTTTTCTCTTCGCGACCCTTCGCGAACGTCAGATCCAGCGGGATCATCGCCGGCGGCTGCCCCAGCTTCCCGGTGACCGCGGTCAGATGATCCCCGGTGATTGTGCCGATGGGTTCGCCCACGTTCACGATTTTTGTGGACGCAAGTTCCGAGGAAAGCGTGGTCACCACGCGGCTGCGCGCCATGGGCATCTGCACGTCCCCAAAATTCAGAAACGGATGCCCGCAGAGATACACGTCATTCCCCCGCACAGCCGTGACCGTGCATGCGGAATTGATCGAAGCGTCGCCTTGCACCAGCACCATCCCCGCCATGTCTCCCGCTTGCAGCTTGTGGTCCTCCGCTTGCGCTTTTCCCGTTCCGCCTTGTGCGGTCACAAAGCCGTAACTTTGCAGTTGTGAAGCGAACGGCTGCAGCGCCGAAGGCTGAAAGCCTGAAAACACCAGCGGGGTTTCGATCGGTTGCAGTGCCGCGCCATTGGGCAAGCCGGTTAACGCCGCGGCGCTGCCCTGCACGCTGAATTCTCCCGCGGGGGGCACGTTCGCCGCGCTCTGCTGCGCCGGCGGATGTAGAATGTCTTCAATCGGCGTAACCCCCGCAATCGCTTCCTTGGTGAAAACGCCTAGCTTCAGCGAAAGCGCTCCCGCCAGCTTGCCCTCCAGATAAACCGGGCTGCCGCTCATGCCCGCCACCACGCCGGTGTGTTCCACCTTCGGACCCTTTAGTTCCACCAGGATGATCGACTGCTTCGGTCCAAGGAAATTCGGCATCACGCCGAGCACCACCAGATCGAATTTTTCCACCTGGTCGCCGGTGAAAACCGTGTAGGCATAGCCCTGCATGCCCGGCTGGACCTGCGCCAGCGGAAGAATTTCGTTGGATTCCGGAGGAGGCGTGCTGGCCAGGGATGCGCCTGTGGCAAGTGTCGCGGCTATAAGGAAATACGAGATGGGGTGAAGCAAGCGGCCGATCATCTGAAGAAAGGTCCCCCGTACGGGAAAGAAAAGCGAGCGCCCATGATACCGGGCAGGCGAGTGGTACGCAATTCAACCGGCTGCGTAGGCGGCCTAGTCCCGGGGACTTAGACGTTCTAGAACTGGATGCAGTGGCGCGCGGCTTCGGTTGTGTGGGAGGATGGGGGGACCAACGGGAGGGAATCATGGCTGAACCGAGCAGGGAAGAATTGTTGGCCCGCATCGCGGAATTGGAAAAGAAGGCCGAAGGGCGCAAGAAGGGAACGCTCGAGTTTCGTGTGGGGGAAAAAGGCGGTGTCAGCGTCTATGGCCTCGGCCGCTTTCCGGTCACACTCTACTACGAACAGTGGGTGCGGCTTCTGGACGCCTCGAAGGACTTGCGGGAATTCCTCGAAGAAAATAAATCCCGCCTCAAGCTCAAAGATCAGTAGGCCTCCGTGTAGGCGCGGTTCCTCGCCGTTTGACTCCGCTCTTTGGTGGCGCATGTTTCTAGCAGGCAAGCGTTCTCGCCGCAGCGGCGGTGACTTCCAAGGTGGGTTCACCACAAAAAATCGGACGGCCTCAGAAGGCCGCCCGTTCGACTAAAACCTAAAGACTGAAGGCTGAAAACTGAAATTTCTTCAATCCATGTGATGCATGGCAAAGATCTTTTCGGTGGAGTCTTCAAACGGATAAACGTGTACCATCCAGCCCAGAATCACCGGATGGAACCGCCCGCCCGCCGCGTCGCAAGCCTCCTGCGTTGTGATCGACCCTTGCAATCCGAATTTGGTCCAATCCGCATTGCGCCACTGGCCGATGGGCGGCATGCACAAATTTGTGTGCTGGTGCCAGGTGGCCACGCTCAGCGGCACGCGCTGGTTGAGTTGATCCTCCGTCGCGCGCTTCGGCATGGTGTACATAGCTCCGACAAGTTCGTAGCCCCCCGCCGTCTTTTTATAGAGCAGGGAAGTGGGCCGCGCCGGATCGAACGTAAACGCTTCCAAAAATCCGTTCGTGTAGTTCGTGAAGTGATATTCCTTCTGCGCCAGCTTAGGCGCGAAGATCTTGTATCCGTCATTCAGGGCCACGCGATAGTCCCGGTACTTCTCAATCCCCGCACGAAGCTCTTTCACGATTTCATTGGCGCGCTGGACGTCTGCCCCGGTTTGCGGCCGCGACGAACTCATGTGCATGTGCGGCGTGTCGCCGTGGCGCATGTGCTCCATGTCGTGCATCGCCCCCGGCTCGGAGGATTTGGCGTCGTCCATGTCCATGTTCATGCCGGGCATCGAACTATGGTCCGTCGGTTGGTTTTCCTGGGAGATGGTGACGATTTCGGCGGAAGACGGCGTCATCGCTGGCGGGCGATGATTCGGAATTGCGGCGAGCACGACGCCGACCACAAAAAGCGCGGCAAAGCCGGTCGCGGCTTTGGTGAGCAACTGCATCAAAGCACTGCGGGGTGACATTTCATCCTCACGATCTTTCGGACGCTCCGTCCTCTACTCATGATACGTAGCGCTGCTCGCGTCTCTTTCATCCGATTTCTTGTTGCGTGCCTCCCCTCAACTGTCCCCAAGTACAGTCGTGACGCTCTCCGCCCTTGTAGGGGCGGCATTACGCCACCATGTTGTCGCACAGCCATTCCTGCCTGCCCCCTGGTAGCGCCTGCTGCCAGCAGGCAAGCTTTCTTCCCGCCAGGATGTCTGCGCTGCGTAACCCTACATGCTAAAATTTCTTCATCGATGAAAACCGAACTCATTCGCCCGATTGTCTCGCTTTCCGGGCCGCTGGAACTCCCCGGCGACAAATCCATCTCCCATCGCTATGCCATGCTGGCCGCGCTGGCCGACGGCACCAGCGAACTCCGCAACTTCGCCGCCGCCCGCGATTGCCACAGCACCCTCGGCTGCCTGAAATCGCTGGGAGCGGACGTCAAGGTGGAGGGAACCACCGTCAAAATCACCGGCCATGGCCTGCACGGCCTCAAATCGAGCTGGCGCGCCCTGGACGCGGAAAATTCCGGCACCACGATCCGCCTGCTCTCCGGGATTCTGAGCGGGCAGGAGTTCTCCACAAAAATCACCGGGGACGCTTCGCTGCAAAAGCGGCCGATGAAGCGTGTGATTGCCCCGCTGCGGCAGATGGGCGCAGAGATTCGCGCCAAGGACGACAATTTCCCCCCTCTCGAAATTCACGGCGGCAAGCTGCGCGCGATTCACTACGAAATGCCCATGGCCAGCGCGCAAGTGAAATCGGCCGTGCTGCTCGCCGGCTTATACGCGGAAGGCATCACGGAGGTCGCCGAACCCGCGAAAACGCGCGACCACACGGAGCTCGCTCTGGAGGAATTTGGCGCTCTGATCAAAAAGCGCGGGCGCACCGTCGCGATTCACGGCATGGCTTCCAAAAATGGCCATGCGGCGCTGCGGCCGAAATCCCTCGATGTGCCGGGGGATTTGTCGTCTGCGGTCTTTTTTATTGCCGCGGCCTCCATGCTCCCGGAATCGAATCTGTACATCGCGAATGTCGGACTGAATCCCACGCGCTCGGCGATCTTGGATTTTTTCCAGCAGATGGGCGCATCGGTTTCCGTGCTGCATTTGCAGAGCAAGCAAGGTGAGTTGATTGGCGACATTTCCGTGAAGGGATCGCCATTAAAAGGCGGCTTTATCTCCGGCGACCTGGTGCCGCTGCTGATTGACGAGCTTCCCATGCTCGCCGCGCTTGGCCCGTACACGGAGCAGGGAATTGAAATTCGCGACGCGCAGGAACTTCGCGTAAAGGAAAGCGATCGCATCGCGGCTCTGGCCGGGAATTTGAAGCGCATGGGCGCGAAAGTGGAAGAACGCCCGGACGGATTGCGCGTCGAAGGCCGCGGCGCGGGCCAATTGCGCGGTGCGGAAATCGATCCGCGCGGCGATCATCGCATCGCGATGGCTTTCGCGGTGGCGGGCTTGGGCGCATCGAGCGAGACACTCATTCTTGACGCCGATTGCGCCGGGGTCTCCTTCCCCGCCTTCTTCGCCGAACTCCGCCGCCTGTCGGCTTCGGGTAATCAGTAATCAGAGATCAGTAATCAGAATGCGTCTTGCGCGCTTGCGTTCCGCTAGTAATGTTCCGGACTGTGACTCGCTTCCAGCTTCGGCCCCGCGCTCTGCAGCGGCACGATCTATTACCAATTGAGTATAGTAACGCATCAGAATGAATGGGGAGGGATCCATGCGCGTTGCTCCGAAGGCTGTGCGGGACTTGCTCATTTGGGAGAAGGCGATCTAAATCTTGGAGCGATCCTATCGGCTATCGGCAACCATGCCCGCAGAGGAACGCTACGGGCTCACTGCTCAAATACGCAGGGCTGCCGCGTCCCTACCGGCAAACATTGCCGAAGGCTTCGGACGCTGGAATTCCAGAGAGTTCAGCGGGTTCCTGTCGATTGCGAATGGCTCGCTCCGCGAGTTGGAAACTCATTTGGTGATCGCGTTCCGGGTGGGCATCCTTAGCGGACCTGAGCTCGAGGAACTTTTCTCGAAGATCGACGAGCTGGCAAGGATGCTCTACAGTTTTCGCCTAAAAGTAAATTCTCTTTTCAAGATCACATCCGCAGGGTGCGCGTCTATTTCGCCGGGGCCAAAAACTCCGAGCGCGCCCAAATAGTACTGAACCGCGTCATTCTGATTACCGATATATGATTACTAATTACTGCTCTGCCGTTGGCGGTATCGGCTCCGGTGGGGCGGGGACCGACGGCGGACGCGGCGGCATCATCACCGAAGTGCGGCGTATCGAAATATTTCCGTAGCTGGTTTTCAGCGTGACTTTCGGGCCTTTCCCGCTGCCATATTTGCCGGAGAGATGCGAATCGCCCGACTCTGTTTTCGATGCGGCCAGGCCGGGAAACTCCGAATCGATGTCGCAGTTGTGGCAGTCCGCAGTGACCTCAAAATTGGCGCTGCCCGGCAGCGTCAGCGCAATTTCCGATGAAGAGTTGTTGATCGAAATATCTTCCTTCGGCGCGGAGGAAAAGCGCACGCTGATCGCGGCGTTGCGGTTGTCGATGCTTACCTTGCCGCCGGGATTATCCACGCTGATTTCCGAATCCCGCGTGCGCAGACTTAAATTCCCAGGCGCATCCACGACGTCAATGTTGCCGGAGCCCGCTTCCAGGTGTCCCGAGAGAGCGGAGAGCGTCAAATCGGTTTTCACCGAAACCATGCGCACGCCCTTCATCGCCTTGTCCGCGCGCACCGGACCGTAAAAATCTCCGTCCACCGTCAGGCTCCCGCTGGTGTCGTTCACTTCGATTTCACCGCCCTTGCCGGAGACTTTCACGTCGCCGGTGGTGTCCGAGACCTTCACGTCCCCCTTTTTCATTTCAATGTTGACGTCGCCCGACGTGCCGCGCACATCCACGTCGCCATTCCCGCTGGTGACCGCGACATCGGTCAGCATCCCGCTGACGGTAACGTCCCCGTGGTCGGTTCTCACCGCGAGAACCGATTTCTTCGGCAGCGCTACCTCCAGGTCCACGCTGATGCGCGAATCCGTCAGGTCGTACCCGCTGGGCCGCACCTCGAAGCCATCGCCGTTTTGCTCGATTCGCACGGAAACCGGCTCGGCAATGCGATCCGCTTCCGTTTCGCTCCAGCTGCGCGCGGCTTTTTTGGCGGTGACGCGAATTTCGTCGTCATCGGAGCCGCGCACGGTGATGTCGCCGCGGCCGTTGTGCACCAGCACGTGAGCGTTCGCCGGAATTTTCTTCGGCGCCACGTCCAGATCGTAGGAGTAGCTGTCGCCGGCGTCCATCATGCCGCCAATCTTGTCTTTGGTGAAGTCCACTCCCACCACCACGCCCAGCAACGCCAGCATGCCCAGCACCAGCAGGACCTCGCCGCCGGTAATGCGCCCGCCATCGCCGACGCCAAAACGGCGCCCCGCGGTGCGCTCGTAGAGCTTGATGGCGCCCCAGAAAATAATCATCAGCGGCCACCAGCGGGAGAAAAAGTTGCCGAGGTCCAGGTGGCCGTAGTTGTGCATCAGCAGCAGAACGCCTACGGAAAGCAGAACCAGGCCGGAGAAGAGTCCGCTGCTGCGTGTTTGCGTGACCATGGAGAGTTATTGTCCCTGCGCGCTATACGTAGTTTGCGACCCGCCCTTGGGTGGCGCGGGTGGTGTGGGCGGCATCGGTGGCACGCCCGGCGAGGGCAGGGGACTCACGTGTCCCTCGCGGGAAGCCATCGCGGAGGCCAGGTGCAAAAGCCCGATCACGATCAGAATCACCGGCCACGTGCTGCCGAAATAGAATCGGCCGCCGTGCACTTCATGCAGCAACAGAAGCACCCCGAGCGTAATCACCACCGCGGGTCCCACAAAGCCACGAATCGTGCAGCTCTGGCAGTTACATTTCACGCGCGCACTCATGCGGTCCTCCGTTCAATTGTTGCCGCCCATGCGGTTCCGAAGCATGAAAACGCCGACGCCAATCAGCAGCAGAGGCAAAAAGAGCTGCTTCACCCGGAAAAAGTCGAACAAACCGAAATTGTTCATCAGGAACAACGCGCCCAACACGATCAGAATGACGGGGCCAAGGGGGCGCTTGGCGCTCCAGTTTTCAAAGGGATCGGAAAGCGGCTCGCCGGTCTGCTTCGCCTTTGCGACGCGCACCGAATCGATCGCCATATAAAAGGGGAAAATCACCAGCAGGAAAATCAGTACGTTTTCCACCGTGTCGCCCAGGTCACTGACGATCCCGAAGATGATGCCGCCAAAGATTACGATGTGAACGATGGCCTTGTTGTATTCGCCGTTGTAGACCGCGCCGAGGCCCGGGATGAATCCCAACAAAAACGCCACGGCGGTGTGGCTATGCCTCGCCGTTCCCGGCGGAGTGGCGCCTGCCGCGGACAAAGAAGGGTCCGCGTTGGCGGTTGGCGCCACACTGGCCGGGCGTGCCGGGGCGGGCGCCAATCCCACCTGGTGCGCAAGGCAGTCCTCGCAATAGAGGGCGTCGCGCACTTTGTGGGTGCACTCGCCGCACATCGGCTTGCCGCAATTGCGACAGTACCCGGATGCCTCCCGATCAGGATGCACCGCACAGTTCATCGAATGTCCCTCCCGCTCATCAGCGGCAGCTCCGCTGCAAGCAGCTCAAGCTGGCGGCTGACTTCATTGGCGCGATTCTGCTGCCGGGGCTGCGACGGCGAACGATCGTCCGTCTGGCCAGGTGCTTTTTCCGGCCCCGACTTCGGCAGAACTTCCTCCGGCGTGGTCTGCAAATTATTCTCGTCCTGCCGCAGGCGAGACTGAATCTCATACACCACCCGGAGATCGCTGACGTATTTCACGCTGCGTGCATACACCAGATGCGCCTGGCGATCCGCGTTGTGATAGATATTGGTGGGCCGCAGGTCGGCGAGTTTCGGATTGCGGAACGAAAAGCCCAGCGAACTGACCAGAATCACCAGCGTGGCAAAAACGCTCGCGGCGCCATACGCAAACTTCGGCGTGGCCATGCCGCGGACCACTTGCAGGAAGGCTTGCCAGCCGGTCACCGTTTCGCGCGGGCCCAGGGTCTTGTCCAGGATTGCGTAGACCAGGCGCGGCGGAACTTCCACTTCCTCCATCGCGTGCATCTCGCGGACCAGGCTGCGCACGCTCGCCAGCAGCGGCGCGCAATCCGGGCACGAACTCGCGTGCGCTTCAAACGCCGAGCGTTCCGCGCCCTCCAGCAACCCATCCAGATAATCGCTCAATCGCGCTTCGATCAAATCGCAAGTCCAGGTCATGGCTTGCCCCCTGCGAACGAAGCCCCCTTCGCTCGCCTAAACAAAAACTCATTGCGCTTCGCCTGCTTCCTCATGCCGGCCGTACTCCCATCTGCTGCAGGATGCGCGCCAACTCAATCCGGCCGCGGTTGATGCGCGATTTCACCGTGCCTTCCGGCACCTCCAGCACGGTTTGAATCTCCGCATATTCCAGTTGCTGCAGGTCGCGCAAAATGACCGCTTCGCGCAACTCTGGCGAAAGCTTGGTCAGCGCATTCTGCACCTGGAGGCTCAGTTCGCCAAGCAGCGCCTGCTCGTCTGGCCGGCGTCCGGCGGATTCCTTGTTTTCCACTACGGCCATCTTATCGTCCAGGGAATCGGTCACGCGGTCGCGCTTGCTGCGGCGGTAATGATCAATCAACAAGTTGCGCGTCACGCTGGTCACCCAAGTGGCAAAGCCGCCATGCGCCGAACGATAACTGCCCAACGTCCGGTAGACCCGGAGATACACTTCCTGGGCCAGGTCCTCGGCTTCCGTACGATTGCCCGTGAACCTATAGCAGATGCCATAGATGCGACGCGTGTGGCGACGCACAAGTTCCTCCCAGGCCGAGCCATCGCCCTGGAGACATTGCTGGACCAGTTGGGCATCCTGCTCCAAGCTTCCTCAGCCCCATCTTCCAGTCACCTGCCGTTTGAATCCCCGCAGGTGGGTTTTTCGGCCTGCCAATGAATGGAACGAAAAATGCACCGGAAATGTTCCCTGCTGCAGGGCCTTCCCAACCGACCGTTTGGAGGGCATCTTACAGACTCTCCGTCTCAGTTACAATCCTCTCCGTCACAAACCATTGGAACCAAATTGGTTATCCGAACTTGACGCCGCCTCCCGCCGGCCCGTACTCTGCTTGGGCATGAAGTTCAAGTCGAGGAATGCGCTTCTTGGGGGACTCGGTGTCTTCGCTGTTGGATACCTGCTCTACAGGTTTCATGGTTCCCTCAGCCTAAGCCAGTTCAGTGTCGCCCGCCTCTGGCACGCCGTCCGCACCGCGAATTACCTTTATCTATTTCTCGCCGTCGTGGCCATCTACGCTTGCTACGCCATCCGCGCGCTACGCTGGGAGAGATTTCAGACGCATGTTGGGCCCACCCATTTTTGGAATATCTATAACATGAACCTCGCGGGGTTCGCGGCGATGTTCCTTTTGGGACGCGCTGCCGAGCCAGTGCGTCCTCTCCTGATTGCCCGAAAAGAAAAAATTGCCGTCTCGGGCACCTTTGGCATTTATGCCCTTGAACGGATTCTCGATGCGGCTTGCACGGCCGTGCTTGCGGCGGTGGGGTTGCTGATCTTCAAGCCTTCCGGGGACGAAGAAGCCAAGGTCGCGGCGGAGGCCTTTGAAAAAGGAGCGCGCAGTGCCGGAACGGTGTTCGCGCTGATTGCGATTGTCGCCTTCGTGGGACTCGTCTATTTGCGGTTGCATGGCTCCGCATTTCTGGAGCGACGCATGCAAGGCTGGCTGGCACAACATCATGGCTGGCGCACCGGCTTCGCGCGCAACTTGCTGGAATTCTTGCGCGGTGTCCAGACCATCCGGAGTTTTGGGGATGTAACCGCCGCCATCGTTTATTCGCTCGTTCACTGGTGGCTCGTGGCGGTGGTGAGCTATCTGGTGATCCATAGCTTCGGCGGCCGTTTGGGGACGCTGAGTTTTGCGGACGCGGTGCTTGTCCTCGTCTTCAGCATGGTCGGCTCGGCCGTGCAGCTCCCGGCCGTCGGCGGTGGCGCCCAGGCACTGGCGGCGTTTGCCTTCATGAAGCTCTACGGCGTGGAGCAGGAGCCCGCCGTCGCGGCGGCATTGATCTTGTGGCTGGTGATGTTTGCGGCCTGCTCACTGGGCGGCGTGCCCTTGCTCTTCCACGAGGGCTGGAAGCTCGGCGATTTGAAGCGCCTCAGGCAAGAGGAAAACGCCGAAATCGACGCAGAAATCGCGGAGCAGTTGCCCGAATCCGCCTCCTCCCTTGTGAACGCTCGCTCTATCGTCGCCACCTTGGCTTTTTATGTTGGGATTGCCCTAGGTTTATTTGGCGTATTGTTCCTGCTTGTAAAGTTCATAAAGTGGGTTTGGCAGGCGTGACGGTTTTTTTCTTTCTCGCCAGTTCTGATTCCTCATAACCATTTTCTGACCACTTTTTTCCTGTACTATGCTTGCAAGCAACAGAGGAGATTCCATCTTGTGAAATGTCCCTTCTGCGCGCATCTCGACGACAAGGTGATTGATTCCCGCGAGGGCCGCACCGGCGACACCATCCGCCGCCGCCGCGAGTGCCTCAAGTGCTCCCGCCGCTTCACCACCTACGAGCGCATCGACGAAATCCCCTACATGGTCATCAAGAAAGATGGCCGCCGGGAGCGCTTCGAGCGCCAGAAAATCCTGCAAGGCTTGCTGAAAGCGTGCGAGAAGCGTCCCGTCCCCACGCCCAAGCTCGAATCCATCGTCGACGAAATCGAAGGAGTGGTCCACGAAGCCACTGAACGCGAACTCACCACCACCGAAATCGGCGAAATGATCATGCACCGCCTCAAAAAGCTCGACAAAGTCGCCTACGTGCGTTTCGCCAGTGTTTACATGGACTTCAAGGACGTCCAGGAGTTCATGTCCGAGCTCAAAAACCTCCTCAAAGACCGCACCGTCAAGAAATAAGCTGCGCAGCCTGCATACGGAAAATGTCGGCGCGCCGACATTTAAAGTAATTTCTTAAGGTTATATATTAGATACTAACATATCATCTTGTAAACTCCAGAAGCCCGGCGGGTCGCAAGACCTGCGTTTCGAACGGCACCTGAAAATGTGAGATTTTTGCGGCTATTTGCAAAATCCTCCTCTTCCCGATTTGAAACTGCATTCGAAATCTGCCCGCCACCGCTCTGATTGCGCTTAAATGCCTCGGGAGATTCGGGTTACGATATCCTTTTTGCACCGTAGTTTCTCCGGAGGAGTCCACCATGCATAAACCATGCATCATTCTTGTGGCCTGCTTCATTTCCGCGGGGGGCGTTTTGCTGGCGGCGAAAGCGCACGCGCCGAAGATCGATCCGATGCTGATGCGCGAAACTGTCCGGCACCTTTCCAGCGACGCGCTCGAGGGCCGCGGCACGGGGCAACCCGGCGGCGACGCGGCGGCGGACTGGATCGCCGAGCAGTTCAAGAAATACGGGGTGAAACCCGCCGGCGCGAACGGCACCTATTTCCAGGAAGTGCCGATGGTGGGTTTGCGCACGCTGCCCGCGACCACCTTCGAGTTTGTCCCCGCGAATGGTTCGCCGGTGACGCTCAAAAATCTCGAAGATTACGTCACCACCAATGAGACGCAAACCGAATCCGCGGACATTGACGCGCCGATCGTCTTCGTCGGCTACGGCATCACTTCGCCGGAAAACAAATGGGACGACTACAAGGGATATGACCTGCGAGGCAAGGTCGCGCTGCTCTTTGTCAGCGAGCCGGAATCCAACGACCCGAATTTTTTCAAGGGCAAGGCGCTCACCTATAGCGGCCGGTGGACCTACAAATATGAAGAGACCGCGCGGCGCGGCGCCCTCGGCACGCTGATCATTCACCGCACGGACCTCGCAAGCTATCCCTGGGAAGTGGTGCGCAATTCATGGGGAGCGGAGCGCTCCTACCTGCAGCTCGACGGCACGCCGAAACTCAAAGCTGCTTCGTGGATCCAACTCGAAGTGGCGCGCAAGCTGGTAGCGATGGGCGGCTATGACCTTGACAAGCTGTATAAGGAATCGCAATCGCGTGATTTCAAGCCCATCGAATTACCGGTGCATTTGAAAGCGCACGTACTGACGGCGGTGCGGCCGTTTTCCTCGCGCAACGTGATTGGGATGGTGGAAGGTGCCGTGATGGACGGGAAGCGCGCGGAAGCTGTTCTCTACACCGCGCATTACGATCACTTTGGCATCGATCCGGCGCGCGCTAAGGGCGACCAGATTTATCACGGCGCTGTGGACAATGCGACCGGTTGTGGCGTTCTGCTGGAGTTAGCGCGCGTCTGGGCGGAGACCAAGCCCGCGCCACCGCGCTCCATGCTATTTGCCGCTGTGACAGCCGAGGAGCAAGGCCTCCTCGGCTCCGAATATCTCGGCCGCCACCTCGACCAATTGCCCGCAATGCCCATCCTCGACCTGAATTATGACGGCCTCGAGCCGCAGGGAATTCCCGAGGAAGTCGAAGTCAGCGGCGCGGAGCGTACCACCTTTTATCCCGAAGTCGAAAAAATCGCCAAACAGTTCAACCTGGCGATCAAGCCCGACGCGCATCCCGAGGCGGGCTACTACTACCGCTCCGACCATTTCAGCCTGGGTCGCCAGGGCATCCCCGCCTTTTCCATCGAGCAGGGCGAAAAATTCAAAGGCCACGATCTTGCCTGGGGCGAAGCCAACGCCAAGGACTATGTCGAGCATCGCTATCACAAGCCGCAGGATCAATTCGTGGACACCTGGGATTTCACCGGCGTCGCCAAACTAGCCGCCTTTGGCTACGCCATCGGCGAAGCCGCGGCCGCCTCAACCAGCGAAATCAACTGGCTCCCCGGCGATGAATTCGAGCCAGCGCAGAAGAAACTGCGTTCCACGAATCTTGCTGGTGACTCGCTTTTCCAAGGACACCCAGAGCTTCGCATTGTCCGGGCTGAACCGGTTCTCTACTCGCCCCTTGCAAGACAGGTGCGGATTTCGGGCCCCGTTCACGAACAGGTTGGCGTAGCTTCTGATGGTCACGTCTCTGAATTGCGTTCAACAGATGGGAACGCAATGTTGAGTCACTACGTGGAGCAGTGTGTCAAACTTTGGCAATTTATACCTGACCAAGGTAACCAACGAAAGTTCGACCTAACGGTGGACTTCATCCTCAGTGATTTCTGGTTCGGAGGTGATCTGCAACGGATAGAAAATTCGGTACAGGAACCTCTGCACCTGCAAGTGATTTCGAATTATGGCCCGCCGTGCTGCATTGACTACATACGAGTGCCTTGGTGGAAGCGCATCTTTTCCTGACGTCAGGGCGGCCGTCTTGGCGCAAAGACCGGGTGAGGTGGCTACTTTGGCCAGACACCAGCGGTAAACTTTTTCACTTTGGTGAAGCCCAGGCGCTCGTAAAGATGCACCGCCGTTCGATTTTCGCTTGTCACCGTTAGCGTCAGCTCGTTGAACTTCAACCCGCGCAGCGTTTCCGCCGCGGTGAGCATCAGCAGGCGCCCCAGTCCATGCCCCTGATAGCCGGGCATAACGCAGATCTGCGTGGTGTGACCTACGCCGGCGGACACTTCACTGGTCAGCACCGCTCCCGCCAGTTCGTCGCTGCCGGGCTGATGCAGCACAAACGAGGCGTTCGGCAGAAACTGTCCGCAACCTGGCAATAAAATAATGTTCTTCAGGAATTTCAGCGCGCCGTGCCGGGTGCGGTACTGATCGTTGATGTCGCCATCCACGTGATTCGCGTACGCCAGATAAATCAGCTTGGCGCAAGGCTCGAAATACCTGTCGTTCCAGCGGTCCATGCGCAGGCCGGAATTTGGGCTTGGCAGCGGATCGCTGTGTTTGTGCAGATCCAGCAGCATGAACTGCCGCGAATACAGCCGGAATCCCTGATCGCGCAGCGCCGCCTCCACCGGCCCCCCGAACGGCATCAACTGCGCCTCGATGCGGTGCAATTGCGGCAGCGCGCGCATGGCGAACAGCATTTCATCCAGCAGGCGGCGACCGATAGGTTCCTGGTCCTGTGTCGAGGAAACATACAGGCCTCCGATGAGGCCTTTGTAATCTTCGAGCACGTAAAACGCATAGCCGACCGCATGGCCGCCTTCAAAGGCTACGCAGCCCGACAGCGCATGGGCCTCCAGGAAGCGTTTGATCAGGTCCAGGGCGCTGCGATAGTCCCAGTGAAGCTCTTCCTTCCAATGGCGGGCTTCTTCCAGGAGCAGGGGTTCCAGTTGGCGGACCGTTGTTTGACGGAGGTCAATGATGTTCATCGAGGACGTCAGGCCACCTGCCCGCCTGCACACGTGCCATGATAGCTGATTCCGGGGAAGCCCCGCCAAATCGCCAAGGAAAGCCGATACGAATCGGGCACACCTAACCGAGAAGGCAAGCCGGGCGGTGGAAAGCGCGTGCTAGCATCGGGCTATAGCGTTTTGGATTTTGCCTGGACGGAAATTTGACATGCTGGCGGCAGCCAGCCCCTTAGCCCATGTCTATCATCGACGAACTGCGCTATCCCAGACGTTGGTACACGAAGCTGCTGATTATCATTCTGGCGCTGATTTTCTTTGCCTTGCTGGCTACGTTAGCCATTTCCGCGGTTTTGACCTACTGGATTGTAAAGCCGCAGCGAAGCAGCTCCGAAATCAACCTGAATACGTTTCCCGGCCGGCCTGATGAAGTGACCTTCACCGTGACGGGGCTGGGCGAGCGCCAGGGCTGGTTTTTCCCCGGCCTGGTGGGAGCGCCGACGATTGTCTTGCTGCATGGGTACGAATCGAGCCGCGGAGAATTGTTAACGCTGGTTTCGGCGTTGCAGGACCACCAGTACAACGCATTCGTCTTCGACTTCGCCGCTCATGGCATGAATGACGGCATCACCACGTTTGGCTACCGCGAGGCGGACGAAGTTCGCGCTGCGATCGATACCCTCGCGAAGCGCCAGGACGTCGACCCGGCGCGCTTCGGGGTTTGGGGTTACAACCTGGGCGCCTACGCCGGGTTGCGCGAGGCGGAGAAGGATTCCCGCGTGCGCGCCATAGTGCTCGATTCCGTTTACGACTATCCGAAACAGATGGTGAAGATTGGCGTGGAAAGGACTGGTGTCGGCGGCTTCCCGATGATGGTGAAGTCGGCGCAGACCTGCTTCGAGTGGCTGAATTACGCCTACAAGGACGATCCGCCCCTTTCCGCAAATCTGAAACGAGTTGCGGGCGTGCCAATCCTCTTCATCCAGGCGGCCGATGATCCGGAACTCGCGGCCATCACCCGGCAGATGTTCTTAAAAGCGCCCGAGCCGCGCGAAGAAGCCATCATCGCCCACGGCAATTTCGTGAACCTTGCCGACGACGAGAAGCGCGAGTACGAGAATCGCGTGGTGTCCTTCTTCCTGACGCGCTTACCGGTCGTGCAATCGGCTCCCGCCGCCGCTGCTCCCGCTGCCAAGGCCTCCGCCAAGGCCGCGCACTGACGCTTCGGCTTCGGCCCGGCAAGGAATCACTGCTGGGTCGATCGCAAAATTCACGCAGCGAAAGCCCATATTCGTGGCATCCGTTCGTTTTACTTTAGAGACAAACAACCAATCGGGAACAGGTTCGCCGAGCTTCCATTCGGGAATCTCCGCGTGCGTGTAATAGCGGAGTTGATATAGATAGGAGCGGTTCAACTGCCAACTCGCCGCTTTCTGCGGATTAAAGTCCGGCCAGACGTTCCGAGCCACTCTCGTTGCGTCGCGTCCTGAAACTCCGGGATCCAGGTTCGGAAGGAACCCATCAATCTCGATTACCAGCAAAAGAACCACGAGCGCTCCGGCAAAGAGGCTCGCCGGCAACTTCCGAACCATTGCCGCGCATGTTACAACGATTCCTCCAACCACTGCTAGAATCCAGATTCTCGAGATTCCGCAAGGCGGGCTGGCACAAAGGAATGCTGGAATATTGTGAACTTGGTGCCGGAGCGCCCCTCCAAAGACAACGAGCGACATGCCGGTAGCAATCAATGACCGGCGCAGGGAATCCGTACCGCAGCGAAGACTGTTTTGCGCCGTGGCGGCGAGCAGCAGCAAAACCGGGGGAATGGCGGGCAAAATGTAGCCGGGCAGTTTGGACTTCGAAACCGAGAAAAACAGCAGGCAGAACAACGCCCACGCGGCGAAGAGCACAGTTGCATGTGAGGGCGAGTGCTGGCGATCTCTGATAACTTTCCCACCGCGAGAGGCTCCTTCAGTAAGTAGGAGAATTGCCCAGGGAAACACGGCGAGCAAAAGGATAGGCAGGTAGAACCAGAACGGCTGAATGTGCTGGAATTCGGGCGTCAGGAAGCGTTTGAAGTTGTGCTCGAGGATGAATACGCGGAAGAAATCGGGATTGCGGCGGGCGCAGAGGATGTACCAGGGAAGCGCGGCGACACAAAAGCTGGCGATGGCGATAGGGTGAAGGCAGCGGAAGGCGTCGCGCCAACGCCTGGTGAACGAAGCCCACAAAAGCACGGCCCCGCCGGATAAGATAATCGCCGCGGGCCCTTTGGCGAGCACGGCAAGGCCAAGGAAGAAGCCGAAGAGGAGGGAGGTGATGGAGGTCGAGGAGGTAACGGAATTAAAAGAAATCAAACCTGCCGAAGAATCAGCGATAGTTGCTTCAGGAATCACTCTCAGCAGGAACGCGGCAAAGACCATCGCAATCGTCAGCATTCCCGCGAAGGGCATGTCCGTGGCTGCCGCGTGAGAGAAGCCGATCATGCCAACCGTGGTGGGCAGCAGGAGCAGCAGCCAGCGCGCGGTTTCTGCTCCGTAAATGCGCCAGGCAAGCCACGCAAGCGCCAGCGTCGCAAGCAGCGCGCAGATTGCGCTGGGCAAACGAGCCGTGGTTTCGCTGACGCCAAACAGTTTGAAGCTGAGTGCCGCCCCCCAGTAATAGAGGACGGGCTTCTCGAACCACGGCTGGCCATAAAGCCGCGGCGTCACCCAATCGCCGGATTCGGCCATCTCGCGCGAAATCCAGGCGTAGCGCGGCTCGTCCGGGCCGACCAGGCCAATCGCGCCGAGACTGTGGAAGTAGCAGAGATAGAGAGTGGTGAGAATCAGCGCGGCCCAAAGAAAGCGCGCGGCTGGCGAGATTGGCGGCGAATGGGAATTTTGCGTTTCGGTTGGTGGCACGGAAAGAGGAGTTTAGCATTGGGCAGCGGCAGTTATAAGTTTTAAGTTATAAGGGGTCGGGTTTAGGCCTGTAATCTGCTCTGACCTAAAACTGAAAACTTCGTCCTCCATGATCGAGTGGCTTCAATTCGCGGCCGCCTGGGCGTTTGTGAAAACGCTGGGCGTGTTGCCGCGTCCGTTCGCACGGAGTCTCGCCGCCGGAATCACGCGGCTGCTGTTGGTGTTTCTGCCGAAATTGCGGAAAACCGCGGAGTTCAATCTGCGGCTGGCGTTTCCGGAATGGAGCGACGCGCAACGCAAGAAGGCATTACGGGGGATGGCGCGGAGCCTCGGCTGGATGGCCGCGGAATTCGCCCGCTTGCCGAAATACAATCGCAAAAATATCGAAAATGTCGTCGTGCTCGACGGTCATGAGAACTTTCTGGAAGGGAAGAGCCGCGGCAAGGGAGTGATTTATCTCACTGGCCACATCGGCGCATGGGAACTCTCTTCTTATGCGCACGCGCTGTACGGATTCCCGCTGCATTACATGGCGCGGCCGCTGGACAATGCTCCGCTCGACAAACTGGTGAATCAATATCGCGGGCGCTCCGGCAACCGGCCGATCTACAAGAATGAAGCCGCGCGCATGATGCTGAAGGTGCTGAGAGAGGATGGCACGCTGGGGATCCTGGCGGATCAGAACACCATGCCGGGAGAAGGCACCTTCGTCGATTTTTTCGGCAAGCAGGCCTGCACCACCACCGGCATTGCGCGGGTTGCGCTGCACACCGATGCGGCGGTGGTGCCTGGTTACGCCTATTGGGACGCGAACCTGTGCAAATACCGGCTGCGCTTCGATCCGCCCCTTGAATTGATCCGCACCGGCGACGCCGAGCGCGACATCCGCGAAAACACGCAGAGGTTTGCCAAGGTGATTGAAGAGATTATCCGCAAATATCCGGAGCAGTGGGTGTGGATTCACGCGCGCTGGAAGAACCGTCCGGAAGGCGAGCCGCCGCTTTATGAGTTTTTGTGAAGAAAAACCTAAACACACAGGCCACCGAGGGCCGCAGAGTAGGCAGAGAAGAGGGGGCAGCGATGAGGCGGATGGCGGGCGAACTGGCGGAAACGATTGGCGCGCGCGTTGAGGGCAACGCGGCGCTGGAAATTACGGGCGTGGCCGCGCCGGAGCGCGCGGGCGCAAAGGAACTCATCTACGTGGAAACGCCGAAGCACGCAGCCCGCGCGGGAGCATCGCCGGCGCTCTGCGCCATTGCGCCGGACGGCATCGCGCTGCCGGGAAAAACCGTGCTGCGGAGCGCCCAGCCGAAAGTTGCGTTCGCGAAGGCGGCTGCTTTGCTGCTGGAGCGTGCGCCGATTGCCGCCGGAATCCATCCCACGGCGCTCGTCGCTCCTTTGGCGCGCATGGGCGCGAACGTTGGTGTTGGTCCGTATGCGGTGATTGGCGAAGATGCGCACATCGGCGACGGCACGCAGATCGGCGCGCATTGCGTGATTGGCGCGGGAAGCTGGATCGGCGAAAACTGCCGGATTCATCCGCGCGTGACCCTCTATGCGGGCGTTCGCGTCGGGCATCGCGTCGAGATTCATGCCGGAGCGGTGTTGGGCGCGGACGGCTTCGGCTACGCCTTCGACGGCGAGAAATACTGGAAGTTCCCGCAGGCGGGGCTGGTGGAGATCGCCGATGATGTGGAGATAGGCGCGAACGCCACGATCGACCGTGGCTCGCTCGACGATACGCGCATCGCCGAAGGCGCGAAGCTCGACAATCTCGTCCACGTCGGCCACAACGTGCAGATTGGCGCGCACACGGTGATTGCTGCGCAAACGGGCATCTCCGGCTCCAGCAAGCTTGGGCATCATGTAGTGGTCGGTGGCCAGGTGGGCATCGCGGATCACTGCACACTCGAAGATGGCGCCATTGCCGGGGCGCAGGCGGGCATTCCTACCGGCAAGATCATACGCAAAGGCCAAACCGTATGGGGCACACCCGCACGCCCGCTCGATCAGTTCAAGGAAGCCTATTTCTGGTTCGCGCGCCTGCCGGAGTTGGCGGAACGGCTCAAGAAACTGGAAAATGGAAAATAGAAAAGGGGGACAGGGAAGAGGTTTTAAGCCATAAGTTCTAAGTTTAGGTTCGGCGTAACAGAACGCGAGCTGATGCTAGACAACTTACCGCTCAGAACTTACAACTTAAGATCTAGAGAACCTACCGATTCAATTTATGGCCATGACTCAGTTGTTCTCCAGAACGGGAACTCTGTGGCGGCTCGTGGTGGTGGGCGGGCATACGCGCAGCATTGGCAAAACACAGCTCGTCTGCGACATCATTTCCGCTTTTCCGAAAACCGATTGGATCGCCGGAAAGATCACCCAATATGGTCACGGCGTTTGCGCGCAGAACGGAGAAGACTGCGATTGTGCGCCGAAGGAGCATGTATGCGCGCTCGATTGGGAGACCAACTCCAGCACCGGGACTGATAGCGCGCGATTCCTGGCCGCCGGGGCCAAGCGTACCTTCTGGCTGCGAACCAAGCAAGGATTCTTGGCCGAAGGCTTGCCTTTGCTGCGCGGAGCGCTGGAAGAAGTGGCGAGTGGCGAGCGCCGAGCGGTGAAAAACGAACAGAGAGAAAGTCCATTGGAAGCTTCGAGCACGGCGGTGATCCTGGAGAGCAATTCCCTGATGCAATTCACGAAGCCCTCGCTTTATTTCGCGGTGATCGATCCATTCAAGGAAGACTTCAAGCCGTCTGCCCGGATGGCCCTGAACCGGGCAGATGCCCTCGTCCTGCGCGGGGAACTCGCTGGCGAAGCCCCTCCCGCCCCGCTGTGGATGAAGCTGCCCGCAAAACTGTTTCAGGAGAAGCCCTCCGTACTGCAACGCGAAGGAGAAGCGCTGCCGTCGCCCCTCGAAGTGCTTGTCCACCGCATGTTGGACGCTCCGCCATCTGTTCAGTTGTGACATTTTCCGGCCATGCCGGGTTGCAAAATCGGCATCTTAGGCGTTGACCCTGCTTTCCGAGGTAAGGATAATAACTAGGTACTGGGGGTACCTGACAGGTCGATGCTCAGGTGACCTTCTGGAAGCCTAACGCATCAGAGAAGTTAGTCGTTTTCCTGGGGATTGCTCGGGGTGTACCCCGAATTCGTAAGCTTTCGCTCTGTGAGGAGCAGGAATGGCGTCTTTCGTACGCGTCGGAGAAGAGATACCAGTCGCGCCTTCGCCGGTACCGTGGCGGCAAGAGGCCTGGACCGAAAAGGTTGAAACCGCCGTCCAGAAGGGCGCGGAGTATCTGCTTTCCATCCAGGCTGAGGAAGGCTATTGGCACGGCGAACTGGAAGCCGACACCACTCTCGAATCCGACTATATCTACTACCTCTGCGTGCTCGGGAAGGCTGACCCATCGCGTATCGCGAAGCTCGCCAACTATGTGCGCCAGCGGCAACTGCCCGACGGCGGCTGGCCCATCTACCCCGGCGGTCCTTCCGAGCTGAACGCTACCTGCAAAGCGTACTTCGCGCTGAAACTCGCCGGCGATGCGCCGGATTCCCCGCACTTGACCAAAGCTCGCGAAACCGTTCACCGCCTCGGCGGCCTCGAACACACGAATTCCTACGTGCGCTTTTATCTGGCGCTGGTCGGCGCGGTGGGCTGGGAGCTTGTGCCCGCGATTCCGCCGGAGCTGATGCTCCTGCCGAACTGGTTCTACATCAACATCTACGAGATGTCTTCCTGGACGCGCGGCATCGTGATTCCGATGGCGATTCTCTCGGCGCTCCGGCCGGAGTTCCGTTTGCCGGAACGCGCGCGCGTGGATGAACTCTTCAAAGACCCTTCGCAGAAAACCGCGGCGTTCAGCTGGAGCAAGCAGCTCATCTCCTGGAAAAATCTTTTCCTGGCTCTCGACCGCGGCCTGAAGCTTTACGAAAAACTCCCCTGGAAGCCGCTGCGCAACAAAGCGCTCCGCGAAGCCAAGCAGTGGATGCTCGAGCACATCGAGCGCACCGAGGGTCTCGCGGCCATCTACCCCTCGATGATGAATTCGATTTTCGCGTTGATGGCCCTGGGCCACGGGCCCGATGATCCGCTGACCTTCCGCGAGATCAAGGAATTCTCCCGCTTCGAAATTGAAGAAGGCGACACGATCCGCCTCCAGCCTTGCGTTTCGCCCGTATGGGACACCTGCATTGCGATGGTGGCCCTCGAAGAGGCCGGCTTGCCCGCGGATCATCCCGCGCTGGTGAAGGCCGCGGACTGGATCCTGAGCAAGCAGATTCTGGGCGGCGGCGACTGGCAGATCAAAAACAAGGACGCTGAGCCGGGCGGCTGGGCGTTTGAATTCCGCAACGATTTTTATCCCGACGTCGACGACACCGCGTTTGTGCTCATGGCGCTGCAGCGCGTGAAATTTCCCGACCAGAAGCGCATGGAAGGCGCGCTGCGCCGCGGCATCCAGTGGCTGCTTAGCATGCAGAACCGCGACGGCGGCTGGGGCGCGTTTGACCGCGACAACGACAAGCAGATCCTTTGCAACATTCCATTCGCCGATCACAACGCGATGATCGATCCTTCCACCGCCGACGTGACCGCGCGCGTACTGGAATGCCTGGGCCGCTTCGGCTGGCCCGCGGATCATCCGGTGATTCGCAGGGCTGTCGGTTTCCTGACGAAGGATCAGTGCAGGGACGGATCGTGGTTCGGGCGCTGGGGCGTGAATTATGTCTATGGCACCAGCGGCGTGCTGCGGGCGCTGGAAACGGTTTCCCTGACCGCGCAGGATTACTGCGTGCGTGCCGTGGCCTGGCTGCGCAAGGTGCAAAAGGCCGATGGCAGCTTCGGCGAATCGCTGTTGAGCTACGAGATGGCTTCAACCAAGGGCCAGGGCAACAGCACGCCTTCGCAAACCGCTTGGGGCTTGATCGGCTTGCTCGCTGCGGCCGATCCCAACGATCCCGCTGTGGGCCGCGCCGCGGCGTACCTGGTGCAGCAGCAGAACGCGAATGGTTCCTGGAGCGAAGATGATTTCACCGGCACGGGCTTCCCCGGCGTCTTCTATCTGAAGTATCACCTGAATAAGAATTCGTTCCCGGTTTATGCGCTGGCGCGATTCCGCAATCAGGGGAAACGCGCGGAACAATATCGGGCTTTCACCTTCAAGCCGGCGGAGTTTCGGTTGCGGAGCGGTTTGTACTCCAAACGCGAACGGAGCGCTTCCTAAGGACGAATGCGGTACCCCCTCGGCCTAGTGCTGGATTCTGCCCGACACCTCGCGGCGCGGAAACTTCGCGGCGAAAAGAAAATCCCGATCATTTTGTCTCTGGACCCGCTGGGGGGGTGCGTGTCGCCTTGCAACGGAACGCCGGCAAACGCAGACGGCAGTGGAGTTGGCCCCGCGAAAGAGCGTCCCGTGCTCACCGTTGAGCAGTGCCTGGCCGCCATCGCGGAATGCGACACACCCGTGGTGGCGATTTACGGCGGCGAGCCGCTGGAGTATCCGGACATCGCGCGCCTGACGCGCGAAATTCTCTCGCGCGGAAAACACCTGTTTCTCTACACCGACGGAACACAGATCCGGCGGCACTTGCACATGATTCCGCCGTATACCAATTTTTTCTGGAACGTGAAGCTGGACGGTACGCAGGAGTCGCACGATGCCCGCGCCGGGAGCCCCGGCGTATTCGCCGAAGCCCTGGACGGTGTAAAGGCGGCAAAAAACGCCGGATTCTTTGTCCTGGTGACGACAACGATCTATCCGGACACGAAGATTCGCGATGTCGCCTCGCTTTATGAAACGCTCCACGCCCTGCACGTGGACGGTTATATGCTCTCCCCGCACTATCCGGCGCACAAGTTGTGCCGCAATTCGGCCGCGGCCTTCCACGAACAGATGCGCGAGCGCTTCCGCGAAGCCAGCGAGTTGTTGGATGAATACAATCTGCTGACTTCTCCGATCTATCTGGAATTTTTGCGCGGCGAACGCGAACTGGACTGCTGCTCTTGGGGCAGTCCGCTTTTTGGGCCGGACGGCTGGGCCGCGCCTTGCCACCTCTTGAACTACGGCTACATGCCGAGCTACAAGATGCTGGTCGACAATACGCTCTGGGAAAATTTTGGCCGGGGCATGAATCCGCGCTGCGAACCCTGCCTGAATCCCTCCGGCTATGAAACCTCAGCGATTCTCGGCATCAATCCGAAGGCCGGTGATTTTTGGAAGCTTCTCTCCTGGCAATGGAACGGCAGCCTCGGTGAAAAGCGCGAGCGGGTGCGCAAGCCGTGACCACACTGGTGACCGGCGCGGCGGGATTCCTGGGCAGCCATGTGGCGCGGCAATTGGTCGCGCGCGGCGAAGACGTGCGCGTGCTGATGCGCCCCTCGAGCAGCAATCGCGCGATCCGCGATTTGTCGCTCGAGTATGTTACCGGCGATTTGCGGGACGCCGCTTCACTGGACCGCGCCATGGCAGGGGTGAAGCGCGTCTTTCACGTTGCGGCGGACTACCGGCTGTGGGCGAAAAAGCCCCAGGACATCTACGATTCAAACGTCGGCGGCACGAAAAATCTTCTTGCCGCGGCGCAGCGCGCCGGCATCGAGCAACTGATCTATACCAGCACGGTGGCCACCATTGCGGTCGGCCGCCCGGAGCTTCCCAACGAATTTACCGACGCAAAACTCGAAGAGATGGTCGGCCATTACAAGCGCTCGAAATGGATGGCGGAGCAGGAAGCGCTGCAGGCGGCGAAAAGCGGCCTGCCGGTGATGGTGGCCATGCCGACTACGCCTGTGGGGCCGTGGGACTGGAAACCGACCCCGACTGGAAAAATTGTTCTGGATTTTCTCAACGGCAAAATGCCCGGCTATGTGGACACGGGCTTGAATTTTGTGGGCGTGGAAGATTGCGCGGCTGGACATTTGCTGGTGGCGGAGAGAGGGAAGATTGGCGAGCGCTACCTCCTCGGCGCGGAGAATCTAACGTTGAAGGAGCTCCTGGATGCGCTGGCCAAAATTACGGGTCTTGCCGCGCCGGCAATGAAGTTCCCCCACGGGCTGGCGTTGGGTGTAGCTTACCTGGAAACAGGATTCGCGCGCTTGCTGGGGCGCGAGCCGCAAATCCCCGTCGAAGGCGTGAAGATCGCGCAGCACAGAATGTTCGTGGACGTTTCTCGCGCGCAGCGCGAACTCGGATTCAAGCCAGAGCCGGTGGCAGCGGCGCTGGAACGCGCGGTGCGTTGGTATCGGGAAAACGGATACGTCTCGCCGCGGCGTGCCAGGAAAATGAAATTGGCGGCGTAAAGATAAAGTGAAGTAAAGACGTAATGAAGTAAAGAAGCAACGGCGAATTTGCAGCTGCCGCTTGGGCAGCGGGATATTTGTGGTGGCCGGACTTCAGACCGGCTCTGCGGAGTTTCGGGGCGAAGTAGCGGCGGTCACAGGACAAGAAACAGAAAACCATGCGCGTGTTGGTGACATTTGCGGTGGAAGCGGAGTTCGCGGCCTGGCGGAAGCTCCGCCGCTTCAATCTGCTCGATTTTCGGGGACTCAAGCTGCGGAAAACGAAAATCGGCGATACCGAAGTGCTGGTGCTCATCACTGGCGTCGGCTCGCAAGCTGCCGCGCAAGCGATGGACCTGATGCTGGGCATGGCGGACGGCAATCAATATTTCGATGTCTGCATCTCGAGCGGCTTGGCCGGGGCGCTCTGCGAAACCTTGAACGTGGGTGACGTGATTGCTCCCCGCGAGTTGCTCGCGGAAATGCAAGGCCCGGAGCGGGAATCCGACCGCATGCAGGTGGACGTCACGCTGCGGCAACGGGCGCTGCAGAATGGGGCGAAGGACGCGAATTGCTTGTTCACCACGGACCGGATCTTGCTGAAGGCCGGCCAGAAAAAATCCTGTGCTTCACGCGCGCAATCGGTGGACATGGAAAGTTTCGAAATCGTGAAGCAGGCCACGGCCTGGGGCGCGCGCAGCCTGGTGATTCGCGCGATTAGCGATTCGGCGAACGAGGATCTGCCCATAGACTTCAATCGCACTCTTTCTAGTAAGAACGATGTAAGTATCGGCAGGGTCCTCGGGGAGGTGCTGAGGAATCCCTTCGCTTTGCCGGCGCTCATCCGCTTCGGGAAGCAAAGCCGGCGCGCCGGCGCGCGCCTCGCCGATTTCCTGGACGCGTTTCTGCAAGGAATCGCGAGCACGCAAAGCTCGCCGCAAATCAAGGGAGTGAGCGCGGCATGAGCGGCGCGGGAACCGTGGCGGAACAATTGCGCACTCAGGGGCCCATCCCCAAGACCATGCGCGCGGGTGTTTTTCGCGACAAAGGCGTCGTGCGCGTCGAGGAAGTTCCCGTCCCAGAAGTCGGCGACGGCGAGCTGCTCATCAAAGTTGCTGCTTGCGGGATCTGCGGCACCGATATCAAGAAGATTTTCTATCGTTACGTCGAGCCGCCGCAAATTCTTGGGCATGAACTGGCTGGCACGGTGGTAGCTATCGGCCGTGGCGTCGCCAAATGGAAGCTCGGCGACCGGGTGATGAGCTTCCATCACATCCCCTGTGCCACGTGTTTCTATTGCCAGCGGCGTATGTTCTCGCAGTGCAAGCTTTACAAATCGACGGGGCTCACCGCCGGATTCACGCCTAACGGCGGTGGCTTTGGCGAATATGTGAAGGCCATGCCCTGGGTGGTGGAGCGCGGCATCGTGGCCCTGCCGGATGATGTTAGCTTTGAGGAAGCCACCTTCATCGAGCCGATCAACACCATCGTCAAAGCGATACAGAAAGCCCGCGTCGCCGCGGGTGAAACCGTGCTGGTGATTGGCTGCGGCCCCATCGGTTTGCAACTCCTGATGGTCGCGGCACTCGAGGGCGCTCGCCTCTATACCAGCGACCCGATGCCCACCCGGCGGGCCAAAAGCCTGAATTTGGGAGCCGTTGAGTCATTTGACCCCAACAGTGGTAAGCTAGGGGAAGAAATTCGGGCCCGAACCGAGGGCCGGGGAGCAGACGCAGTTCTCGTTGCCGTGGCGCATCCCGCAGTGGTTATCGAAGCGCTGGCGGCGGCGAGGCCTGGGGGGCGGGTGCTCTTGTTCGCCGCAAACGACCCCGTGACCAAAATTGAATTTCCTGCCTCGGCGGTGGGGATCGACGAGAAGGAAATCCTGGGCAGCTATAGCGCTGCCGTCGACATCCAAGAATCAGCGGCAGACCTGGTGTTGGGAAAGAAACTGCCGGTCATGGATATCGTCACCCACAGGTTTCCCTTGGCTAGAATTCAGGAAGGTTTGGAATTGGCGGCTCATCCGACCGAGAGTTCGTTGAAGGTTTTGATAACACACGAATGAAGACCGCAGCCCCCAAAAAAGCGGAAGCTGCCCCGGAAGAAGCGGTGCTCCAGGGAAAGATCATTGTGCCATCGCGGATGACCGCGGCGGTGCTCTACGGCAGCGAAGATCTGCGCATCGAACAGATCGATGTTCCCGCCGTCGCGGCCGATGAAGTTCTCTTGCGCGTGCGTCTGGCCCTGACCGACGGCACCGACCTCAAAGTCTGGAAGCGCGGCTACCACGCGAAGATGATTCAACCGCCCGCCGTCTTCGGCCACGAAGTCGTCGGCGAAATCGTCGCCGTCGGCAAGCGCGTGGATTCCAGGTGGCGCCTGGGAATGCGCGTCATTGCCGCCAATTCGGCGCCGTGTCTGCGCTGCTACCACTGCCGCCGCGGCCAGGAAAGTCTTTGCGACGATCTGCTCTTTAATAACGGCGCTTACGCCGAATACATGCGCATTCCCGGCCGCATCGTGCGGGAAAACATGCTGGAAGTGCCGCACGCCGTGGACGACCACAGCGCCGCGCTTGTCGAGCCATTAGCTTGCGTGCTGCGCGGCATCCACGAGATGGAAGTGCGCACCGGCGACACCACGGTGGTCATCGGATGCGGTCCAATCGGCTTGATGTTCGTACGCATGCTCACTCGGCGAGGCGTGCGCGTGATTGCACTTGCCCGGCGGGAAGCACCTCTTTCCGTAGCCCGGAAGTTGGGTGCCGCGGCTACGATGAACGTCACCGAATTGCCGGACGTTCCGGCTTCGGTACGCGCACTGACCGACGAGGGCAGCGGGCCGGACTCCGTCGTTGAAGCCGCCGGGAATCCCGCTACCTGGAAACAGGCTCTGGCCATGGTGCGGCGCGGCGGCGTGGTCAATTTCTTCAGCGGCCTGCCCACGGGCACGCGCGTGGAAATCGAGCCGGCCGCGGTGCACTATTCCGAGATCAAGATGATTTCGCCGTTCCACCACACCCCACGTTTTATTCGCGAGGCGCTCGAAGCCATCCGCCGCGGCGACGTCTCCGCCCAGGATTTCGTCACCGAAGACATTCGATTGGAAGATCTGCCGCAGGCTTTTGAGCGCATGAAAGCGCGCAGCGGAGAGATTAAGCTCGCGGTACGCCCGTAGCTTGAACGTGACTCACGGCGAGCGGATGACAGATAGCAGCGATCCGAAACCCATCGTTCCAAGATTTCCGAAGATGATTGAAACCAGATTCTTGCGGTCTGTTTCCTGTAATCTGCTCGCTGCTGTCTGTTTTCCATTTCTTATGCTGAGATTCTAAGAGTCTAGAAACCCATGCTTCGCCCCGGCGAACTCGACATCGCATCCAAGCTTCCACCGAATGGTTGTGCGCCGCAAGCGGCGCAAGCCTACACGCGGTGGCTGGCCACCCATCACTACGAAAATTTCAATGTCGTGTCCTGGCTTCTTCCCAGAGAACTTCACCAGCATTTCTATAACCTGTATTCCTATTGCCGCTGGGCCGACGACCTGGGCGACGAAATTCCGGTAAAAGCCCGCGCGCTCGAATTGCTGGCCTGGTGGGAGCGCGAGCTGGACGCCTGCTACGAAGGACGCCCCGTGCATCCCGTGTTTGTCGCGCTGCGCGAAACAATTCTTGCCAAAGACGTCCCCAAACAGCCTTTCGCCGATCTCCTGAAGGCCTTCCGCCAGGATCAGGTGGTGAAACGATACGACACGTGGGACGCCGTGCTCGACTACTGCGAGTACTCCGCTAATCCCGTTGGCCGGCTGGTGCTCTATCTTTGCGGCTACCGCGACGAAGAGCGGCAGAAGCTGTCTGACGCTACCTGCACCGCCCTGCAACTCGCCAATTTCTGGCAGGACGTTTCCCGCGACCTTGAAATCGGGCGAATCTATATCCCGCTGGATCGCGCCGTGGCGCACGGTTTGAGCGAGGCGGATCTTGTCGCCCGCAAATTCGACAAGCGCTACGTCGCGCTGATGGAAGAGTTGATCGAATATACCCGCAATCTATTTTACAAAGGCATGCCGCTTGCCAAGCGCGTGGAAGGCAAGCTGAGCGTGGACCTGGAAATGTTCAGCCGTGGCGGCCTCGCGGTGCTCGACGCCATCGAAGCGATGGGTTACGACACGCTGCACCGGCGGCCGGAAGTAAGCAAGGTGAAGCAGGTGCGCCTGCTAGGCAGCGCGCTGATCACGCACGTGTTTGGTGGGTCCGCGACGAACCGTAATGGCGGGTTCGCACGCGAAGATGCTGCTTTTGTGAGCGCAGATTCGCCCGAAGTTGACATTGCGGCTTCTTACAGCCAGTGTCACCACATTGCGCGCTCGGCGCACAGCAGTTTTTATCCGGCGTTTTTCCTATTGCCCAAACCGAAGCGCGACGGGATCGTAGCTCTCTACGCCTTCATGCGGCTGATTGACGATGTTTCGGACGAAGGCGAAGACGTCGCTGCCAAGCAGCGCGGCCTGGCCCGCTGGCGCGCCGCGCTCGACGCGGCGGTGACCGGCCAAACACAGGTTTTCGACGGCAATGCGACCCGCTCGCTGAACCGAGACATCCTCTATGGCCAACGGGAAGTCCTGCCCGCGCTTGTGGACACCATGCGCCGCTTCCAAATGCCCGGGCGTTATCTGCACGATCTGATCAGCGGCGCGGAAATGGATTTGACGGTTCAGGAATATCCAACATTCGAGCGCTTGAAAGAGTACTGCTATCGCGTGGCCGGCACCGTGGGCCTCACCTGCACGCACATTTTCGGCTTCCGCGATCCCAAGGCTCTGGACCTCGCCGAAAAGCTGGGCCTCGCCTTTCAGTTGACCAACATTTTGCGCGACGTGAAGGAAGATTTTCTGCTCGGCCGCGTCTATTTACCCGACGAAGATTTGCAGCGCTTCGCCGTGACCAAAGCGGACCTTGGCCGCGGCGAAGCAACCCTCGGCGTACGCGAATTGCTCCGCTTTGAGGCCGACCGCGCCTGGAACCTCTACGAAGAAGGCGCGCAGCTCCTCGGCCTGATCGACGAAGACAGTCGCGGCACGCTGTGGCTGCTCGTCCATACCTATAGCGCGCTCCTCGCGCGCATTGAATCTCTCGATTTTGCCGTGTTTGGCGAGCGCGTGCGGCTCTCCACGCCGGAAAAAATGATGCTGATGGCCAAAGCTCGATTTGGGCGTCACACGGAAGAGAACATCCTTGCAAAACGTCATCGTGATCGGCGGGGGACTGGCCGGGCTGTCGGCGGGCGTCGCGCTGGTTGAAGCCGGCTGGCGCGTGCGCTTGTTTGAACAACGGCCATTCCTGGGCGGCCGCGCAACCTCCTATATGTTGCCGAACGGCGAGCATGTGGACAACTGCCAGCACGTCACACTTGGCTGTTGCACCAACCTGGAGGACTTTTACCGCCGCGTGGGCTCCGCCGGAAAAATCAAGTTCTTCGGCCGCCTGGTGTTTCAAGACCCGCAGGGCAGGATCGGCGAAATGCGAGCAGGCATGCTGCCCGCGCCGTTTCACATGACTGGCTCATTCGCCACTTTTGCACCGCTGACACTAGCCGACAAGTGGAGTATCGCGCGCGCCATGCTCGATATCCTCCGCGGCAAAGGGCACACCGCCGACCTCGATACGCCGGGCGGCATTTCGATGCTTGAGTGGCTCAAGCGCCGCAAGCAGACCACCGGCGCGATCGAACGCTTCTGGCGCGTCGTGCTGGTCAGCGCTCTGGACGAAGAACTCCATCGCACCGATGCGCGCTATGGCGTGGATGTTTTCTGGAAGGCGTTTCTTTCCAACCGTGGGGGGTACCGCATGGGCGTTCCGGCCGTGCCCCTGGCGGAGCTCTACGCCGGCTGCAAGGCGGAAATCGAAAGGCGAGGCGGGGAAGTGAACCTGCGCACGCCGGTCCGCGCCATTCGCATGGAAAACGGCGCCATTGCCGGCGTCGAGTTTGACGGCGGGCGCGTGGAATCCGCGGACGCCTATATCTTCGCGCTGCCGCACCCGGCCATGGCGGAGCTTGCCGGGGACGAAATGCAGCGTCTCGAACCCGGCTTGGTGCAGCTTGCGAAAATCGGCGTCGCCCCCATCACCGGAGTGCATTTCTGGTTTGACCGTGAAGTGATGCGCGAGCCATTTGTGACCTTGCTCGATACCACCACGCAGTGGATCTTCAATAAGACCTCGCTCTATGGCTCGAGCAATGGCGCCGGCAAGGAAATAGGGCAATACCTGCAACTGGTGATCAGCGCGTCCTATGACCTGCTGGAAAAGCCGCGGCAGGAGATCATCGATCTGTGCCTTAAAGAGCTTCACCAGGCTCTCCCAGCGGCCCGCGAGGCCAAGCTGGTGAAGGCCACGGTCATTAAAGAAGCCGCTGCCACATTTTCCCCGCAACCTGGCGTCGACCGCTGGCGTCCAAAGCAACAGACGCGCATCGGCAAGATGTTCCTGGCCGGCGATTGGACTGACACCCGGTGGCCGGCGACGATGGAAGGAGCCGTGCGCAGCGGATATTTGGCGGCGGAAGCGGTGTTGCGGAAGGCCGGAACGCCCAAGCAGATTTTGCAGCCGGACCTGCCAGCGGACGGACTGTCGGCGTGTCTGTAGCTTGCCCGTTTCAGGGGCGAGGGTTTTCCTGGGGTAAAGGCTTTTGGCCCGGGACGCGTCACGGGCGCCTCAAGCCTGTAGGCCTGCGCTACAGGGTGAAGGTCGCGAGGCGCCGCTCAGATACGGTCAAGTCTTCGGTGGCACGGTCCAGCGCCGCGTAAGCGGCCTGATGAGCGGCTTTGAACTGCACGAACGATTTCTCGGAATCCCAGTAATCCAGGGTGAAATAGCAGCGAGGGCGGGAAACATCCCGCAGGAGACGAGTCTCCCGGAAATGCGCATCGGCTTGAAACAAGCGGGCCCAGTCCCCTTCCGGCCCATAGACGGTTTCAAACCCTTCCTCACAACTGGGCTTGACTTCGAACTCCCAGAGGATTACAAACATAATTGTCCCATCTTCTGCTCTCGCAACCCGGCAATCCAGGAACACTTCAAAGGGGAAGGCTGGCCTGCCGAGCGATTGTAGCAACCCGATTGGATAAAAGTCGCACAGTGAACCTCAGCGTAGTTGTGTAAGTGCACCTGGAAGTGGCAGTCCGTTGAGACTGACGGACGGAGGCGTTTGTGGATCGCAAGTACGGTCACCGCGGCTATCGTGACGCGGAAAAGCACGAAAAAAGAGAACGTTCGGAACGCAAGCCGCCCACGGGCGGCCCGCGCGGAGCCACCGATCACCTGGGCCCGCGCACCCCGCGCATGGTCGGCACGGTCACGCGCGCCCGCTGCTCCAATTGCGGCGCTGTGCTCGTTTCCGGATTCGATGCCAACGGCAAATGCCCGAAGTGCAATTTCGAGCTTCACTGCTGCAAGCAATGCCGCTTTTTCGATTCCGGCGCCCAGTTTGAATGCACCCAGCCGATCCCCGCGCGCGTCACGCCCAAAGACGCCAAGAACGTGTGTACCTTTTACGAATTCCGCATGACCGTGGAGAAGGACACTGCCCCCACTTCCTATATGCAGCCTACCCAGGTGCCCGCCGAAGCTCCCGCTTCCGGCCGTCCCATGGATGCCCGCCAGGCGTTTGAGAATCTCTTCAAGAAATAAGCGCTAGGACTTTTCGCCGGCAGGCGTGCCCAGCGGGAAGAGCGTCGGCGCTGCGGGCATTTCGCTGGCAATGCGTTCGAGTTGCGGATAGTGCTGCCGCAGTTCGTCGGGCACTTTCACCTTGGCGCCTTTCAGTATGCTTAGCAGTTGCAGCGCGTTCACCACTGCCTTGCCCTGATAGTGGTTGTTGGTGATCACATAGGTATCCTGCGTATGCGCCTGTACCTTGCGGATGCGTGCGGCCCAGGGCTCCAGTTCATCCACCGAGTAGAGATAGTTGTAGCGCTCGTGGCCGGGAATCGCCGGGTCGTCGTTGAACCACGTGTCGTAGCGCCTCCCGTGAAAGCGCACGTAGCCTACCGCCGACGTGCTTTGCGCCGATGGCGTCATGCTGTTGCCGATCACCGGCTGGTCGATGTTGCAGAAACCCGCGTGGTGCTCTTCCAGCAGCTTCAGCGTCTCCGGCTTTTGCCAGGAAGAGTGGCGGAGTTCCACCACCAGCGGATAATCCCTGAATCGCTTCAGCAGGCCCGCCAAATGCGTCGACGTTTCCGCCGTGCAATGGAACGAAAAAGGGAACTGTAGCAGCACCGCGCCGAGTTTGCCCGCCTCGCGCAGGACGTCAAACCCCGCGCGCACCTGGCGTTCGTCCTCCGCCGTCCCGGCCGGCTCGTGCGTGAAACGCTGCCACAGCTTTGCGGTGAACAGGAATGCCGGATTCGCTTCCACGCGCTCGATCCATCCCGCCGCGTGGTCCGCCCGGATTGGCTGATAAAAGGAAGTGTTGATCTCGACGGTGTCGAAAAACTGCGCCAGGAAGGTGGCCTCGTGAAAGCTCTTCGAACGCCTCGTGGGATAGACGTACCCCGTCCAATCGCTGTACGACCAGCCCGCGGGGCCGACGCGCAGCCTGCCACTGGGAACCCGCGATTTTGTGCCGGGCTTTCCGGAAGGCATGGAATGACCTGTTGCTAGGCTAGAAATTCACGCCAATCCTGTCAATGCGCGAAGCAGCACCGAAGGTGACACGGGGCATTGCGCTCGCACAGGCCCCTTGTTATCCTCTAGCCGATATGCGGTGCAGATCGCAACTGCGTCGCAGCCCTTCCAGAGTTCGCTCCAATCCCTACAGGTGCAACCATGAACGTTTCCATTAGCTATAAGCACGTTGATGCAGAAAAGCCGGTGGCTGTGGAAGTGAATCGCCGGCTGGATAAACTGAACCGCCTGCTGAAAAGTTACCAGCCGGACATGATCCAGCTCAAAGGGGTTTTTTCCCGCAATCAGCGGACCGACGAGCAGTACTGCGCGTTAACACTATTGCTGCCCAGCGGCACGTTGCACGCCACCGGCAACGGCAAGAATGTGCTGGCCGGTTGCAAGAAGGCCTTCAGCGAAATTGAAACCCAGGTGAAAAAGCATCAGTCCCGCTTGCGCCGCGAACACGAATGGAAGAGCAAACGGGCTGTTTCGTAGCCGGCCTGTGGCTATCGGGAAAGCTCGCAAATCCAGTTGACTTCCCAGGTTTTGCCTCCGCCGGGCGAAAACGACTGCTCCATGCGAGCGGCATTCGGCGACAGGTTCAGCCAGACGTAACGCACAAGAATCGCGCGGCCTTTGTACTCCTCCTGGTCGAGAAACTCACCGCGATTGCCGTTGAACTGCCGAACCACCGGCGGAAGGATGAGAGTGCTGTTATCTAGATCCATCAGGTGGATGCTCCGCTGATGGGAGGCGGGGTTGTAAAGGCGCAAGGTCTGCGCCTTGATATGGAGCTATTTGTCCGTGCTCGTGACCTCGAATTCCTCGAAGTTCGCGTTGCTGTCCAGGAGTTTCTTGTGGTTGGAGATTCCGTCGTATTCCACCCAGACATTGGAATTGTTGAGGCGGTCTGGAAGCCGGCGAACATGCGCCTTCCAGTTGCCGATCAGGAAGTCATCGTCGTGCGAGCCGTCTCGCTGCTGGAGATTTACGGGATTTGCGGTGGTTTGTGCCAACGTCGGGGCCGTGAGCGTTGCAGCTAACCGGAAAATACGGAGGTGGATGAACTTGACCGTCGGCACAGGGCATCCTCCTTCAAACACATCGCTTAGATGCGAGAAAACCTCCGGTGCTAGCCCACGTGATTGACCCGCGCTTGGCGCTGCGCTTGAAACTGGCTACGCCGCAATCCACATCAGCCGGCGCTCCATCGTTCTCCCGATACGACAAAGCCACGCGGCTGATCCATATGCCGAACGCCGAGAATCCCGGGTGCGTGATTCGATGCGGGCCGCTGCATCCGGCGCACCATAACTTCCCTGGCAACCAGAAGAGTGCCCATTTCAGGGCCGCTCTCACGCGCGGCTGCTCTGATCTCGATTTCGAGAAGAATTTCCTCGCATGCTATACTTAAAAGCTCCGCACATAGGGGCGTAGCTCAGTGGTAGAGCAGCGGCCTTTTAAGCCGAAGGTCGTGGGTTCGATCCCCACCGCCCCTACCA
>JAJPIE010000072.1 GCA_021324935.1 Acidobacteriota bacterium
GGGGGCGTTCGCTGATGAATTTTTGAGCGCCACGCGAATCCCATATGCGCAGATTCCGCACTTTCCGCGATCCACAGCGATTGGCCATGCGGGCCAGTTGGTGATTGGAAAAGTCGAGGGCGTGGAAGTCGCGGGCATGCAGGGGCGCGTGCACCTCTACGAAGGTTATTCGGCACAGCAGGTGACGTTTCCCATTCGTGTTTTTGCGCGGATGGGAGTGAAGGCCGTGATCCTGACGAACGCGGCGGGCGGAATCAAGAGGGAGTTCACACAGGGGCGGTTGGTGGTGATCAGCGACCATATCAACTTGCAGGGCGCAAATCCGCTGTCGGGCCCCAACGACGAGAATTTCGGGCCGCGGTTTCCAGACATGACCAATGCGTATGACTGGAAATTACGCGAGTTGACGTTAGCGGCGGGACGCCGACTCAGCATTGAGTTGGGCGAAGGCGTGTATGCAGCGCTGGCAGGGCCGAGCTACGAGACGCCGGCCGAGATACGCTATTTGCGCACGATTGGCGCGGACCTGGTTGGAATGTCCACGGTTCCGGAGGTGATTGCCGCGCGGCATTCGGGGATGCGCGCGCTGGGGATTTCGTGCGTGACGAATGCGGCGGCAGGCGTTCTCGATCAACCGCTGGATCACAAAGAAGTGCTGGAGACGGCCGAGCGGGTGAAAAGCCAGTTCATCGGGCTGCTGCGCGCCGTGATTCCCCAGATTGCGGCGCAGCTCTGACAGCTTGCACCGAGCCGTTTTTCGGAGGCCTACATGTCCGAATACAACGCCTTGATCGCGGCGGCCACGAAGGTCCGCGAAAACGCACACGCCAAATTCTCGAATTTCAAAGTGGGGGCGGCGTTGCGCACGCCAGGCGGGAAAATCTATACCGGATGCAACGTGGAAAACGCCACGTACGGGCTAACTGTGTGCGCCGAACGCGTGGCGATTTTCAAAGCGGTGAGCGAAGGCGAGCGGCGGTTTGATGCCATCGCCGTGGTGACGGACACGGACAAGCTGACGCCGCCCTGCGGTGCGTGCCGGCAGATCATCTGGGAATTTTGCGGCGACGTTCCGGTGGTGTTGGCCAACTTGCACGGAAAGACGGAAACGTTGCGGATGAACCAACTCTTTCCGAAACCTTTCGACTCCTCTAATCTGTAAGGCATCTTTCAAAGGAACCTTGCCATGAATCTCGTACGGTGTCTCTGCAAGTTGACGGTATTTTTCGCCGGGCTGGTGGTGGCCGGCGCAGCATTTCCTCAGGAAATATCGAAAGAAGCCGTATCCGTGGACCTGCTGGTGAAGGGGGCCACGATCGTGACGATGGACGCGCAGCGGCGGGTGATTGAGAACGGATATGTGGCGGTGCGCGGCGATGAGATTGTGGCCATCGGCCAAAATCCAGCCGAATTTGCTCCCAATGGCTTGATTGCCAAGGAAACGATCGATGCGAGCGGCAAGCTGATTATCCCGGGATTGATTAACGGGCACACGCACATTCCGATGGTGCTGCTGCGCGGTTTGAAGGACGACGTGACACTGGACGATTGGCTGAGGAAATATATTTTTCCGGCGGAGGCGCGCAATGTGACGGAGGATTTTGTGCGCTGGGGCTCGCGGCTGGCGCTGGCAGAGATGATTCGGAGCGGGACGACGACCTATGCGGACATGTACTATTTCGAAGACGCCGAAGCGGAAGAGGCGAAGAAGGCGGGATTGAGGGGAGTTCTAGGCGAAACCTGGATTGACTTCCCTACCCCGGACAACAAGAGCGAAACGGAAATGGCGGCGTACACGGAGAAGTTCTTGAAGAAGTGGCAGGGCGATCCGCTGATCCACGCCGCAGTTGCGCCGCACTCGATCTATACGTGTTCGGAGAAGACCTTGCACGACGCGGCGGCGCTGGCGCGCAAATATCACGCGCCGATCCTGATCCACGTGGCCGAGATGCGGAAGGAATACGTGGACAGCCTGGAGAAGAACGGGACGACGCCGGTGCAATATCTGGAGCGGATCGAGTTGCTGGGGCCGGATGTGCTGGCGGCGCACTGCATCTGGGTGGACTATACGGACATGAAGATTCTGGCGGAGCGCCAGGTGGGCTGCGTACACAATCCATCGAGCAACATGATGCTGGCAAGCGGCGTGGCGCCAGTGGTGGACCAGCGGGCGACAGGGATGCGGGTTGGGCTGGGAACGGATGGCCCGGCGGGAAGCAACAACGACCTGGATATGATGGAAGAGATGGACCTGGCGTCGAAGCTGCAGAAAATCACACGAATGGATCCGCGCGCGCTGGGAGCCAAGGGCGCGTTTGAAATGGCGACCATCGAAGGCGCGCGCGCGCTGCACATGGAGAAGGAAATCGGTTCGCTGGAAGCGGGCAAGAAAGCGGATTTCGATATTCTGACGCTGGACGCGCCGAACGCCGTTCCGATTTTTGATATTTATTCGCAGATTGTCTATGCCTTGAAAGCCAGCGAAGTGGAAACCGTGGTGGTGGGCGGGAAGGAATTGCTGAAGAACGGCAAGCTGTTGACGGTGGATGAAAAGGCGGCGATTGCGAAGGCCAGGGAATACGGAAAGAAAATCGCGGTTTCATTGAATTAGTCGAACGCATCTCTGAAAAAATGTTCATCTGACAGAAGGAACGGGCTGAATGCGAGAAGTGGGGCAAAGGATGTTCGCGACTCCAATTTGCGGATAAGATACGTCGTATCAAAATCTTGCACAGGTTTCCGAAAACAACCGCTTGACACCGCAGGGCCGGAGAAGTAATTTCTCTTCACTATTTTCCCCGTACTCAAAGCGTTTTTCGAGCCGCCGGGGATATTTGAGGATCGCAGGCGGTCGTAATTCCGTTTGCCGCGAATCCAGGGTGCTTCATATCCGGCGTGAAGGTTACTTGCAGTCCGCTCCTAACCTTCAAAGCTCTCGCTAGAGACAGGGTCCCAAAAAAGGGGTACGTGAAAGATGACGAAGAGAATTCTTTTCGTGGTCGCAGCCTTTCTTGCAGCTCTGTGCATTAGCCCAGCGAGCTTCGGGCAGGCGATTGGCAGCTTCTCGGGAACCATCACGGACAAAACCGGAGCGGCGATCGCGGGGGCCGACGTGAAGGTGACGTCGCAAGCCACGGGGTCGGTGCGTGAGACCAAAACCGACGAGACCGGGCATTACATCGTGAACTATCTCCCCGTGGGCGTGTATACGATCCGCGTGGAATTTCAGGGATTTCAACCTGGTGAATCGCGCGACCAGAAATTGCAGGTGGACGAGTCGCGAGAATTGGATTTCTCGCTGAGTCCGGCGTCGGTGTCTTCAACGGTGGAGGTCGTGGCAGACGCAGTCGCGGTGACGACCACGAATCCGACACTGGGTCAGGTGATCACGTCGCAGCAGGTGGCGCAGCTGCCCCTGAACGGGCGCGACTTCGTGCAACTGGCGACGCTTACTCCTGGGACCACGCAGGAGACGAACCCGAACAGCTTTTTCAACGGCGGACCGAGCTCGGAAGTTTCGGCACGCGGCTCGTTTTCGCTTTCCGTAGGAGGTTCGCGCGCGAACAGCACGGACTGGCTGTTGGACGGCAACGACAACAATGAGCTGACGGCCGGCGGGATTGCGATTCTTTCCTCGGTCGACTCGATTCAGGAGTTCAAAGTACTTACGTACAACTATTCCGCGGAATTCGGTACGCGCGCGGGACCGACGGTGCTGGTGACGACGAAATCGGGAAGTAACGACTTCCACGGTTCGCTGTTTGAATTCCTGCGAAATACATCCCTCGATGCGAAGAGCTTTTTTGCAACCTCGGTGGAGAAATTCAACTTGAATCAGTTTGGCGGCTCGCTGGGCGGCGCCATCCGGAAGAACAAGACGTTTTTCTTCATCGACGGCGAGCAAAAGTTCCAGCGCCACGGCATCCCCTTCACGGGATTGGTGCCGACAGATGCCATGCGCGGCACGGTTGCTGGCGCCCCTTATCCGGATTTCTCCAAGGATGCATTCGGCAACCCTATTGGAGCGCCGACGCAGAATCCCGACGGAACTTGGTCGCTACCCGCCGGCGCGATCTATAACCCGAACATGGGTGCATTGAATGGAGCGGGTGCTTCTTCGGATCCGAACGCGGCGCAGAACATCTACTTTCAGTGCGACAATAGCGGCAACCCGATGCCGCTGCTCGCGAACGGCACGCAAGCCCGCGCGAACAATTGCTATAAGATTCCGGCAGGGCTTTTCAATCCGATCGCCCAGCAGATGATGAAGTTGTATCCGGAGCCGAACGCAAACAACCAAGCTCTTGGGTACAATTACGTGAACGAGCCGGTTCGCAAGCTGGACGAAACGAAGTTTGACATCCGGCTGGATGAGACTTTCTCGGCGAGCGATACAGCGTTCGCACGATTCAGCTATGACCAAGCGGTTTCCTACGTCCCAGGTGGAGCACCGGGGTTTCCGAGCTTTGCCTCGCAGTCGCCGTTTGCCAGCAACCAGGGCATTCAGAACCATGGCCGGAACATCGTGCTTTCCGAAACGCACGTCTTTTCGCCGGCAATGGTCAATCAGGTGACCGGCGGCTATAACCGCATCTTCAACTACATCACCTCGCAGGGAACGGGGAGTTGCCTTGCACAACAGATAGGCATCCCCAACGCAAACCTGGGCTGCTTAACAAGCAGCACGTGCCAGGGCGACGTTATCAGCTGCGGCCTGACTTCGACGCAGTTCAACGGCGGGTATTGGGCGCTCGGCGATCGGGGTTTCGCACCATTCACGGGCGGCACGAACGTTTACTCGCTCAACGACTCCTTTGACATGATTCTTGGAAAGCACGACATCAAAATGGGCGGTGAGATCCGAGCCATGCAGATGAATGTGCGAACGAACGGGTTCCAGGACGGTTACTGGATTCTCTCCGGCCTCTGGAGCAACAACCCGGAAGCGGACTTCGCTCTCGGGCTGCCGAGCCTGGCGATTCACGACCAGACGTTCCTGGGCGACACGACGGGCCGGCGGTGGAAAATATTCCGCCCCTTTGTGCAGGATGATTGGCGGGTCACAAAGGACCTGACCCTGAATCTGGGGCTAGCATGGGACATCACGACGCCGATCGCCGAAGTGCTGGGGCGGCAATCCGACTTCAATCCGGCGACGGGCCAGTTCCTGATCCCGGGCGTGAACTACGTCGGGGACAGCGCCGGCATTCAAACTTACTGGAGAGCGTTCGAGCCGCGCATCGGGTTGGCATACAAATTGTTTGGGAGCGACAAGACAGTCCTACGCGCCGGCTACGGCATCTTCCACGACTCATCCTGGAGCCAGGGCGCGCAAGGCTTGTGGCAGAATCCACCGTTCTATGCCGAATCCGACGCCTTTGCCTTCGGCGGCGCTTGCACCTTCTCGACCGCCCCGTGCGCGACGATTTACGGATTGACCCCCGGGGCCATCAGCCTTTCAGATGGTTTCCAACGGTTCACGTCGCAGCCGGATCCCGCCAGCTTCACGGGCACGATCCAAGCTCAGAACATCAACTTCCAGCCAGGCATGGTGCAGCAGTTCAACGTCAACGTGGAACGGCAAGTCCCTGGAGACGTAATCCTGACGGTCGGATACGCGGGAGCGCGGTCGTCGCACATCCTGATCGACGGCAACAACCTAAACGTGACGACGCCGTCGGCTTGCGGTTCCGTGTCAGGCTACACGCTGGGTTGCGGACCGGGTGGCACGTTTGTCGGAATTCCCTACCCGGCATTCCCGTTTTCGACGATTTCGAACATCACCGACCAGGGCATGGCGCACTACAATTCGCTGCAGATCAAGGCGGAGACGAAGAGCGCGCGACACGGGCTATATGCGTTGGTGAGCTACACCCTGTCCCGCGCCTACGACAATGGGTATAGCGACGGTCTCGGGACTTCGATCGGGGCGACCTACTATCCACTGCCGAACTGGAGCAAGCTGGACTGGGGCCTTTCCCAGATCAACATAAATAACAACTTCACAGCCAGCGTAATCTACGATCTGCCCTTTGGCCGCGGTAAGAAGTTTGGCAGCAACTGGAATAACACGGCGAACGCGATTCTAGGCGGCTGGCAAGTGACGGTGATCGAGCACATCACTTCGGGCTTCCCAGTGTTCATCGTGGACAGCAACAACGGGTCCGGGGTGAACTTCCAGAACAACGGCAACAGCCTGATTCGCCCGAACCAAACTTGCAGCCCCAACAGCAACTTCCATCAGAGCCTGGGTGAGTTCTTCAATACCGCATGTTTCTCGCAACCTGCAACTGGGGAACTGGGCAATGCTTCGCGCACCCCGGTAAACGGCCCAGACTTCGTGAACACCGATTTCTCGGTGATCAAGCGATTCGCGTTGACTTGGGAAAACATGGGCCTGGATTTCCGCGCGGAAATCTTCAACCTGTTCAATCACGCACAATTTGGCTTGCCGGGGTCGGATTTCAATTCACCGGCCACATTCGGCGCCATCAGCTCGACGGTGAACAACCCGCGACTTGTGCAGTTCGGGTTGAAATTCACCTTCTAGGGAAAAGCCTTGAAAGCAATTTGCCCGGTTAACCCGTTCCGACCCACGGCGCAGGCCGTGGGTCGCTTTATTTTGAGCCTGTTTACCCTCACCCTTATTCTCGGCGGCAGCGCGACCGCGCAAATCCGGCGGAAGGTCATCATCGACCAGGACTGCTCCGGGCCCGGCGGGAGCAACATGCAGACGCTGGCAACGCTGATTCAGTCTCCACAGGCGGATGTGCTGGGCATCACTGTGGCCACGGGCAACCAGTGGCGAGACGAAGAGGTGGTTCACACCCTGCGGCTGCTGGAAATCATGGGCCGCACGGACATTCCGGTGGTTCCCGGAGCGGTGTTTTCGCTGTGGCGCACGCACGAAGAGGCGGTGCTTTGGCAGCAGCGCTACGGGAAAGTAGGATACGCCGGAGCGTGGGACCCACGCTGGTGGCATGAGCCTTTCGTCGTGCCCCCCCCGAAGGAAGGAATGCCAACCACAAAGCCTTCGACGGAAGACGCCGCGCATTTTCTGATCCGGATGGTGCACAAGTATCCGCACGAGGTGACGATCTACGAAGGCGCCCCAATGACCGATCTGGCGCTGGCGCTGCGCATCGATCCGCAGTTCGCGGAACTTGCGCAGGAACTCGTGTTCATGGGCGGCAGCCTGAATCCGGCAACGGACAATGTGGAATTCGTGAACGTGCCGCGGCACGAGTTCAATTTCTGGATGGATCCGGAAGCCGCGGACACCGTGTTGCACGCGAACTGGCACAAAATCACCTGCACCACCGTGGACATTTCACTGAAGACGCAACTGACGCCTGCGATGGTGGAAGAAATTGCGAAAGCGGGGACACCGCTGGCGCAGTATGTGGCGAAATACTACCTGCACGCGCCGGGCGCCGATTTGATGTGGGATGAACTTGCGGCGGCGGCGTGGATCGATCCTTCCATTATTACGAAGCGCGACGTTCGCTACATGGCTGTGGATACCGAGCACGGAGCGGCCTATGGGAACACGCTTACCTGGAGCGAGGGAGATAAACCCAAGTTGCCGACGAATCGCGTGGAGATTCTGGTCGATTTGGACCTGGAGCGTTTCAACCGGATGTTCGTGGACTTAATGAAGGGCGCGACACCTCCGCCAGCGCCTCACTGAGGTTTTGGCGCGGGCTTTTCCGGGGATCCGGAATCGCCCTGCATCGTATAGACAAACTGGCCCAGCTCGTGCCGCTCCTGCTCGAGCTGGGCTTTTTTCTTTTCCGAGACTTCGGAGTAGAGCTGTGACTCCTGGCGGGCTTTTTCGGCCTCTCCCAATTCACGATAGACTTGGGCGAGCCGCAGGTGGGCTTCATCGGGCAGCGAAGTGAGATCCACGGCCCTTTGAAGGGATTCCACGGCCTTGACGAAATCGCGCTGTTCGATCTGCAGCAAGCCTAAATGAAGATAGGCGTCGCCGAATTTCGAATCCAGGGCGATGGCTTTGCGCAGCTCCGCTTCGCGGGGGGAAAAGTCCGCTGCGCCGCGGCGCTGCTTTTCCAGGGCCACGGCATAGAAGTAGTGAGCGTGCGCATTGCCGGGCTGCAAGGACGCAAAACGCTCAAACGCAGCGGCCCATTCCGGCGGCTCGCTCTTGGCCACTTCCTGAACTTTGCCAAGAAATTCGTAAGGCCGTGGGTCGGAGGGTTCGAGCGCGATGGCATTGAGCAGCCAACGCGCGGCCTGATCATGGAGATCCTGCGCGTACGCGGTGGCGCTCAGGCCGACCAGAATACGAATGGACTTCGGGTAAAGGCGGTGGCCCTTGGCGAAAACTTCGGAAGCCGGCTGATACGCATGATGGAGTAGAAGTTCCGCGGCCCAGGAGAAGAGATGCGGCTCGCTCGGGTCCATCTCCGCTGCGCGCTGGTATTCCTTCACGGCTTCTACAGGCAGGCCTTCGGCTTCCTTGGCCGCAGCCAGCAAGGCGTGCGCGCCGGCGCGATCCTGCTTTGCGATGAATGCGTTTTCCAAAACTTCAGCGCGCTTCGGATCGCCGCTGCGCAGATAGGCCTGAGCGAGCGAATCGTTGGCTTCAAAATTCCCAGGCTGCAGCTGAGCGGCTTTTTCCAGATAGGTGATTGCATCCTTGGGCCTGCCCGCTTGCAGAAGATTTTCCCCTGCGCTCAGGTTCGTCGCAAAATCTTGCGGAGAAACAATGGGAAAGCCAGTGGCGCGCGATTCGGAAGCTTCGTCGTGGTTACCCGAGCCGGAGATTCCCGCAGTCAGGGACGCGGTGTCTTTGGCCAATGCTTCCTTGGTGGGCAAAGTGACGTTCGAGCCGTGACCGCCGACATCGCTTGGGTCGGAAACGCCGGCGACCGTGAAATTCGGCTCATCGGAATATTCCATGGCATCTGCGGGATTTTTTCCAGCCGGCGATGCTTGGGGGCGCTGGCCCGCGAGCTGAAGGTTCACTGAAGTTGTTTCGCCCTGCTTCAACACTAATGGCCCGTGGGTCACCTCAAGGTAGCCGCTCTTTTGTGCGCGAAGCATGTATGTGCCCGGAGACAAATCTGGAAACTGGAAGTGTCCTGCGGCGTCGGTAAGCGTGGACTGCGTGCGGCCTTCGATTTGATCGTCGAGCCAAACTTTCACGCCGGGCAGCGGCTGCTTTTGCGCGTCGCGAACATAGCCATCGACGGCGGAGGCCCCGCTCTGGGCCATCAAATTGAGAGGCAATAGAACGACGCAGCACAAAGCGGCAGCGACAAGGCCGAGGTTTTGCAAAACGCGAATCATGCGAAATGATGAGAACGGAAACGCGATTCTCCAGGTTCCCCTTGCGATTTTATCCGCCGCATGCGGACCAGCGCAAACTACTGGGAAAGCGATTGCAATTCCTGCCGGGCCTGGACCTGGTCCGGATGAATTTTCAATAGGTCTTCGAGAACGGAGCGGGCCCTGGCGGTTTCGCCCTCCATTGCATACAGCCGCGCAAGATTCAGATAGGCCGGATCATATTCCGGCGCCAGGCGAATGGATTCCCGAAAGCTTTTCTCCGCATCCTCCGGCCGGCGCGTGCGGAGGTACAGGATTCCGAGATTGTTCAGCGCCTCGGGATATGCGGGCCGAAGCGCCAAGGCCTTTTGCAAGTAGTCGTGAGCCCGAACAGTGTCGCCGGTTTGAGCGTAAACCATCGCCAAGCTGTAATTGGATTCGGCGTCGTCGGGCCGCAGAAAGAGGGCACGCTCCAGCGCGTTTCTCGCTTCGGACCAATTCTTTTTTTGGCGGAAAGCGTTGCCCAGATTTTCGAGCGCGACCGGGTTGTCGGGATTGAACTCGAGGGCCTTCTGGAAATAGCCGATGGCTTCGTCGGTCCTACCTTCCCGGGCGGACAAAATTCCAAGATTGTTCCACGTGTTGGGCATGGTGCCGGGGTAATTGGCTTGCGCGCGGGTTGCACGATTGAAATAGCCGCGCGCTTCCTGATTTTTGCCCATTTCCAGATAAACGCTGCCGAGGCCGTAGAGAGCTTCCGCGCCGTTCGGGTCGTCCTTTTGCGCCAGGCGGAAATAGGCCTCGGATTGTTCCAGGTAACCGCGTTCGTAGAAAATTGCGCCGAAGGAAAGATAATTTCTGCCAATTTCGTAGGAATCGGCCACTCCGGGGAACGGGAGCCCTCGTTGCAAGCGGAGGGTGGGGGTTGCGGGAATGTGCCGCGCGTCTTCCGTCACTTGTTCGATTGGAAGCAAGCCCTGGTAGATTTTTACGATGTCGCCCCTGGGGTCAAGCAGAAAAGCGGCAGGAAGGCTCATATCGCGGTGGCGGTCAAACAAGCGTGTAAAAAGTATGTTGTAAACAGCAAGCGTGTCCTGGGAGGCAGCAACGATGCGCAATTCGGAGCCTGGGCGGATTTCCTGTTCGGGAGTGCGCTTCCCACCGGAACTTGCTTCCGCGTCCAGAACAAGCAATTGAAAACCTTCCCGGTTCGCCTCTTGTTCGAGGCGTTGCAAATTTTCCAATTGAACGCTCCAGTTCCGCAGCTGGGACGAAGTGAAGCAGAGCAGCACAGGCTTGCCGCGCAGATCCGTGAGAGTTTTTGACTTTGAGTTCTGCGCGCCGATGAGAAAATCCGGCGCGGCGACGGGTGCGAGCAGCCAGGTTTCTACCTGCTCGGGCAAGCTCTCTGACGATTGGACAATTCCATTTGTGGATTGGTGCGGGTTCTCCGTCCTGGCTGCAAATGGTTCCTTGCGGAAGGCGTGGGATCCTTCTTCAACCCAAATGCGATGATTCGCCGGCAGGTTATCCAGGTGCTGGAGCAGTCCGCTGGGCCACCGGATTGTTGCGCTGATTCTTCCCTGGGCCTGGCCCAAGCCGAAGAATAGTTCCTTGCTATGCTGCGCCAGAAAGCCGGAGCCCGCCTGTACAAAACGCGTCTGGAGCCCCGTGCTGGTTTCGATTGTGACCCGGGCACCGATTGCGTCGCGGTTGCTCTGCTTGCCGGTGAGGCGAAAGGCGATTGCTGGTGGAAGCTCTGGAATCACATTTTTCAGGAAACGCAATTGCGGGGCGTTGCGATTCTTCAGGACCGCTTCCACGCGGCCGTCGCCGTCGAAATCCGCAAAAGCCATGGTGCGGCCGTCTTCCAGAAAATCCACGGCCGCGGCTCCGGAAACATCCGAGAAGGTGCCATCGCCGTTGTTGAGATAGAGCAGATTTCGTTCGTAGCCACTCCAAGTGGCATCCGCGCGAATCAGTTCGTTGATGGCATTCCAGCCTTGCTCATACGCGGTGCTTGGGGTGGAACCCAAGGGAGACTTCGCCACGATTTGGCGCCAGAAAAAGCTGTTGAGATCATTCTTGAGCGGCCCGGAAATCATGCCATTGGCGATGTAAATTTCGGGAAAGCCGTCATGGTCCAAGTCCCAGGAGTCGCTGGACCAGGCCCAACGGCCCATTAAAGTTCCGGATTGCGGACCAACATCATCGAAAGATCCGTCTCCGCGGCTGCGGTAGAGGCAGTTGCCCATGGCGTGACGGCGGTATAGGGCGCGCACATCCTCGCTTGCGTTTTGCTGAAACTTGTCCTGCATCGAAACGCGGAGTCCCGCGGCTGTCCACATATCAGCCACGTAGAGGTCCTGCAGGCCATCCGTGTCATAGTCGAGGCAACTGACGCTCATGCCGGCGCCGACGTCTTCGACACCCGCTTCCTTCGCAATGTCCGTGAAGGTGCCATTGCCGTTGTTGCGGTAGAGATTCTTGCGGCCGAAATCGTTGACGACATACAAATCGGGCCAGCCGTCGCCGTTGAAATCAGACCATGCGCAACAAAAGCTGAATCGCTGGTTGTTGTGGTTGAGCCCGGTTTCGCTTGTGACATCGCGGAATGTGCCGTCGCGAAGATTCCGCATCAGGAAGTTCGGAGGGCAATTTTCCGCGGCGTAATAAGGCGTGGGATAGCGGTATTGATCCGCGCCCTGGTAGTAGGAATAAAGGCAAAAGTAGATGTCCAGCCAGCCGTCGCAGTCGTAATCGGCAATGGCGGCGCCGGTAAAAGTACCTTGCGGCGGATTCGCAAACTGGAAAGCACTTGGCTGGAGGCGAAATTTTCCCCCGCCCTGATTGAGGAAAAGAAGCGGCCCGCTGGCGCGCACGAGGATGAGATCCTGGCGACCGGTGTTGTTGATGTCGGCGAAAAGGGCGCAAGCCGTGTTGTCTAGGAGTCCTGTGCCGGAGAGCTGCGTCACGTCTTCAAAAGTGCCGTCGCCGCGATTACGGTACATGCGGTTGGGGAGGCCGGCGGGCTGGCAGATGTAAAGATCGTCGAGGCCGTCGCCATCGATGTCCCCGACGGCCAAGCCGTTGTGGCCGTAAATATCGATGCCGCTGGCGGCGTCGAGCGCCGTGCGCCAGTAATCCACTCCTTTCGAGAATTGCGCATGGAAGGATTCGCAAACTCCAAAGACTTGCGGCGCGCGATCTTCGAGGATTGGAGCCAGCGCGCGGCTGCGCGTTTCTTCTACCTGGCTCCAACTGAGGAGGCGCACTTCGGGACCTGCGCCGAGAACCCATTCCAGATCCGCATGGCCGACCCATTGTTCACGCTGAAATCCGTTGCCCAAACCGACAAACTCATAGCGAATGCGAGTATGCACTCGAATTGTCGCGCTTGGCGCAGGCGTGGCCGCTTCGTCCGCGTGGATTGCGACGATCTGGAAATCGACGGTGAGCAGCTTTGAGAAAACCGCGAGCGATTTACGCCACTCGGCAAGAAACGCATCTTTTCCCAACACAGTTTGGTTTCCAAATTCCGCCTGCCACACCTGCAAACAGCCGTCGTTTCTGCGCCTCGGTTTCAAACTTGCGTGGGGAGAAGCCCCGGTGAAGTTCGCGCTCATTACACGTTCGACACTTGTTGTTTTTTGCGGCGAGTCCAGAAGCTCTGCGCGCCAGCCGGCCAGAATTACGCCAATCCGGTCGCTATAAACTTCGGTTGGGTAGGAATCGTTTTCCGCAGCGACTTTCTGCAGCACCGCCTCGAGCGAGAGCGCCTTTCGATATTTGGGATGGACGTGGAAGTCGGCAGGAGGGAGGGCCCGTGGAGAATTCTCGAGGGAGGAGAAAGACCAGCCAAGCCTCGCAGGAAGAAACGCCAGCGCCGCGCCTTGGCCATATTGCAGAAATTCGCGTCGGGTTAACTCGGCGAATTGCCGCTGCTTCCGTGGCCGGCTCAGACAGATCCCTCCCTGATTTCGCGCTGAATGGCGAATCTAGCATTGGGCTCCAGAAGCGTCAAGGTTGGCGCAAAGCCGGCTACTTCAGGGCTGCGGCGTTGACGGAAGTAAGGGTGAGCCTATTTGCGCCAAAGAATGGAAAGCATTTAGCCGTAGACCAGTGAAATTGTGAGTTGAAATCCACTGAAGGAGGGTGAAGGGACGGTAGGCGCTACGTGGTTTTATCTCCGTAAGTGATTCAATCTTATTGGCTGGGAGGCCTGGACTCGAACCAGGATAGCCAGATCCAGAGTCTGGAGTCCTACCAATTGGACGACCTCCCAGCCGAAGGGAGAAACGCAGCAACCGGGAGCATACAGAGGTGTTTCACCGGGCTACCGCAACCTTTCTAGAGTAAAGGGTCTACGCTGTTCGCGTCAACTCAAACTCCCGGAACTGCAATTTTGCCTCGGGTATTTCCCCAAGGTGTCCCAGTAAATCTCGCTTTGCTACGCATCCCCAGCCGTGATACCTTCGCGGTCTGTATTTGGCCTGCCCTACGTGTCCCCCGCAATTCCCACCGCTCGGGAATGCCAAGCGCGAACAGGCAGTGGTTGTGTGATCCTCGGATAAAAACTGGTATCTCTGGCGGGCTCGGGCCACTCAAAGAGCGTAGTTCCATAGCTGAAATTCAGGGGGAGAGCATGTCTCAGCGGCTCCATTTTCGCATTCCAACGATTCGGTGTCGCTCCTGGTCCTTACTTCTGGCGGCTTTGCTGATTCCCGGACTGGCCTGGGGCCAAGGGCCGGCAGGGGCAGGAACGTCCAACTCCTCCAGTAAGCCGGATTCGCCCCAGCCGAAACAGGAGGCTGCCGGAAAGACAAACGAAAGCACAGCCGGGCGATATGTAGGTTATGCGACTAGCCGGTCGATCTTCTTCCCGGATATCGCCACCAGCCCGGGGCCGCTCTCGGCGGGCGGAAAATTCAAGATCTTTGTCGACCAGGCCATCTCGCCTGCGTATATCCTGGCCTCCGCGCTCAGCGCCGCGAAAAACCAGGCAACGAATTCCCCGAGCGGACCCGGACAGGGGTGGGATGCCTACGGCACGCGATACGGCTATTCGATAGCGCGCGCTTCGTCCCAGTCTTTCTTCGGTACTTTCGTATTTGCCTCTCTCTTGCGCCAGGACCCCCGCTTTTTCCCGGAAAGCCATCCCAGCTTCTTCCGCGCAATCAAATACTCAGCAGTGAGGATGGTTGTAACCCGGAAGGACGATGGGAACGACACCTTCAATTCCTCAGGGCTGCTGGGCCCACTTGCCGCGGAGGCGCTTTCCAACGCGTATTATCCCGTCCACGAGCAGACCGGCATGCGGACGATGGAGCGCTATGGAAGCGATCTGGGATGGAAATTTGCCGGCAACATGTTCAAGGAATATTGGCCAACCTTGTTCCGGGACATGCACTTGCAAGCCCTCAAGGTGGTTCCGAGGCCAGGCGACGCAAGCCAACCCTGACGGGGGCAAACTGCAGGGGAAGTCGCCAATGTGAAGCTAGCCATCTCTATTCGGAATCCAATTGCTTTCGGGCAGCTTTGAGCTGTGCACGCTGCTGCTCGGTGAGCTTGGGATATTCCAGATTCATGCCCGCCAGCGCATCCACGATGGTGGCCACCACCAGTAGCCGGGTGAACCATTTATTATCCGCAGGCACAACCACCCAAGGGGCATTCCTGGAAGCGGTATTGCGGATCATCTTTTCGTACGCCGAGTGGTAGTCATCCCAATATTGCCTTTCGTGGACATCCGCAGCGGAAAACTTCCAGTTCTTTTCGGGATTTTCGAGCCGCTCGAGAAATCTCCTTTTCTGCTCTTTTTTGGAGACATTGAGGAAGAACTTGCGGATGGCAATGCCGTTGCGCGTGAGGTATTGCTCGAAGGCCATGATGTCTTCGTAGCGGCCTTTCCAGAAATGATCCTCGCGGAATTCCTTAGGAATCTTCTGCTTTTCGAGGAGTTCCGGATGGACGCGGACGACGAGAACTTCCTCGTAGTAGGAACGGTTAAAGATACCGATCTTGCCGCGCGCGGGCAAACAGCGATTCGTCCGCCATAGAAAATCATGAGCGATTTCCTCAGCGGAAGGAGCCTTGAAGGAGACGACTTCGACGCCCTGGGGATTGATGCCGGACATGACGTGCTTGATCGTTCCGTCCTTTCCAGCCGCGTCCATGGCCTGAAAAATCAACAACAGGCCCCAATGGCTCTGCGCGTAGAGCATATCCTGCATCTCGCTGAGGATCATGATGCCCTGCTCCAGCCACTTTTTCGCTTCAGGCTTGAATTCCGAGTTGAGGTTATGCGTGTCGCCGGGATCGTGATTCGTCAGGCGGAATCCTGTTCCGTCTTCAATCACATAGGGTTCAATGAATTTATGGATGTTCTTGAATCGCTTTGGTTCCATGCCGGCTCCTGAAGATTTCTGGTTGCGAACCTCTGGGAAAGGCGCGGAGCGATATCGCAGACGGTGCCTGTTGGACGCATCATGGCACTGCGACGGCCAAAGTTTCAAGTTTGCGGATGGCTGGCTGCCACCAAGGTAGCCGGAGCAGGGGGCATCCTGGCGGCCCGGCGGGGTCCGGGCGAGCCTTCGAGACATGTGACAAAATCACTAGACCCTAAGAATCTCCTTAGCTATAGTCTGCACAATCCAGTTCGCGGACTTGCCATTCACGAACTGGCCTGTGAATGAACCGGAAGGCCAGGGCCGCCCGCTCCGGCGCCTGTCTTAAAATAGACGAAATCTGATTGCTGGCGATTCGGGTGAATTTTCCTGAAAATTCTGTTACTCCGAGATTTTGAGGATGGACGAAGGCCCTCGGATTTCGAGTTTCCTCCGCCGTAATCGCCGTGGGGAATTTTCATGCCTCGATGTGAATTCAGGTTCAATCCGGTGAATTGCCCCGGCGCAAGGTTTGCATGCGGTTCGTTGCTGCCCGCGATTCTCTCCGGCGCAATTCTGTGGTCCAGCGGCTGCGGGTCCAAACTACATGTGGCAGCCGGGCCGGCTGACGTCGAAGTGGTGCAGGTGATCCAGAAGGACGCGCCCATCACCAAAGAATGGGTGGCTACTCTGACTGGAAAGGTCAACGCACAGATCCGCGCGCAAGTTGCCGGCTATCTGGTCAAGCAACTTTATATCAACGGCGCCGTGGTAACCAAGGGTACACCCCTTTTCCAGCTCGACTCGCGGACCTTTCAGGCCTCCCTTGACCAGGCCACGGGCATTCTCGAACAGGCTCAAGGCGATCTGGCTCGCGCACAGGCCCAGCAGGGCAAAACGCAACTCGATGTCAATCGCTACACGCCTCTCGCGCAAACCGGGGCCATCAGCCGTCAGGAACTCGATAACGCGGTGCAAAGCAATCTTTCCGCGCTGGCTCAAGTAGAAGCCGCAAAAGCGGCGGTGGCCTCCGCGGAAGCAGCGCTGGAAACAGCGCGGCTGAATCTGGGATATACGACGATTCTCGCGCCCGTTGATGGCGTAGCCGGAATTGCTACGGCTCAAGTCGGGGATTTCATCAGCCCGCAAAGTCCGACTCCGCTGACGACCGTTTCCACGGTGAATCCGATCCTGGCCAATATCAACCCGAGCGAGCAGGAATATCTTAAGGCGATGCGCGAGTTCGAAGAGGCAGGGGAAACGGAGGATCACGCGTTGGGGAGGATTCCTTGGCAATTGGTGTTAGCGGATGGTTCCATTTATCCCCATACAGGCAAATTCTATGCGCTGGATCGCCAGGTGGACATCTCCGCGGGCGCTATTTTGCTGCAGATCGAATTTCCAAATCCGACGCGCATTTTGCGACCGGGTGGGTTTGGAAATGTCCGATCCGCCGGAAAAATTCAAAAGGGCGCGCTGCTGGTCCCGCAACGCGCGATCACCGATATTCAGGGCAAGTACCTAGTAGCGGTGGTGGGGAGCGATAACAAAGTGGACATCCGGCCGGTAACGGTCGGGGAGAGGTCTGGGAGCTTCTGGATTATCCACACGGGAGTAAAAGCGGGAGAGCACATTGTCGCCGAGGGAACTCAAAAAGTCTCTCAAGGAGCGACGGTGAATCCGAAGCCCTATTCTGGCGAAGCTGCCGCAATGCCAAATACCAACGGGGGTGCGGCGCACTGACAGGCCTCCCTATTTAGATTGTTCAACGATCGCCCAAGCGTTTCCATAGTGATCGCCATCATCCTGGTGATTGTGGGGGGCATTAGCGGAACCGGTGTGTTGATCAAGATTGTTAGAAGCGGCCCGCAGCGACTTCCTTCATTTTTCCGTCCTGGATTTCGAATTCGGTCTCGCCCCACTTCACACGGTTCGACGTAAAGCCCGCAAGCCAGACGAGGAAATGGATGGCATCGCGAATGGGCACAAGGCACAATCTGCGAGCCAGCACCGGATCCTTCACGCCCCACACGCCCACAACCCAGGCCATTAGAAGACGCAAAAACAAATAAGCGCCTAAAATTCCAAAGCCAATTGCGCTGCTTGGAACCGCGATGAAGCCCAATATCGCCAGAGGCAATCCGTGGGTGAAAATGAGCCCCAAGAAAGACGCCGGCCTCACCAGGCGCACGGTCCTGGCCCAGCGCACCTGGTGTTCCCAGAAACCTTGGAAGGTTTGCGCGGGGTACATCGTCCACACGGCTTCGCGCGACAAGAGCACCTTTCCTCCGGCTTTATGGATCCGGTTGCCAATTTCGTAGTCGTCTGCCAGGTAATCCGCGAGTGCCTCATATCCGCCAATTTTGGCGAGCCACGATTGCTTGGTGGCCACCGAAGCGCCAAGAGCAAACGTGACGCTTCCCGGAAGATCCGCGACCAGCGCCCCGGCAAAAAAATCGCTGGCGGCGCCGATGGCTTCGAGCTCCGCCCAAAAGTTCTTTTCCGCGATACCTCGATAGAAGCAGCTCACCACGCCCACCGCCGAATCCGCAAACGGAGCGACGATTTCCCGCAGATATTCGGGGGCGACCCGCACATCGCCATCGCTCTGCACGAGCATGTCGAAGCGAGAATTTTTGGTGAGCAGAGCAAGGTTGTTGACCTTGCGATTCGAGCCAATCTGTTGTGCCCCAGAATAGATTTCAATGCGGCGAGTGGGAAACTCCGCTTGCAGCCGTTGAATCACGGGCACGGCAGGATCGCTCATCTCGTTGACGCAGAAGAGAATTTCGTACTCGGGATAGTCTTGCGTGCAGAAACTGCGGAAATTTTCGTAAGAGGCGAAATCAACACCACGCACCGGCTTGAGGATGCTTACGGGCGGAAAATAGGCCGAAAGCTTGCGCTTCCGCTCAACAAGAAAAAAACGCAGCGCGGAGACAATCGCCACCAGGTAGTAGACGAGAGGGGCGATCGCGAACGCCAGGACAACCATACGCCAGATGGGGATTTGGCTCATGGCGCCAAGATCGTAGCATGGGCCGCGCGGCGCCCCTGCCGAAACTCAGGAGGGATTTCCCGCATTTTTTCGCAGCACCATGCGCTCGCCTCGCAATTCAAATTTGCTGCTTCTCCAGGCGATTTTTGTTCCAGAGAAGCTGACGCACCAGACGATGAAACCCAATAGATCGCGCGTGGGATAAAGCCAGACTTTCCGCAGAAGCGGCTTGTCTCGCAACCCGATCCAGCCCACGGCGATGGCTTCGATGAAGCGGTTGAACACCGCCCACCCGAGAAGAGCCGCACCTAATGTCCAGTTCCACAGGAATCCGCCTGCAAGAAGTCCCGCAATACCGAAGGGCATGGCGAAAATAAGACCCATGCCCAGATAGCCTTTGGGGCGGCAATAGCGTTCCGTGACCCGCCAGCGCAACTGGTTTTGCCACATCTTCCGGAAGGTGCTTTGGTTCACGATGTGGTCGATCACGTGGCTGGAAAGCACCACCTGGTAGCCCGCCTTGTGAATCAGATTACCAAGAATGAAGTCGTTCGCTGAATAATCGCAGAACTTTTCATAGCCGCCAACCTCTTCCAGCGCCTCTTTCTTCACCGCAATCGTCGGGCCCAGACCGAATTTCATGCCCTCTAGCAAATTTGCGACGAGGACTCCGGCAGGTTCTTCGACGCTCATCAGCATTGCCGTCTGATTCGACCAGAAATCGCCGACATTTTTTCCGCGATACAAACAGGTGGACATCGCAACGCCGGGTTTCAACAGCGGAGCCACCACTTCGCGCAGGTAGTTTGGAGCAACTTCCACATCGCTATCCGTGGCCACAATGATGCCATGCTGGGTTTGCAGAGAAAGGCAGTGCAGCGAGTAGGTCTGCGGATTCGGCCAGGGTGATTCTCCATGCACGACAACGCGGCTGGGCACTTGGGGATAGCGCGCGCTAACTTCCTGAACGATCGCCAGCGCCGCATCGTCCGCGGTATCCGCACCGAACAGAATTTCGTAGCGCGGATAATCCTGGCGGAAAAAGCTTTCAATATTCTCGCGAAGCTGCGGCTCCAGTCCGTGGACAGGCTTGATGACCGAAACTGCGGGCAAGCTGGCATCCGGCACGGGAGGATTCAGCAAAACTGCAGAATCACGGCGGAACTTAACGACCGCAGCCAACACCAGGCCAAGATAGACCGTGGAACTCAAGGTCCCGATCAGGGCCACTGTCAGCAAGATGTAGCCAATCAGATGCAATGTGGAACTCTACGCTCCCTTGCCCGTGTACAGCAATTCGGCATCGCGGAGCAAAGCCATCATCGAGTCGCGCAACGCCTCGCGCGAATTCCGCTTGTTTTTCCATCCGAGGCTGCGGATGCGTTCCGTATTCAACCGGATCACCGCGACGTCGCCCTTCCAACCACGGTCGCCGCCGGTAAATTCAAACCTCACGCTGGCGGGATGCAATCCTACGCACTCTACGGCCAACTCCGCGATTTCCTTCACCGTGATGTAGTCGCCGGTTGCCACATTGTAAGACTGGAAATTCTGCCTGGTCTTGTCATGCGCCGTCAGAACGGCCGCAATTACGTCTTCCACATAGATATAGGATTTGCTCTGGCCGCCATCGCCCAAAATGCGCAAGCGGACCGGGTCCGTTCGCAAGGAACGGACAAAGTCAAAGCCAACGCCATGCGTCTGTCGCGGCCCAACCACGTTGCCAAACCGGAAGACACACCCGGTCATGTCGAACATGTGGCAGTAAGAACTGATCAAGGCTTCTCCGGCGAGCTTGCTGGCGCCGTAAGTCGAGATGGGCACCATCGGGCCGTAATCTTCGTGCGCTTCCCGTGTGCCCAAATCGCCGTAAACGCCGCTGCCGGACGCATAGAGAATCCGCTTCGCGGAAGTTAGCCGCATGGCCTCGAGAACGCATTCTGTCAGGTAAGTGCCTTCGCGAAAATCGATATCGGGTTCCGTCGCGGCGCGAGCAATGTCGGGATTCGAGGCCAGGTGAATTACAACTTCGGTGCCGTCCATAGCCCGTTTGAGCGATTCGAGGTCCTTTACATCACCTTTTACGAATTTGAAGCGCGGATTACTCAGGTGCCTGGCAAAATGCCACTCGCGGCCGGAACTAAGGTTATCGTAAATCGTCACGGACTGGGCGCCCGCTGCTCCCAGGAGTACGTCGGTGAAGTGCGAGCCGATGAATCCAGCTCCGCCCACAATAAAAAATCGTCCCAGGCTCATTCTCTGCTCCGTAACTTGAGGGCGCTTCCCTGCCCGTATGGGGCTGGCACAAATTGCTTCGGACAGCCGCTGATCATGCCGATAAATACGTAGTGCTTACTATATCTTCCGCGGGAAATGCGGCTTCGTGCCGGCTATTTATAAATGATAGTCGACTCCAATCGGAGCGTCGACCCGAAAAGCCTGCGGATTCCCCCCTCTCGTGGTCTAATAGAGGGGCGAAATTTCTGGACAAATTTGCATGTCTTCCTCAACGCACATGACGCGGCCTGCGCGCATCCTGGTTACGGGCAGCAGCCGGGGAATAGGTTTCGAAGTAGCGCGGGACCTCGCTGCTTCGGGCCATCCGCTCTGGCTGGCGGCTACCACCGAAAAGGTGCATGAAACGGCGCAGCAACTTGGATCCAGTCACCGGTCTTCGCTCCTGGATGTTGCAGACCCACAATCCGTAGCCGCTCTTTTTGACGAGATTCGGCGGCAGTGGACGCGCGCGGATGCCGTAATCCACGCGGCGGCGGAGCTTGGGGAGACCGGCAATTTCTGGCGGCTCGATGCGGAAAAATTCGCGCATACGCTGCGCGTCAATACAGCAGGGTCCTTCTTCATCGCCCGCGCCTTTGTTAAATCCTGGGTGGAAGCGCCGGCGCAGGATTCGCCGGCTCGCGGCAAGATCATTTTGTTTTCCGGGGGAGGCTCCGGGTACGGTTATCCGCAATTTTTGCCATACGGCACTTCGAAAGCGGCCGCGGTGCGCATGTGCGAGACCATGGCAATGGAACTGGATGCCGCCAAGGTTCCGATCGATGTCAACATCATCGCACCAGGCGCCAACGAGACCGCCATGCTCGCCGCTGTTCGCGCCGCCGGCGGCGAAGTCCGCAGCGTGGTTCCCTTTTCAAAGCCGGTTGCACTATGCCGCTGGCTGCTCTCGCCGAGTTCCGATGGCGTCTCCGGGCGGTTCATTCACGTGAACGATCCGTATTCGACCCTGTCGCCGGGTTCGATTCGCGCGGAAGCACTCAAGCTGAGGCGAATTGACCTATGAAGATCCTCGTGGTTGGAGCCGGCCTGATTGGCGCCCAAAGAATCCAGGCACTCACAAAGCTCACTCCCGTTTCCAAAATCGTGGCGTTCGACCCAAAGGTCGCCACCGGCACAAAACTCTCGGCGAAGACCGAAGCGGTTAATGAGCTTGCCGCGTTCGCTGGGCCCTACGATGCCGCGGTTGTCGCCACTCCCCATGACACAGCCGTTGAGATTCTTCCGAAAGTGTTTGCGCTCGCTCCCTTCGTATTGGTCGAAAAACCGCTGGGTCGAACGGCATCAGAGGCCGAGGCGCTTATCGCGGCCGCTAAACAATCAGGCAGCCGCGTCTTTGTCGGGCTCAACTACCGGTTCTTAAAAAACGTGCAACATTTGCAGAGATGCGTTTCCTCCGGCGAATATGGAAAAGTGCTGGGTGTGGATGGCGTGCTGGCGCACGGTGCGCAACCTGGCTATGAGAAAAGCTGGAAGACGGACGCGATTCGATGTGGCGGGGGTGTGTGTATCGACCCGGGCATCCACTTTTTCGATCTTTTGCAATGGATGTTTGGAGCAGCCGAACTCGCTGCCGGGCACCTCAGCCGTTCGTTCTGGCCGATCCAAGTGGAAGATCACGCAAGCCTGGCGCTGGTGCTTCCGGGTGGCGCTGTCGCCAATCTGTATTTGTCGCTTTCAAGCTGGCAATCGCGAATGGAACTGACGGTGGAGACGGAGAAAGCGCAATTTTTGCTGCATGGGCGAGGCAAATTCTATGGATCACAGCGGCTGACGATTGCCGCGAAATGGCCCTGGTTGCAGCCGGGGCAGCCACGCGAAACGCATTTCGATTATGGGACGGAGGATGTGTCGTTGCAGATGGAAACGGAGGATTTTGTGGCCGCGTGCACGGGCACGAAGACAAATCTATCCATTGCCACTGCCGAGGATGCGCTGCGTTCCATGCGCATCGTCGACGCCTGCTACACAAACCTCGCTAAGACCTACTAGATTTTGCGCCGCGCACGGCGGCCGCCACGCCCAGCGTGTATCCGGCCTTTGCCGCGTCGTTGTGGAACATCTGCACGGTCTCGAGCGAAAACTCTGCCAAGTCCTTCCCTACGAGCGGCAATTTCGCCAGAATGTCGTTCGTCACAGTGATGATGTGACATCCGATCTCATCGGCCTGGAAAATGTTCAGCAACTCGCGAGGACTGGCCCAGATCAATTCGGTCGTTGGGCTGTCCTTTAGAATCTCGAGCGCTTCTTTCATCATTGGGATCGGATCGCGCCCGCTATCCGCAACTCGCCCTGCAAAAACGGATGCATTTGAGGGCGCACCACCGCGCAATACCTTTGTTACCTCACGCACTTGATCGAGAGTCATCATGGCGGTGACGTTCACCTGAATGCCATCGTGACTGAGGCGGCGGATCAACTCGTACATCGGTTCACGCCGGGTGTTGGTCACAGGAATCTTCACGTAAACGTTCTTCGCCCAACTGGCAATGTGCCTTGCCTGTAACTCCATCGTCTCCATGTCGTCGGCAAACACCTCGAAGGATACCGGCCAGTCCGTGATGTGTTTCAGCACTTCCGCGGCAAATTGCTCGTAATCCGGAACACCAGCCTTGCGCATGAGCGTCGGATTCGTTGTGAACCCCTTGATGTACGGATGCCGAGCGAGATCGAGCATGCCGGCAAGATCCGCGCCGTCCCCGAAAATCTTCACCTTCAATTCAGATACCTTCTTCATCGCGTCACGCCCTTTCGGCACTCCTCTAAAATCCAGTCCACGGCTTCGCGCAGGGAACGCACCTGCGCATCCGGCGGCTGAGCAGGATTACGATCCTCGTATCCGGCATCCACAAATATGGTTCGGCAGCCCGCGTTCTGGCCGGCTTCGATGTCACGCCAGCGGTCACCCACCATATAACTCTCTCTCGTATCCACGTTGTATTTTCGAGCGCCTTCCAGAAGCATGCCCGGCTTTGGCTTGCGGCATTCGCAACCGTCGCCGTCAGTGTGATAGCAGACAAAAATCTCGTCTACCGGCAATTCCGCCGCGATGGCCCGGTGAATCTCCTCGACCGCGGCACGGGTGGTATTGCCGCGCGCGACTTCCGGCTGGTTTGTGACCACCAAAAGTTTGAAGCCAAGAGCTTTCAATTCGCTGAGTGCCTGTGCGGCTCCGGGAGCCAACTGCAATTCGGCAAGATTCGCAGGTGAGTACGGTTTCCCGCCGCGAACGAGGGCGAGATTCAAGACTCCATCGCGGTCCAGAAAGACAGCCTTGTTCATCAACGCGTCCCCGCCGTGGATTCCCATTTGGTCTGCTCCACCTTAACTGCAGGATGCGAAACCAGCAGGTGCCAGACGACAGCCTGGAAAGCTTCCGAATGCGGGGTGACGTGGACAGGGTTCACCACCGGGATGAGGACACACGCATCTGCCACCTTGGCCGTGTAGCCGCCGTCCCGGCCCACCACGCCGATCACCTTGGCTCCGACGGCTTTTGCGAGCTTCAAAGCCGCCACGAGATTCGGGCTGACGTTCCTGTCCAAGTCGCCGCCACCAACGGAAAATACCAGAACGGCGTCGCGCGCTTGCAATCTGCTTGTTTTCAACCAACTTTCGAAAACTGTGGACCAGCCTTCATCATTCGTACGCGCTGTTAGTTCGGAGACGTTGTCCGTCGGCGCGTAAGCTTCAATGCCGGCAATCTTGCGAAAATCGTTGACCGCGTGAGAAGCATTGGCCGCGCTGCCGCCAACTCCTAAAATAAAAAGCCGGCCACCGGTGGCGCGCAAGTCGCCGATCATCTTCGCCGCCTTTTCAATGCTGGCGCGGTCCAACTCCGCCGCGATTTGCGCGGCTTCAGCCAGAAATGTTTCCGCAAACGTATGCTCTGTGTTCATCCCCTGCAATTTTCCCTGCACAACTGGTTATCCATTCTTCCGTGCTCCTGCCGGAGGACCCTGGGAAGCGATGAAATGCGCCGTTTCCGCAAGTCCCTCGGGTGAACCGATTTCATAAAACCGCTGCGAAATCTCCGCCCCGGCCAATTCTCCCTCCGCGAGCATTGCCTGATAGAGATCGGCCAGATCGAAAGCCTGGTCGGGAGGTACACGATCAAACGCTTTGGCTGTGAACGCCCCCAGACCATAGTCAATGTACTTCATCCGCTGCGATCGCCGCTTCTTGTCGTACGCCAGGATCCGGCCATTTTCGAACTCGACATTGCTCGTGTCCCACTGGCCCGCGTTGTGGAACACGGTCATGAGCGCTTGTTTCCCCGATGCTTCAAACGTCTTTGCCACAGCCGCATAATCGCACAAGAGATAGGAATCGCCGTACAGTGTCAAAAAGGCTCGTCCGAGCAGCGGCAGGGCGCGTTTCAAGGCTCCAGCCGTACCCAGCAACGAAGGGCCGTCAAAAGAATACTTTACTTCAAGTCCAAACGCGTGGCCATCCTTCACCGCATCGCGCACCATTTCGCCCAGAAAGCCGACGCACAAAACCACGCGTTCCACTCCGGAGGATTTCAACAAGCGCAACTGGTGGGCAATGAACGGCTGGCCATTCACCTCCAACAGGGACTTGGGAATCTTTTCCGTCGCCGGACGCAGGCGCGTCGCCAGTCCACCCGCAAGTATGGCCACTGGGAGCAACTCTTTTTGTCCTCCTCCCCATCCCCAAAGGGATGCCGGTGTTGGTCACACACGAGGATCCGGCTAGGAATGCGCGACGACCGTGGTGCCCTCAAAATCAAAGTTCAAGCGCACTTCCCGGAGGCCCGCGCGGCGCATCACTTCCCGCACTCGGGTCTTTTCTTCCGTATAGAGCAGCAGGAATCCGCCGCCGCCGGCGCCGACCAGCTTTCCACCCAGGGCGCCGTTCTTCCGAGCGAGCTCGTAGAGTTCATCAATCGGCCCGTTGCTCATGCCGGGGGAGCGTTTTTTCTTGTGTTCCCAGTGCACGGCCATCAGTTCGGCGAATTTCCGCAGATCGCCTTTGAGCAGCGCGTCGCGGCTTTCAAGTCCCAACTGTTTCGTGAAGTGGAGATTTGCGAGCATCTCTCCGGCGTTTTCTTTGCTCTTGGTATCCTGGTCGCGCAGAATTTCCGATGCCGAGCGGGCCGTCCCCGTAAAAAACAGCAAGAGATTATCTTCCAGATTTGCCAGGGCCTCCGAAGGAAGGGACAACGGCTGCACGTTGACTCTCCCATCCGGCAAAAACTCGAAGCTGGTGATCCCGCCGAACGCCGCGATGTACTGGTCCTGTTTTCCGATTGGCTCTTTAAGCAAATCAATCTCGATGTGGCAAGCCTGCTCGGCGAGTTCCTGCGGGGAAATGAATTGGCGTTTCAACGCGTGCAGAGCGGCGAGCAATGCCGTCGTAAAACTCCCGGAAGAGCCCAACCCGGTGCCCGCGGGAATATCCGAGTGGCTCACGATTTCAAGATAGGGGCCGGTCACGTCCGCCAGCTTCATTGCCTCTCGAATAATCGGATGATGAATCTCGTCGACGCACCCGACCTCTTCCATCTTTGAATACTTAAGGTTGATTTTCGGCCAGAAGCCATCACTGATGGTGATGTAGACATAGCGGCGGATAGCCGCGGACACGACGAACCCGGTGTGCTTCGTGTAATAAGACGGCAGATCCGTGCCGCCTCCGCCCAACGAAATCCGCAGCGGGCTGCGCACAATAATCACACCAAGGCTCCCTGTTCCATTATCAATTGCTATCCTAACAGCTTCACTTCAGCTTTCCGCGCGGCCAGCCCACGGAATGCGCTGCTCCCAGGCATTCCATTGCGCTCTTGCATCAGCTAGGCGAGGATCAGCCCTTAGAGTAACACACTGCCTTCTCCCTTCCTTTGGAACCCGAGGCCGCCGTGATTTTGCAACAAGAACGGCTCGGCTAAGCGGGTCGGGGAGCGCTCCCGCACGTGCTACACTAATTCGTTACTCTCGGCAGCGGATTCGCGCCTGCATACACCCACTCTGGGGCTCTCAATCGGAATGTTTCGTTCGGCCGGACAACGCATCGGGTCCTCTCTTGCTATCTTGTTTTTGCTTTGGCTGGTGGTCTATGGTCCGGGACTCTTCACTCCTCCGCTTCAGGATGACGTAGACGCCTCGCATGCCGACGCCGGCCGGGACATCCTGGTGCGCCACGACTGGGTGACGCTCTACGAAAACGACGTTCGCTATCTGGAAAAAGCGCCTCTTCCCTACTGGGGCGTCGCCCTCGGCATCAAGCTGTTCGGCACGGAGGCCTGGAGCGCCCGGCTGAGCCTGCACCTGAGCGTGCTCTTGCTCGCTTTCCTACTCTACTTTTTCGGCCGGCGCTTTCTGACACCGGAATCAGGGTTCTGGGCAGCGGTCGTTTTTCTTGCCACGATCGGGCCTTACCTGTTCACACGCATCATGATTCCCGATGTAACGGTTGGTTTATGGATCGGCATTGCGCTATATCTATTTCTCGATGGCTGGCAGTCGGGGCGACCATCGCTCCTCTCGTGCTGGGGTATTGCAGCGGTCATCGCTCTAAATGTGCTGACCAAGAGCTTGATTGGAATCGTTTTTCCTTGTGGGATTATTTTCATTTTCCTCTTGCTGGCGCGGGACCTGCGCCACATCCTGAAAATGCACCTGATTTCGAGCACGCTGGTCTTCCTGCTGGTCGCGGCGCCCTGGCACATCCTCGCCGCGCTCCGGAATCCGCCGGCGGGACAAGCCAAGGGGTTTCTGTGGTTTTATTTCGTGAATGAGCAATTCCTGCGTTATCTCGGCAAGCGCTATCCTGTGGACTACGACACGGTCCCCATTCTGCTCTTCTACGGATTGATCTTGATCTGGTTCCTGCCCTGGAGTTCGTTTCTCCCGCAGGCGCTGGCGCAAGTGCGATTGCGGCTGCCGAGAAATGCCGGCGTACGCCGCTCGCCGGAGGCAGCGTTGCTGTTGTGCTTCCTGTGGCCTGCCGTGATTCTGCTTTTCTTCAGCTTCTCGACGCGCCAGGAATACTATCTCGCGCCGGGCCTGCCGGGGTTTGCGCTGCTGATCGGCCATTGGATGACGCGGGAGGCGGAATCCCCGATTGGCTCGCCGCTCGCTCGCGCTGGACGGCGCTCCGCCAGCGTGCTGCTTGTTGTCGGATTGCTGATCACAGCCATAGCCGGGGCGCTGGTCCTGACGACTCACGCGCCGCAGCCCGGCACCGAACTGTATGACCTGCTCAGTAAGAACCCGCAGGACTACGCACTTTCGCTGGGCCACATGCTGGATCTTACGGGAAGCGCCATGAGCTTCTTCCGCGGACCGCTCTTGGGCACGGCGTTGGCATTTTTTCTGGGGCCGCTGCTCAACTGGCTTTTGCGCCGGCGCGGTCAGGTTCGCACAGCGAATTGGGCACTGGCGGCGATGATGATTGTGTTCGTGGAATGCGTCCACATTTCACTGGGCGTTTTCTATCCGATCCTCGGCTCCAAACAGTTTGCGGTTGCCATCCAAAAAGATCTGAAGCCCGGCGAACACATCATTTATGACGGGGAGTACGCGAACGCTTCGTCCGTGCGGTTCTATACCGGACAGCAAATTCTGGTGCTGAATGGACGCATCAACGGGCTGTGGTATGGATCGCTTTTCCCGGATTGCCCCGATATTTTTCTGGACGACACGCGTTTTGACAAGATGTGGGCGGGCCAAGACCGCGTCTACTTCATAACTCACGACTCGAAGAAGGGCGAATCCCTGGCGGCCTATGCGCCCGTGTACCTGCTGACCAAAGCCGGCGGGCGCTATGTGTTCACAAACCGTCCGTAATTCGGATTTTTCCCCCGGTTAGTGTCCGCCGGATCGCAAAACAATCAATACACCCACCGCCACGCACAGGACTCCCAACCAACGTTTGGAAGACACATCCTCTTTCAGCAGATATTTCGCGGCGAACGTTCCAACAATGAAGTTCGATGCCGTTGCCGGAATCACCACACTCACTTTTTCCCAGGAAAACAAGATCAGCAATGAATAGAACGATGCGGCCAGCATGGGAATCGCCAGCCAGAGCCAGCGATTCTTCGCCGCGGTCAAAACAAACCGGAGCAAGGCCATGGGGCGGAAACCTTGCGGTTCGCCGACTTGTTTCATCCCATACGACATGGCGATTTCGCCGCCGGTGTTGCACAGCACAAAAAAGACCAGCATGGGAATCACGCCAGACTTCATGTGCGTTGCGCCCGGGGTCCCCGTGGTGCTCCAGAACGAGGCGAGGCCTGCCATTAAGAATGTCCGGATACTCATGAGGGCAGAACCGCAACGTTCGTGGTATTTGGTTTCGTCTGACCTACCAGCAGCACCCCGAAACAGATCAGCAGCACGCCTATCCAGCGTTTCGGCGAGACCAATTCGTGCAACACCACGATGGCCAGCATGGTCTGGATGGCGTAGCCAAACGCCCCGGCCGGCATGACAAAACTGTAATCCGCCCAGCTCACCGCGGTCATGTAGCAAAGCGTAAATCCGATCAGGAAGCAGATGCCGATCCAGATACTGGCGTTCTGTATCGTCATCCACAAGGCGTGCTGCAGGCCGGGGATGGAAATCTTAACGTCGCCGATCTGCTTCATCCCGCGCGCCAGCATCAGGTCGCCGGTGTTCGCACACACCACCATCAGCAAGACCATAACGAACGTCTTGAATCGCAGCCTATGCTCGTGGCTCATTCTGGAGAACTAATCGGTACCGCTAGCCGAGCCAGTGCCAGAAACGGGCACCATGGTCTTGGGAGCGTCGCCGCCCTGCTGGATCCACTTGAGGCGCTCGGCGCGGAGTCTCAAAAAGTCGACGGCCTCATGATAAAGCCGCTTGCGTTCGTGGCCGTCCCAGAGGGCCTCGCGCACGATGCGCCAGACGACCTTCGGGCGGAAGTAGTAATCGTCGTAGAAGCGCGTAACGCCGGCCATCATTTCCGCCTTGGAGAGGTGCGGGAATTCGATGTGCGGCAACTGGTGACCACCCTGGTCGGCCAGCGCCTCCACGCGCAGGAAACCTTCTTTGGACATCTGCTCGTGCAGCTCGGTGCCGGGCATGGCGTGGGCAAGGGAGACCTGGATGGTCTCGCAATCCAGCTCCTTTGCGAAATCGATGGTCTTGTTGATGGTTTCCTTCGTTTCGCCGGGCAAGCCAATGATGAAATCGCCGTGAACTTTGATGCCGACCTTCTTGCAGTTCTTCATGAACTCACGGGCCATCTCGGTGGTCGCGCCCTTCTTGATGTTCTTCAGAATTTGCGCATCGCCGGATTCGAAGCCCACGATAAAGAGGCGCGCGCCGCCGTCGGCCATGGCCTTCAGCTCTTCGTATTTGCTGTGGCAGCGCGCGGTGCAGGACCACTGGAACTTCAGCGGCTTGAACTTCTTACTCAATTCGATGACGCGATCCTTGCGGATATTGAAGGTGTCATCGTCGAAGAAAATCTCTTTCATTTGCGGGAAGTTGGTCAGGGCGCTCTTCACCTCGGCGACGACGTTATCCACGGAGCGCGTGCGCCAGGCGTGGCCGGAGAGCGTCTGCGGCCACATGCAGAAGGTGCAAAGGGCCGGGCAGCCGCGGGAGCTATAGAAGGAAACGAAGGGGTTCAGCAGAAATGGCACGTTGTAGCGCTCGATCTGCAAATCCCGCTTGTAGACATCGGTGGCAAACGGAAGGGCATCGAGTTCTTCGGTGTGCAGTTGCGGGCGCGGCGCGTTGTGAACGATCTTGCCGTCTTTTTTGTAGCTGGCGCCGAGAATCTGGTCGAGTGGTCTGCCGTGCGCGTATTCGGTCACCGCGTGATCGAATTCCCCGCGGACGATGAAGTCGATATCGTCGCTGGCGTTCAGGGTCTCGTCGGGCTTGATGTGGCCGTGCGGGCCGACGAAGGCCACCTTCATCGAAGGATTGGATTCCTTGATCTTGCGCAGCAACTTGACGTCGCTTTCGAAGCCGACCGTGGATGTGAATAGCACCAGGAATTCGTAGTCCTTGCAGATTTGGACGGTCTGCTGCCAATTAATCTTGTGGGGAGAGGCATCCAGCAGGCGGCTGCCGGGGATCATTCCGGCGGGATAGGCCAGCCAAACGGGATACCAATACGACTCAATTTCACGGGTCGCGGGCCACCGCGAACTGGCTCCGCCATCAAAATTCTCAAAACTCGGCGGATTCAACAGCAACGTCTTCAATACATCCGGCATTCTTCACCCTCAGCCACGTTTTATGGACCGTTCAGCGAGCGTGAACCGGCCTGTCCCTACATGGGCACACTTGACCGGTCGCGTTCGGGTCCCAGGCAGTGTAGATAATAGTTTACCCGAGTTGGTTGCATCCCTACACACGAATCTGCCAATGGCGCGTAAGACGCATCCAAGGGTTAAATGATGCATTAGGCGGGGCTTAGGGGGAGCCGGACTCCTGTATCAATCGGCGAAATTCAGCGCATATTGCACTCATCCACCGACTCGACCAGCAGCTCCCAGATGCGGCCGAGCCAGTCCCGGTGCTCTGGTTTCATGAGCACAGACCGGAGGCAGATCATGGTTGCCCGGTCGTGTTTCATGCCACCCAGACTGGCGGCGAAGAACTTGATTGGCAATTCCGCAACCGCCAGGTGCAAGTTCCTTCGCGCAGCCGCATTGAATACCTTCCGTGACAGCTCGCAAGCCGCATGGATACTTTCTGCGCGGGGCGCGAATACAACGATGTCCAACTCCGGCGGAAAGGGCGTGATGAAACGGGGATCGCTTTGCAAGCGTCCATGGAAATCCAAAGCGGCTCTCCGGCAATCCTCCAACCCGCGCGCAAATTCCCCACCCTTGGCCAGGGGCAACAATTCCTGAGTTGCCCAGAGCGCTGCGGCCGCAGCGCCGGCGCGCGAACACTCCAGGCTGATTTCCCCCAAGTGCAATTCGCGGGAGCTGAAATAGGTGTAGGGCGAATCGTGTTTGTACAACCGGCCGACGCCCGGATCGCGAAACAATACACAACCGCAGCCATACGGCTGCAGGCCGTGCTTGTGCGGATCGATAACCAGGGAATCCACCCGGCCCAGCACATCGAAGGCGTGCCGCGCCGCTTCGCCAAGATTTGAGGCCAAGCCGAAATATCCGCCGTAGGCGGCGTCGGCGTGGATGCGAAAACCAAATTTTTCGCGTAATTCGAGGATCTCGGGCAAGGGGTCGACGGATCCCGTGGCCGTGGTTCCGATCGTTGCAACGACTGTGCCTATGTCACCGCGCGAAAGCTCCTCGCGCAGCTTGCTGAGATCCATGCGGCCCCGCGCGTCGCACTCCACTGCCGCAAACGGTAGCTGCAGCACCGCACTGATCCGTCCATGCGTGTAATGCGCCTGTTCGCTGGCGAGAATTCTCTTCTCAGGAGCCAGCCGGCCGGAAACCCAGAGGGCTTCCAGGTTGGCCATCGTGCCGCCTCCGCACAAATGACCGAGATGTTCGTGCCAGCCAAGCATGGCCGCGATTCCCGCCACCGCTTCCTTCTCCATCGCCGAGGTCGCACGGCCGCCGTCCAGCGCGTGATTGTTCGGATTGATCCACTGCGTCAACGAGTAGGCGAGCCGCGCGACGGGATGCGGAGGTTTGAGCATCTGACCCGCGTATAGCGGATGGCAGTAAGGGTAATTGTCCCGCAGCCGATCAGCCACTGCGCCAAGTACTTCGGAGATGCGGTTTTTCCCCGGGACTTGCCCGGCGAATTCGGGAAGTTCCGCGAAGCCCTCGTCCAAACGGCCCAGCGCTTCCCACAGGAGTTTCAGGTTCTCTTTATCCAGCATGCGTTGGGTTCCTGGCGGGAAATTTGATTTGCGGCATGGAGAAAGCTCTGATTATTCCAGCACCTTGTCCAGTTGCCCCGCGGTCTTGAGCAGATCGAGCTGCGCCTGCTGGCGGCGGAAATTGGCATCTAGATAGGCCATCCACTTATCATTTTCGTCGAGACGCGCTTTTTCGACATCACGCAGGTTCACTTTGCCTTCGCCGAACTGGGACTCCAGCACGGCGACATTCTGCTGCGCCAGTTGCAATTCCAGACGAGCAACCTCTTTGGCGGCATCCGCCTGCTGCACTTTGCGTGATTTCTGGCGCACATCGGCGCTCACCTGGCTGCGCGTGCTGCTCAAATTGATCTTTGCGGCGGCCAAATTGACTTCTGCGAGGTGCACGCTGGCCCGTGTTTTCGCGCTGAAAATTGGAACGTTAATGTTCACACCGGCATTGAGATTGTTGTACTGGAAGCTCTGCGTGATGTTGGTGTAGTTGTTGAAGTTGTATTTTGCGAGAACATCGTAAATGGTGACGAGCTGCAGCGTGGGCCAGTAGCCGCGCTTTTCTCCCTTCAAGCGGAATTCCTTGCCTCTCACGTCGGATTCGGCAGCAAGCAGGCTGGTATTGTTCTGCGTGGCGAGTGCAATCAGGTTGGCACCTTCCTGCTCCGCGGCGCCTGGCAAATCCTCCGGGGTGACCTCCAGTGGCTGATCGGGGGGCAGGCCTAACTGGTTGCGCAAGTAAACTTCGAGTTCATCCTGGCGTCCCTCGAGTTGTAGGATGCGTTCCTGGACCTGGGCGCGCGTGAGCATCGCCTTGGTCACCTCGACTGGAAGTTCAAACCCTTCGCCCTCGCGCTCTTTGGTGACGTCCACAATTTTGTCGGCGCTGTCCTTCTCCGCGCGCAACAACTCCAATGCGTGGCGGACCTTTACGAGTTCCAGGTAACCCGAAGCAACCCGTACCATAACGGCGTTTTTTGTATCCTCCAGAACCGCTCGTTGCGTCTTCACATCCTCTTGTTGTTGTTTCACCAAACCACTGAGCGGGGCGTTGAAGATATCCTGGGTGTACGTGATACTGAACAGTGCCGGTGGCCGGCCGCCGGGGGTTTCCGGCAAGCCGTAGGTGTATCCAGCGCCTGAACCAGCATAGAGGTTGGGGAGAAACTCGGAGTGTGTGAGCTGTGCGTTGTCCTGGGCGGCTTGCACTTGCAGCTTGGCCAACTGGATGTCCTTGCTGTTGGTCAGCGCCAATTCGACGGAGTGTTTCAGCGTCAGCATTACGGGGACGCCATTGGCCACAGGCACGGGCCCCGGCGCCTCCTGCGCAAAGGCCAGCGAGCTACCAGCCAGAAGAATCGCAACAGGAAATGCGTGCTTCAACGCCATACAGTTTCCTCCCACTTCTATTCGTAGCGCAGCGATTCAATCGGCTCGAGGACCGCGGCCTGCTTGGCCGGAAGCCAGCCGAAGAAGAGTCCCGTCGAACATGAAACCAGGAATGCCACAATCACGCTCATCCCGGAAATCGGCACACGCAAATTGCCGGGCAGGACCTGCTGCACGAGCACGGGAATTCCCACGCCGATCAGGATGCCGATCACCGCGCCGCCACCGCTGATGAGAAATGCTTCAATCAGGAACTGCCACATGATCTCGCGCTGCGCCGCGCCAATGGCCTTGCGAATCCCGATTTCCCGGGTGCGTTCCTTCACCGTGACCAGCATGATATTCATGATGCCTATGCCGCTGATCAGCAGCGCGATGAAAGCGATGACAATCAGCACAATGCGCAGCGCCATGGCGATGGTCCGGGCCGTCGCAAGAATTGCCACGAGCGTCTGCACGTCGTAATTGGCTTCCGAGGGATGGCGGCTTTTGAGCAATCGGTTCAATTGACGCGCGACAATGGCGACTTTGTCCGGTCCGCTGGTCTGCACCTGCAACGTGTTGAGAACTTCGGTTCCCGTGTAGTACTTGATCAGCGAGAACGGGATGATGACCGACTCCTTCTGAAGTTCGGACAACCCGAAAGTTTCGGCTCGCTCCTGGAAGACGCCGATGACGGTAAAGGTCAGTTCGCCCATATGGAGTTCGCGGCCCACGGGATTTTCCACGCCAAAGACCTTTTCGGCGAGATCCTTGGTGATGATGCAGACCTTGCTGCGCGACTGCATGTCCGCGGCATCGAAGTAGCGCCCGCGCAAAATAATCAGGCGGCGGATCTGCTGATAGCCATCGGTTACGCCGATCAATCGCACAGGTCGTGTCTGCCCATGCACCACGACGGCCATGGGCAGATCGTCGAAGCCCGCGACCACCACGGCGTCCGGAATCTCCGCCTTCGCCGCTTCCATATCGGCTGGTGTTATCTGGAAACTGAGCGGCTGGGCTTTTTCGGGCGTTTTGATCATCTCCGCCCACACCAGATTCGAACCCATGGCTTCAATGCGGGAGATGACGAATCTCTGGCTGGTCAGGGCAACCGTAACCACCAGCACGATGGAAGCGCTTCCGATGATGACGCCGATGGAGGTGAGCACGGCGCGCAATTTATTGGCGCGCAAAGCGTCCACGGCAACGGCAAAAGCTTCTCGAATATGCATGCGCATGATGTAAGAAAAATCCCGCTTACGGATTGCCCAACTGTTTTACTGCTTCCTGCGCCGGCTTATACTTTGCATTAAGTTTCAGGGCCGCTTCATATTCCGCGCTGGCGCCTGCGGCATTTTTGCGGCGCTCTTCCAATTGGCCGAGCCAATAATGTGCCGTCCAAGGACGCGGGTACTCGGAATTCATCGGGGCCGTCTGCAAATAGTCGCGCAGCAACTTCCCGGCATCGTCCAGTTTCTGCCCCTGCAGGATGAGCGCCACGCCGCGGTAGAACTTTCCACGAGGATCCTGCGGAGCCAGTCGTTCGCCCTGATCCGCGACGGCCAGCAATTGCGCGGCATTTTTGCGCTTCAGGCAGTAGTCACCGATGTCGTAGATGCGCTTCGCGGCCTTGGGTTTGCATTCCAGAGCCTTGGCCATTTCCAAATCCGCGCTTGCATAATCCTTTTTCTGTTCCCGGCAATTGCCAGCTGCGTAATGACCTTCCGCCGCGTCCATGCTCATCAATTTTTGGATGAGCGGCTGCGCCTTGTCTTCGCCGCCGCCGACCATGCCCGGCGCCGCGCAATCGTATTCGATCAGGTTCTGCATGGCTTCAAAGTTGTGCGCGTCAAGCCGCACCGCGGCTTCGAATTCCTTCTGCGTTTTGCGTGCAAAGGAGTAGGCGGAGAGCATGGAAGCATGGTCCGCTTTGGCGCCATACGCTTCGCCAAGCAAGCGATGAATTTCGGAATTTTCCGGGCTGAGGGAAACCGCTTTTTCGCCAGCGCTCACGGCGGCGTCGTACTGCTCTAATTGCAGGTAGGAGCGCGAAAGCAGAGCGTAGAGATCGCCGTTCCGGGAATCAGAGGCGGAAGCGTTTTTCAGAATTTCGATGGATTTGTTGTAGTCGCCCCTGGCGAATGCCTGCATGGCAGCGTCCAGCGCGGAACTGTCCGCCCCGGCAAGCCCGGGCAAGAGCGCCAGGCACAGTACCACTACTCCGATGGCGTTATAAACCCGCACTGCTCCCGCTCGGAACATTGGGGGTCTCCATGTTCACCACACGCACCGTCATGCCGTCATGAAAGTCTGTGTCGCCCGGCAAGGCGATCACATCGTCCTGGCTGAGGCCGCTGACGACTTCATAGTTGGTTGCATCGGCGATGCCAACCTGTATCAGTCGCCGCTCAAGCAGGGAATTTCCGACCCCGCTCTTCACGACGAAGACAAAACTCTGGCCGCCCACCATGTCCACCGTGCCGCGGGGGACGGTGAGCACGTTCAGGCGCTGGCGGGAATTGATGCGCACATTGACATTCGTGTTGGGCAGAAGTTCCAGCTTCTCGTTGTCCACCGAACACAAGAGTTCTCCAACGCTTCGGGAACCCCGCGGGACCACCTGCTTCGGGGCGATTTCCGTGCTCCCCTGCCAGACGCGGGTCGGCAGAGCGTCCCAGGTGATTTTCACCGGAAGGCCCGGCTCAAGGCCGCCCATTTCCGGCTCGTCAATGAAGGCGCGCACGCGCACCTTGTGGAGATCCGCCATTTCCGCCAGCAGATCGCCGACCTTCACGTAATCGCCGGTCTTTACGGGGAGCGCGTACAAGGTGCCGTCCGTGGTGGCGGTGATGCGGCCCTGACGGACTTTTTCCTCGAGCGCGGCGACGTCGCTCTGCGCCTGTTGAACGGCAAGCTCCCCCCGCGAGCTGTCGAGGTGCACCTGGCGGTCAAATTCCTGTTTTGCGGCCTGCAACCGGTTTACTTCGGCTCGCGCCTTGATAAGCGATAGGTCGTTGGATGCCAGCTCGTCTTTAGTGGCCGCGCCTTGCGCTAGCAAGCGCGTCAGGGCGTCCTGATTGCGTTGCAAACGGTCGCGCTCAGCAACCGCTTTGGCCAGGTCGCCGTTCATGCGCGCAGCGTCATCGGGGCGGCCGCCAGCAAGCGACTGCCGAAGGTCATCCTGGGCGCGCAAAAGCCTGGACTTGGCGGCGGCGAGTTGCGCGGCCACGTCCTTGACGTCCAGCTCCAGCAGAAGCTGGCCTTTCTTCACGTTCTGTCCTTCTGTGACATGCACTTTTTGCACAAAGGTATCGAATTGCGCCCGAATGGTGAAAGGCGAAATGGGCTCCACTTTTCCGTTGCTCACGATGGAAGAGACGATGTTCTGCCGCACCGGCCGCACGGCGGCAATTTTAGCCACGGGCTGGCGGCCGCTGACTTTGATCAGTACAAACGCGATGATTCCTGCCAGGAGCAGGAAAAGCAGCGTCCGGTTGCGCAGCTTCTTATCCATAAATTCCTGAAATCGAATTGACCTTTGGCATCAGTTCCGGTGAAACCCAGCGATCTTCCGGCATTGCGGGCGCGCCGGCTTGCGGAATCGGCTCGCGGCCTTTCGGACTGGTGCTACGGATGCTTAACCTAAAGTCTATCAGGAGGTTAGGTGTTTTCTCCACTCTCATCCGCCGTGCCATCAGATGCTTCGAGGGTGCCTGGGGGATGCCGTCAACTCCTTCCTTGCAAAGGTGTTGCGCCGGGCATGGTACACTGTCGGTACCATGGAATCGCCGGTATCTCCGCTCCCTGAAAAAAAGCCGCAGCAGCCCACTGCGGTGGCGTCGCCGGTTCTGCATCGCGTCTGCATCCAGTGCAACAACATGTTCCGCGTGACTCCCGACAAATTCGATGCCAGGCAGTGCCCAAACTGTCACAAGGGCTAGCGGTCCTCCCTCTCGAACTTGCGGTCTGGCATGCCGGGGAGAATTCGCCTTGCTGTGATATTTTCCGGAGTGCTTCCGCGTATAGTAAGGCAGCAAGCGGTGCGTCCAGAAAACCAATTCAAAACGAGGTTCTGCTCGTGATCGAAACGCGGGGACTAAGCAAACGGTTCCAGGACAAGAAGCGAGGGGAAATTCGCGCCGTCGACAGCGTGAGTTTCACCTGCAAGCCCGGGCAAATCTATGGCCTGCTGGGCGCCAACGGCGCGGGCAAAACCACCACATTGCGCATGCTGGCAACCATCCTGGAACCCAGCGACGGCACGGCCATCGTCTGCGGCCATGACGTGATCGAAGAACCCGAGAAGGTGCGTGCCAACGTAGGTTTTCTTTCCACGGCAACCGCGCTTTACCCGCGGCTGACGGCGCAGGAGATGGTGGAATACTTCGGCCAGTTGAATGGAATCTTTGGCGTCGAATTGAAAAAGCGCGTGGACGAGATCTTTAGCTGCCTGGACATGAACACTTTCCGCGATCGCCGCTGCGACAAGCTTTCCACCGGCATGAAGCAGAAGACCTCCATCGCCCGCACGCTGATCCACGATCCGCAGGTGATGATCTTCGACGAGCCCACGCTGGGCCTCGACACCATGACTGCGCGCACGATTATCGAGTTCATCCGCGAGTGCCGGCAGCGCGGCAAGACGGTGATTTTTTCCACGCACGTGATGAGCGAAGTGGAAAAGCTCTGCGATGTCATCGGCATTATCCATAACGGCAAACTTCTCGCGGAAGGTCCTCTCCCCGAGCTCCGCCGGAATTATTCCGAGAATGACCTGGAAGAAATTTTCGTAAAGGTCGTTGGCCCGCACTGCGCCAGCGCGGAGGCATGATCGCCATGAATCTGCAGGCCATTGGCGTCATTTACCGCAAGGAGCTGACCGAATGGGTCCGCGACCGCCGCACGCTGATTTCCACGGTGGTGGTGCCGCTTTTGCTCTTTCCGGTCCTTATTCTTGGTTTCAGCTATCTTGCCGTCCGCCTGGTTGGCCAGGCCCAAAAGGAAATTCCCAGCGTCATGATTATCGGCGGAGAGGATTCGCCCGGAGTGGTTGCGGCGCTGCAAAAAGTGGACACGCTGAAAATCGTGCCGTATTCCGCGGACTGGAAAAATCAGATCTCCGAAAAAATAATCCGCGCTGCGGTGGAGATTCCCCAGGGGTTTCAGACTTCTCTTGACACCAACGAAGACAAAACAGTCACGATTTACTTTTACGAGGGAGAGATCAAATCTTCGTTCGGCGCAGAACACATCGAAAAATCCCTGAAGGACTATCGCGATCAGGTGGTGAAAGATCGGCTCGCAGCCAGGAGCCTGGCCGCCTCGATTCTGACGCCCTTCGAAATCAAGCAGCAAAACGTCGCGCCCCCGGAAAAGGTCAGTGGCGCCACGGTCGGCGGCTTTATCGGCTACCTGGTGATCTTGCTTTGCATGACGGGGGCCATGTATCCCGCCATCGACCTGACCGCCGGCGAAAAGGAACGCGGCACGATGGAGACCATTCTTTCCAGTCCCGTCTCCCGCGTGAATCTCGTCCTCGGAAAATTCCTTCTGGTGCTCAGCGCCGCGCTGGCGACGGCGGCGCTTTCCGTCCTATCGATGGGTATTTCGTTCGCCGGCATGAAGCACTTCAATACCTCGGTCCAGAGCGGACGCGGCGAAGCGGCCGCGCTTGTTTTGCAATTGGGCCCCAAGCCGGTGCTGCTCATTTTTGCCATGGCCCTGCCGCTGGCCGTTTTCTTTGCCGCGGCATTGATGACCATTGCCCTGTTCGCCAAAACTTATAAGGAAGCGCAAAGCTATCTCACCCCGATGACCTTCGTGGTGGTCATCCCCGCGGTGGCCTCTCTTCTCCCGGGAGTGGAACTGACGCCCAAACTCGCTCTCGTCCCCATTCTTAGTAACAGCCTGGTGTGCAAGGAAATCATTGCCGGTACCTATCACTGGAACTCCATCGCACTTATCTTCGGCTCCACTTGCTTGTATGCGGCGATTGCGCTGTTTCTTGCGGTGAAAATGTTCCAGCGTGAGGATGTACTGTTCCGCTCCTGAGCCGATTCCCGCCGGCCGCCGTCCAAACGAAGGAAGCCGCCGGCGGGGAACAAACCTCCCGGCCAATTCGTTTCTTCCACTGAGATGATTCGCCTTCTGCGCATAGTCGCGATCCTCGCGTTCGCTCCGCCGCTGCTGGCGGCGGTGATGGGCTGGCTGGCGGCGCCGAATTTTCTGCACCCCGCGCGGCGCCCGTTGACTCCGGATCTGCTGCGCGAAGCGGATGCTTCTTTTGCGGTTACGCGCTCGCACCGCGAGGATTTTCAGGTGACCGCCCCGGATGGCGCGATCCTGCGCGGCTGGAAGGTGCGCCCGCCGAATCCGAACGACTCCTGGGTACTGTTGTTCCACGGCGTTGCTGACAACCGCATCGGCGTGATCGGCCAATCGGAGTTTCTGCTGCGCGCCGGCTATAGCGTGATGATGATGGACGCGCGCGCGCACGGGGAAAGCGGCGGCGCGATGGCCACCTACGGCTGGCTGGAGCGTTACGACACGCACCCTATCGTCGATGCGCTCGAAAAGGAAGAACATCCGGCTCACCTGTTCGCGCTTGGCGAATCCATGGGCGCGGGGATCGCCTTGCAATCGGCGGCGGTGGAACCGCGCATCGAGGCCGTCGTCGCCGAAGCGCGGTTCGCCAGCCTTCGCGAGGCTTCGTACGACTACGCTGGGCCTCAGGAATATCCGTTGCTGGGGAAGATTCTGTTCGCCCCGGGAGCGTGGATGATGCTGCGCCGGGGCGGACAACTGGCGGGATTCCCCGCGGCTGACGTTTCCCCGGAGAAGGCGATGGCTTTCCGCCCGATTCCGGTGCTGCTGATCTGCGACCTGGCGGATACCACGCTTCCCTGCCGTCATGCCGAGCGGATCTACGCCGCCGCGCGCGGGCCGAAATCGCTCTGGATGGTGCCGGGAGCGTTTCATACGGCGGCCCTGGGTTTCGCGCCGGTGGAATTCCGCCGCAGGGTATTGAGCTTTTATTTGCAGACTCGGGCTAGCCGCTGAGCGGCCAGTGGGGTTCCTCAACAGCGGATTTTTCGGGTGCGGCATCTTCCACGTCGCCCAGCCAGCGATCGCTCAACTGGCGCACCGCCTCGCGCATGCGTACCGCCAGATCGGCGATGATTTCCAGGCGCTGGAGATTGTTAGCTCCGAGTTCCAGGCGGCCCCGGCGTACCTCGAGGAGCAAAAGTTCGGCGTTACCCAGAATACCCGTGAGTGGATTATTCAATTCGTGGCGCAGCACCTCCCCGAAGTCGCGGCCACCCAAAGCGAGGTCGCCCAGCGAGACACTAGGCCTTTGCGACAGATCGTTTTGCGATTTGCGAGGCGTCTGCGCGGCCGCAAGCCGCAGGCGGCGCCCCGCGATCGTGACGGCCGACGGGACGCACAGCGCGGATCGCGGCACAAAATCGATCTCTCCCATGGCTTCCTGGGACAAAATCGCGGAACGGTCCTCTTCGTTTCCGATCCAAACCACGGGCGCGTGACCGCCCAGGAGGGAAAGAGTAGCGGCAATCGCCGCGCGCCGCTCCCGAAGCGCCGCCTGACCGGCCAGGACACGATCTTCAGCCAGGATCACCCCCGGCGTACCGCGCTCAAGAACGAGACTGGCTGCTTCGAACGAATAGGCGCAGGTGACGCGAAGTCTGGGGTGCTTCCTTTGCAATTCACGGCGGGCCTCCTGGCAAAACTCCTCGGTGCCGATCAGGAGAATCGTTTCCGCCTCTCGCCGAAGGCAGGCATCGCTTGAGTTCTCCGGCGGACTGTGCATCCTGAATCCGTCCTCTTGCACGGTTCGTGTTCCTTCCCTAAAGCAATTCGCGAACGGCGCGGCTCAATTCCTCGACGCGAAAGGGCTTTGCGACATACGGCAACCGGTGACGCTCCAGGAATTCCTGCGTACTGGGGGCCACCACGTCGCCGGTCACAAACAGCACGTGATCCTGAAGCGGGTTGTGCCGCTGTCCGAGCGAGTGAAAAAATTTCTTACCGTCCATGCCTGGCATCTTCAGGTCGCAGATCACCAGGTCGTAGGTCTCGCGTTCTGCGCGTGCCAGGGCCGCATGGCCGTCGCGGAGAACGTCCACGCGCATGCCTTCGTCGCGCAGCACATCGGCAATAAGCCCGCCAACGGTGGGCTCATCCTCGACTACCAGCACCTTCGCGGCGCGTGGCCCGCCTCGCTGCCGGCTGCCTTCCCAACCTTGCCCGGGTGGAAAGCGGAGCAGTTCGGGCTCCGGAAGCGGCGGCGCATCACTCGCGCGCAGCGCGGGGAGTTCGACGAGAAAGCGCGTGCCGCCGCGCGGAGCGCTTACCACGTTGACTGTCCCGCCGTGCTGTCGCACAAAACCGAGCACAATGGCCAGCCCCAGGCCGGTTCCCACGCCTGGTGGCTTGGTAGTAAAAAAGGGATCGAAGATGCGCGCTTGTATCGCCCCGGGAATGCCGGGGCCGTCGTCCCAGACTTCCAGCCGCACGCGTCCCTCGCCGGCGGACACGGTTCGCACACCGATCAGGCTGCCCTTGCCGCTCTGCTCGATAGCCTGCTGGGCGTTCTGGAAAAGGTTTAGCAAGACCTGCTGCAACTGCCCGAACTCCCCTTCGACCGCAGACAGGCCGGGTTCTTTTTCGATGACCAGGCGGATGGGACCCCCGGAGAGCGCCGCGCGCATCAGCTCTGCCGTGCGGTCCACCAGATCGTTCACCGAAAGCTTCTCTCGCACACTGCGGGTTTCCCCGGAAAGGCGCAGCAGTTGACGCAGGATTCCGGTGGCGCGTTCCGCTTCTCCCAAGATTCCGCGCAACTCGTTCTGGACTTCGGGGCCGGCAGCGGCAAAACGGGGCAGAAGGCGCTGTGCGTAGCCCAGAATCGTCGTTAGCGGATTGCTGAGGTCGTGCACGATGCCGCTGACGCGTTGGCCCAGAGAAGCGAGCTTTTCCGTCTCCGCCATCCGTGACTGAAACATCCGGCGCGCGGTCATCTCTCGATAGACTTCCACCCTCCCAAGCCGCCGGCCGTTGTCCCCGGTAATCTCCCGCGTGCATCTTTCGATGGTCTGGAGCACTGGCCAGTCCATCTGCAGCTCTTCCTGCGTCTCCCCCCCCGGTGATTCCGCCAATTCCCGCCAGTTCCGCTCGAACGCTTCAGGGTCCCGGGCGTGCCGAGCGGCCAGACGAACCAGATCCTCGAAGGTTCCAGCGCCCGCGGCCTCCTCTCCCGTGAGACCCAGCATCCGGTGGAAGCGCTCGTTGACCGCACGGACCCGGCCGGCTTCGTCAAAAAGCACTACCCCCTCCTCCATCCATTCGACCGTTTGCCGTAGTTCGATTTCAACTTCTTCGCGCGTGCGTTCGCGCGGGAAGCGCGCCACCGGATGCAATCCCACAGCGAGAAATTCCCCGGCCGCGAGGTCCAATCGGCGGCACTCCACCAATGTGCCGTTTTTCAGCTCGGCCTGTAAGATCTCTCCGCCAGATTCTCTTTTTCCTGGCGTGGAGGAAGGTTCCAGGAGCCAGTGATGGACGCGTTCCCATTCTCGCGACCGGAACATCTCCGAGAAGCGCAAATCCACCTTCCCCGAATGGGCCGCGATCGTTGGGGCAGGGGGATTTAAGAGTGCCTTCGCGCCCCGGCTGGCCCCGCGGAGGAATCCACCCGCGTCAAGCAAGACCACTGGCTGATCACTCGATTCGAGGAGCGACTGACGCCAGTGCTCCAACTCGGCTTGTTCCGCGAGCCGCGCCTGGTGTTGAAGCACCCGCGCCGCCAGCAATGCGCGGCCTTCCAGCCGTTCCATGGTCTCGGAATTGGCGCGCTGCGGCGGAAGGCCGGCGAGTAGTACGCCCCTCACGACCCCATCGCAGGCCAGGGGAAAAGCGACGATGCGCCCAATATCGCGAGCGAGCGGCAACGAGGTAGGTTCCGCTCCCACGATTTGCCGCGTTTCGACGGCGCTGCGCCAGAACATTTCCAAAGGCCCCTGCTTGACGCTGTGAGCCCACGCAGGCTCTCCGCTGAGCGCACTGACTTCGAGGCGTTCTTCTCCTCGCGCCGCGGACGGAGCCCCCACAGCGAGGCCCACGTGCCGCTCACCGATCAGCGCAAAGATGGTTCCCAAGCCCAGTGGGCTTTCGCAGCTGGCGCAGGATTCCGCGATCTCCCGCAATAGTTGTACGGCAGGGACGTCCGCGGCAATCCCCATGTGGATGCGGGAAGCGATCTCCAGATCAGCCTTGTGTTCCTGAGCTAATCGGGCGTGCTCTTCCCATTCCAGCGCGAATCCGAGCTCGGCCGCGACCTCTTCCGCAGTTTCGAACGGCAAGGTGGCTGCCGCTTCTTGCGTTGCCAACAGCAGGACACCGCGCAATTCGCCGGCGGCAAGCACCGGAACCCAAATGCCCCGGCGCATACCCATGGTGGGGCCGGCGATCGGCGCATTGGAATTTGCCTCCTGGGTGAACTCGACGATCTTCCCGGCAGCAAGATCGTCGAGGGGAAGCAGCGACTCGAGTACGAGGAGCATCCACTCGCCGGAGCTGTAACCATCCACCGAATCACGCACCTCTCCCCGCATGACCTTTTGTTTTTCCAAACCTGGTGTGCCGCCAGCGCCGGAATCGAGCCACACTCCGCAGCGGTCCGCGCCTCCCGCCGCTAGCAACTTAAGCAAGGCCGCGTGAAGCCAAACGTCGTGGCCAGCCTTATTACGTGCCGCTTGCACTACACTTCGAGGCTGACGCTCTAACAGGCTTCTGCCCCGATGTTTTACAGCGAGCACGCGCATTCCCTCGACTTTCGTCTGCGTGCTTGCTATGCACTGGCGAAGCCAAAACAAAGACTGGCCATGTTGTTGTCAATGCGAGGGTTACGCGGAATGAGACTATTTCAAGTCGAGAATTGTCTGCCTATTTTTCCGATTTGACACGCCCCGCCACCATTCAGGCGTCGGCGCGCTCGATTTGGTACTGCTTCAGCTTGCGATACAACGTCGTTTTGCCAATACCCAACATGCGCGCGGCGGCCTGCTTGTCTCCGCCGGTTTGCCGCAATGTGCTGAGAATGGCGCGGCGCTCCAGTTCATCGAGAGGCAGCACCTCTTCTTTTTCTGGGGCGCGGTCCGTCGTCGGATATTGCAAGCTGGTCGGAAGATCATTCACGCTCAGGAACGGGCCGCTGCCAAGCGCGACGGCGCGCTCGATTGTGTTTTCAAGCTCGCGCACGTTGCCTGGCCAGTCGTAAGCCATCAAGCGGCGCATGGCGTCTTCGGTGAGTTCGCGTGTCATTTCGTCGTGGTGCGAAAATTTTTCCAAGAACGAAGTCACCAGCAGCGGAATGTCGCTTTTGCGTTCCCGCAACGGCGGCAACTTGATCTGCACGACGTTCAATCGAAAGTAAAGATCCTGGCGGAACGTGCCGTTCTTGATGCCAAGCTCGAGGTCCCGGTTGGTGGCCGCCACGATGCGAATATTGATCGGACGGCGCTCCGTGGAGCCCACGGGTTTGATTTCGCCTTCCTGGAGCGCGCGCAAGAGTTTCGCCTGCATCTCCAGGCTCATCTCGCCAATCTCGTCCAGGAAAAGCGTCCCGCCGTTGGCCGCTTCCATCAGTCCCTGCTTGGCTTGCAGGGCTCCGGTAAATGCGCCGCGCGTGTACCCGAACAGTTCCGATTCGATCAGCGTGGAGACCAGCGCCGAACATTCCACCGGAACGAAGGGCTTTTCCTTGCGCGGGCCAAGATAGTGGATGCTGCGAGCCACGAGCTCCTTACCCGTGCCGCTTTCGCCAAGAATGAGCACCGGGTGGTCGCGCAGGGTCACCTTCTCAATCAAGCGGTAGACCCGTTCCATGCGCGGGGACATTCCGATCAGGCCCCCGAATCCCGGGCGCGCGCGGACCTGCTCTCGAAGCATACGGTTCTCGCGGCGCAATTCCACGCCGTGCACCACCTGCTCCAGACGCGCCCGGAGTTCCTCGACGCGAAATGGTTTTGTCACGTAATCAGCCGCGCCCATCCGCGTGGCCTGCACCGCGGAATCGATGGTGCCGTACTGTGTGAGCATCACCACAGCCATGTCGGGGAAAAGACGCGTGACCCTCCGCAGGAGTTCAAGCCCGCTGGTACCCGGCAGACGGAGATCCGTGAGCAGAATGTCGATGGGAGAAAGTTCCAGAATCTCCAGTGCTTCTTCGGCGGTGCTTACGTCGAAGACTTTCATGCCTGCTTCCTCGGCGATTGTCCGGCAGATGCCGCGGACATGTTCATCGTCGTCCACAACCAGCAGGTGCACCGGTGGCAGCCCCTGTTCGGCGCGTTCCTCCCTGCCCAGAGCAAACATTCCCGCGGACTTTTCAAATTCCATGCCCACAGACCGCCCTACGCGCGTCTCCGCCATTGCTCCTCTCTTTGGGAAACGGGGCGCCCTGAAGTGGGGGTAAGGAGAGTCACAGGGCGGGACCAGTTCCCATTCCGGGAACTTCCCCTCCCTTCTAGTTCAGAATGGTGTTATTGTCAAGTCTGTAATTATCTAAGTTAGATTTTTAACGAACGTGTACCAAATTGGAATAGGAGATGGTTCACTCTGGCATGGCTTGTGTCCCGCGTTTCGGCTTTCTTCGGGTGCTGGTCGATGGACTCACGGCCGGCCCGAACCAGTGCGCCACGTGGCTTTCCAGGCGGAGAACACCCTCGCTCTGCGACCCAAGCACGATTTCGCCAGGTTTCGTTTCCGCCATTCCGCTGAACCGGCTGCGTTCCGCGTCCTGGTCCAGGCGAGACCAGTTGCCCATCCCGTCCGGAGATAGATACACACCGCCTTCCTGCAGGGTGGCCAGCAATCCTGAGGAGGTCCTCCATTCGTGTTCGACCACCCCGGCCGGTAAGCCATCCCGGGATAGTGTCCAGTGCTCCCCAGCGTCCGGTGTGACATAGAGTCCCTCGCTGGTGGCGAGGCAAAAGCCCGGACCGTCATGGGAGTCTCCCAGGATTCCCTTGACTTCAGGAAGGCCGGGCGGGAAGCTTCGCCACAGCGCCGACTTCCCCGCGTCACGCGAGAATCCAATCTTCCGTTCGCTTGCAACGGCGAAAACTTGTCCATCCGGCGAGACCCATAGCGCCGAGACCGATTTCGCCGAGGCAAAGGCGGACAGCAGTTCGCAACTGCCCTGGCGGGTACATTTCAAAACGCCTTCCGGCGCAGGGAGATAAGCATAATTGCCCGAGAAGATCAGGATTCCTCTGGAGCGCACGGCAACACGGCGAACCCCAAGTGATTTCGTTGCCACGCCTCTGTGGAACCTCGCGGGCAAGGCGTAAGTCGCTTTCCAGGGTTTCCAGCCTCCGCTTTCTCCGGATGCGAGCCAAAGCGTCCCGTTCGAAAGCTCCGCGAACCAGCCCCAAGGGCCCCCGTAAATGCGGGAGATGCGGTCCACACTCCAACCACTGGTCCCGGTTGCTCTTGGCGAATCGGGAGGCAGGGAGCTCCAACTCCTTCCTGAATCGCGGCTTTCCAGAAGTTCCAGGCCGTTACTTTGCAAAAGCAATAGGAGGCGCGAGGGATCATCCGGATCGCCGACCATCTGCATCGCAATCTGATGTGCAAAACCCCGATTGGAATCCATAAACGTTTTGCCGCCATCCTCGCTGATCATCACACCCTGTGCTTCGGTACCGATAACAATCCTCAGCGCCGCTTCCCCCGCCGCCGGAAGGACCGCGACCCCGTTGACCACCCATCCGTCTGGAGTTGTGCGCAACCAACTTTCTCCGTCGTCGCGGGTGACCCAGAGGCCCTCCGTCGTTGCCGCAAAGAGCGTTCCCGGATGCTGCGGATCCTGCACAATGGCCTGCGTTCGGCGGGCGGCATAGGGAATGCCCTGCATTTTGATCCACAGGTCTCCGCGGTTTTCACTGCGATAGATTCCAGAGCAGGCGCTGAGATAAACGCGCGCGGGATTCCGGGCGTCCACGCGTATGCTCATGATATCGGAGTCATCAATCAGCCCGGTGGCGATGGAACTCCAGTTTCTGCCGCCGTCGGTGGTTTTCCAGGGCAAGTGGTAAGTTCCCGCGTAGATGATTTGCGGATTGGCGGGATCGATGGCCACGGAATCCAGGTTGCGCAGCTCAGGATCGCCTGCCGGGGAAATGCGTTCCCACGTTTCACCGGAATCCACAGAACGAAACACGCCGCTGCGCGTCCCCGCAACCAGCAACCCCGCCTGAGAAGGAGAAAATTCCAGCGCGCGGACGGCTTCTCCTTGCAAGCCCGAGGGTTTCCACGTGCTGCCTCCGTCTTCGCTGCAAAACACGCCGCCGCCAGCACCGGCTTCCTGAAACCATACGGCCGCGAATACCTGCTTTGGCTCCCGAGGGTTCACAGCAAGCTGCGCAACGATAGCGTCCGTCCGGAGGCCGACACGGCCGCGAAGGCTCCAGTGCCCGCCGCGATCCTGACTTACAAAAACATGGCCGTCATTCGTGCCAAGGTAGAGTGTGTCACCAGAATCCGAGGCGAGCGAAATCACCATGCCGCCCGGCGGTCCCAGGCGCTCCCAGGTTTGCGCGGAAAGCGGCAGGCTGTTGGCAAATATCAATAGCGAGAAAACGGCGAGCTTCACGGAAGCGGAAGGACCCCTTTTCATTCACATACAACCTGAGCCGGAAAACAACCGGGCTCCCCGAAACTGGGTTCGGAGAGCCCGGTTGAAGGATTCCTGATTCCTGCCCGGTGCAAGCGATGCCTCGCCGGCGCCGAGGAAGCAGAACTAGTAAGTAGCGCCTTCCGGCACGAAGATGAAGTCCACGCGCCGGTTGCCCTTCTCCATGCCCTTTTCGGTGGACGGAGTCCCGACGCGGGTGGAGATGCGCGAAGCATCGATGCCCTTTTCGCCAAGATATTTCTTGGCGCCGTCGGCGCGGACTTGCGCCAGCTTGGCGTGATTGGGTTCCTTCGGATCGGCATAGCCGACTATTACCAGCTTGGCATTGGGTTCGCTCTTCAGGCGGAGGGCAACGTCATCGCCCACGCGCTTGCAAGCGTTGTCGAAACGCCCCGCGCCAACCTTGGTGTAACCGCAATCGCCGACTTTGGAAGCCTGCGGCGGCGGGGCCGGCTGCTGCACGTCCACGTTGGTAGTCGCACTGGTGCGGCCGCCGCGCCCGTCATCTGCCGTGCAGATAACTGTGTAGCTGCCGGCGGAGAGGCCGGTGGAATCGAATTCCGCAGTCGGGCCATTGCCGGAAATCTGGCCGCCCGTAGCGGAGTAGCTGTAGGTCAGCGGATCGTTGTCCGGATCGCTGGCCGTGGAGATAATCTTCACGCGCTCACCCGCGATGATCGGATTGCGTTCGGGGGCGCAGGAAATCACCGGAGGCCGGTTGGGCCGCTTCGCAACCGCGATGTCAACCGAGCAAGTCGCGTTGCCGCCATGACCGTCGTCCACCTTCGCGCTGACCGTGTAGGTGCCAATCGCGAGTCCCGAAGGATTCCAGCGCACGTCAGGTCCAGTGCCGTCGACGGTGCCACTGGTGGCCGTGTAGGCGTAGGTCAGCGGATCGTTATCCGGGTCGCTGGCGTTCACGTGAATCGCCACGGGAGTAGTCGTTCCCTCGTAGACAGACGTGGGGTCCGCCGAACATGCCGCAACCGGCGGCCGGTTTGGTTTCGGCGGAGCCGGTGGATAGGCCCAACGCAATACAACGCCGCTACCGATGCGGAAATTATTCTGACGGCCGTCCGGGCTCACCAGGGAGCCGGAGAAGTTCGTGAGGAGGTAATCGGCCTGGAAGAAGCGCCACGCGAGATACTTGGTAAGGATCACGTCCACGCCGCCGCCAGCCGCCAAGGCAAAGGAACTTTGCGAACTGTCGCCGCTCACTTGCGAACTGCCGTGCGCCGCGCCGAACAACACTTCAGCGAAGGGAACGAAGTGCTCAAAATGCCGCCAGTTCAAACGCGGGCCGAACAAGTAGGTCTGCATGTTGCCACTGATGCTGGAAGGAGTGTAGCTGCCATCCGGGTTCAGCACATAGATCTGGCGATCAAAGCGGTAGCCGCCTACTTCACCGACCAGCCCCAGCCACTTGTTCACGTTATATGCGAACGAACCGGTGGCGCCCAATTGATTGAAGTTTCGGAACGAACACGGGCAAAAATTGATGTAGCTGAACATGCCCGCGACTTCATACTTGGGCGTCAGCAATCCCCAGGCGTGCCGATTCCAGGGGTTGTTATTCCAATCCGACATGGCGTCGGCAGGCATCGCCGCAGCAGCCGGCATCGGGAACAGTGTTGGCGACGCAGGCGCGATGCTGAAATCGTGCGCGGTAATCGCGTTTGAAAACTCCGAATTGTTGCTGTGGTTTGCTGTGCTCGCATCTTTCTGCTGCGCACAGATTGGCAGGGCAAGCAGAGCGCCCATTGCCAAGGTTGCACACCATTTGCGCATTGTTTCCTCCATAAATGAAGCAAGAAATCCCTTCTGTTCCTCGCGTCTGCCTGTTGCTGATTTCAACTGCTGCGCTGGAGGCGACGCAGGATGGCGCGCAGCATCCGACTTGCTTCTAAAATTCGGGGCGGTTTCACACGTGGCCTGCTCGCACTTGAAACAAGCTGTGGAAAGAAGCAAGTTGCTGCGGTTGAAAGCATATTCCATAAGTTCATCATTCTGCAAGTACTTCATGCGGCCAAACGGGGGTCGAGCGAGCCTCCTGGTTCCAAAACCCCCATCGAACCTTCTCCGGGTGCGCTACACTACTTTGCCTATGACCATCAGCATTCTGGACTTGGATTGGACCGGGAAAGGGCGTTGCATCGCCAGCGCCCTCATCCGCTCTGAGGATTTCGCAGCGCTCGTTGATCCCGGGCCAGGGTCGACAATAGAGAATCTGCGGGAACGACTCGCCGCACATCACCTAAGAGTTGCCGACTTAAACGTGATATTGCTCACTCACATCCACTTGGATCATGCCGGGGCGACGGGAGCCTTGGCCCGAGAGAGTCCGGGGCTCCGCGTGTACGTTCATCGCCGGGGCGCGCCGCATATGGTTGATCCTACAAAACTTCTGACCAGCGCAGAGCGTCTTTACGGAACGGAGATGAAGCCTCTGTTTGGCGAGTTCTTGCCGGTTCCCGAGAGCAACCTCGAGGTTCTGGAGGGTGGGGAAACTCTTGCCCTGGGTGAACGGGAGATGCAGGTCCTTTATACACCGGGTCATGCCTCGCACCACGTTACGTACTTTGACCCAGCGGACCGGGTAGCATTTGTGGGGGACACTGCGGGTATTTGTATCGAGGGAAATCGCTTCGTTCTCCCCGCCACGCCTCCACCGGACATTTCCTTCGAACTTTGGGAAGCCTCCCTCGATGCAATCGGGCAGCTCTATCCACGGCGCCTCTTTCTGACCCATTTTGGCTTTTCCGATCAAGCAGACCAGCATCTGAAGGCTTACCGGGAGCGTCTAAGACAGTGGGACAAACTATCCCGGGAAATTCTCGCTCGGGGCAACGATCAAATGGAAGCGGTGAGAGATTTCGCCCGCTCGGTCGCCGCAGAGGCCGCTGAATTCTTAACTCCGCAAGAGCTTTCGCACTATGTATTCAATGGCGCGTTGCAGCTTTCCTGGCTGGGACTAGCGCGCTACCACCAGAAACGTGCAGAGAAAAACGCCTGAAATTTTCGCCGAATTATTTTCCGTCCTTGTCCAAATGCAGGCCGAATTCTCGGTGGGTGGCCAGCAGAGCTTTCCTGACGTCTTTTTCCTCGATCACGAAGGAGATATTTGTTTCCGAAGAGCCCTGGGCGATGGCGATTATATTCACGTTCTCCTTGCCTAGCGCCTGAAACGTGCGCCCGGCGATTCCTGGCGTGCCGCGCATGTTCTCCCCGACGACGGCGACGATGGCGATGTTGGGGTCGACGTTGATGTGCTCCACTTTTTCGTGCTTCAGATCCTGCGCAAACTCCTTGCGAAGGGCTTCAATCGCGCGTTCGGCATCCCCTGAGGAAACGATGAAGCAGATGTCATTCTGCGAGGAAGATTGCGAAATCAGCAACACATTGGCGCGCGTTTCGGCAATGGTGGAAAAGGTGCGGCCGACCACGTCCGGAAGGCCCACGATTCCCGGCCCACCGAGACTGATGAGTGTAACATCGCGAATGGCCGTCAGGGCTTTTACACCTCCGTTGCGTCCCCCCTTTGGCGTGATTTCCGTCCCGGCCTTTTCTGGGTCAAAGCTGTTGCGAATCCACACGGGAATTGCCGCTTCAACCACGGGCTTTAACGTTTTCGGGTGCAGCACTTTTGCGCCGAAGAACGCCAACTCGGCGGCCTCGCGATAGGTGATGTTGGGGATGGTGCGGGCTTCACCGATCAGGCGCGGATCGGCGGTCAGCACTCCTTCAACATCGGTCCAGATAATGACCTCCGTGGCATCCAGCGCTGCTCCAAGAATAGTGGCGGAGTAATCGGAACCGCCGCGACCCAGCGTGGTGAGCTCCCCCTCACGCGTTGCGCCGATGAAACCCGTTACAATCGGAACAATCCCTTTCTCGAGCATGGGGAAAATCCGCGCCTGGGACTTCTCCCGGGTCTCTTTCATCAGCGGATCCGCGCCCCCATGGAAGTCGTCGGTGACGATCAGGTCGGAGGCCTCCAGCGGCTCGCTGGAGAGCCCCGTTTCCTTCACCGCTGCGGCCACCAAGGGAGCAGAGAGGCGTTCGCCGAGGCTGGAAATGGCGTCCAGAGTGCGCGGCGACAATTCACGCAGCAACGCGGTGCCTTCGCAAAACCGGCGGCCTTCGGCCAAAACTTCCTTCATCTTTTCAATGACTTTGGCGCGCTCGGCTTCGTTCTTCACCACGGCGGCAAGCGTGCTCTCATGCTTCGCCGCAAGCTCCTCGAGTATGGTGATGGCGGCCTTGGCGTTGCCACATTGCGCGGTTTTCGCGGCTTCGATCAGGCGGTTGGTGACGCCGCTCATCGCGGAAACGACGGCCACGCACTTGCCCGCGCGGGCGCCCGCCGCAACAATTTGTGCCGCGCGGAGGATACAAGAAGCATCGCCCACCGACGTCCCGCCGAATTTCATGACCTGCAACGCCGACTTCATGACTCTCCCCTTCAATGCTAGCCAAGCTACACCACTGTGCTGGCCAAGCCTCTCTATTCTACGGTTTGGTCTTTGAATTCCACGTGACTTGCTGTATCGAATTTTTCAATTCGATACATTGGGTTCTTACCGCCTGCCGGCGCAGGAGGCCCCAGCTGCCCCCTATGACTACCAGGGGAATTAATGAGCATGGGCGATGAAGGGCGTATTGCGCGGATTAGACAGGAGCGGAGGTGGCATCCTCCGCCGCCGGAGTGGCGGCAGGAGCAGGAGGCGGAGTCAGCGCCGCAAGCCGCGCCGAAAGAACATCCGCCAGGAGATCAATGACTTTTTTCGCGGCAGAACCATCCGCATCCCGATCCGGGTTGTATTGCGCAATATCCAAACCCAGAAGATTCTTTTCTTTTCCAAATTCCGTGAGCGCCGTGCGCACTTCCGCGAGGGACAGCCCGCCGGAATCCGGGACGTTGGTAGCGGGAAATTCTTCCTGGGCAATCACATCCAGGTCGAGGTGAATCACAAATTCGCGCGCCTGGGCATGCAGACGGAGCAATGCGTCTTGCGCCGATTTTTCCGCGCCCATGGCCTGAATTTCCATCGCAGAAACATGCCGCATCGGAGAGCGCGAGAGGAATTCCCGCTCCGCCGAATCCATCCGTACAAGGCCGTATATCAGCGTGTCCGGTTCGCGAACCAGAGGCGGCTCGCCCCAAAAACGAACCAGTTCCGGCGCACCCTTCCCGATGATCCCGGCGAGGGCCATGCCATCAAGACGGCCGGAAGGCGTGGTGGCCGGCGTGTTCAAATCCGCGTCCCGATCGAACCAAAGCAAACTGAGTTGCTTGTAGTAACGGCGCGCCCCGGCCAGCACCGCCAGGATTTGCGTGCAGTCTCCCCCGAGCACAACTAGCAACGCGCCGGATTTAATGGCGATTTCCGCGCGAGGCCTCAGGTCATGCAATGCGGCCACAATTTCAGTGACGTTGCGGGAACGCTTGAGTTCTTCGTCTTCCGCAAACAAACGCGGCGTGCAATCGCCGAGATCGGTAACCTCATAACCAACGGATTGCAGGCGCTCGACAAGCCCCGCGGCGCGAAGCGCGGCGGGAGCTCTCTCGCTTCCAGCCAGAAAGGAAGCGGCGCTGGAGGGCGCACCGAGGATGGCAAGCTTGTTCGGCTGACGGACGATTTTGACCGCCAAGGTATGCTCCTTGTGCTGCGGAAATCGTATGGCCAATTACCGATGGCCAATAGAGCGAACTGCCGGGAACGGGCGGATTTTGCCGGGAAATACCCTGCCCCGGCAATACTTGAAAGTTGTGACGGACGCGCCTGGCCGGGGTTAGCGGCGCGGCGCCGGTGCGATGGACTGCAGCTCCGGAGGCAGCGTAAAACGCACGTCCTCACGAATTAGGTCCAGATCGCGCTGGTCCGTAAAACCAAACTCTGCAAGGCGCTCGCTCACCTGCTCCACCAGAATTTCCGGAGCGGAGGCGCCGGCGGTGAGCCCGATGCGGGTGACGCCATCGAGCCACCCTGGGTCAATGTCTCTTGCGGAATCGATAAGCTTCGCCTTGCGGTTCAAGCGCTGTGCGAGTTCGACGAGCCGGTTCGAGTTCGAACTGTTCTGCGAGCCAACCACCAGAATGAGATCCACGTCCTTGGCCACCTGCTCTACCGCTTCCTGGCGGTTCTGCGTGGCGTAGCAGATATCGTCGCTCGCGGGACCGATGATCTTCGGGAATCGCTGACGCAGGCGCGCGACAATTTCCTGCGTGTCGTAGAGGCTCAATGTGGTTTGCGTCAGAAACGCCAGGCGTTCCGGATCCTCGACTTGCAGCGCGTCCACGGCGGCGACCGAATCCACAACGAGGGTACGATCCGGAGCTTCTCCCGAGGTGCCGATGATTTCCTGATGGTCCTTGTGGCCAATCAGGATGATGGTTCGCTTTTCGCGGGCAAATTTCAGCGCTTCCAGATGAACTTTGGTTACCAAGGGGCATGTGGCATCGATCACCTGCAGCAGCCGGTCTTTCGCCTCCTGGCGCACCGTGGGGGGAACGCCGTGGGCGCTGAAAACAAGCACGGAATTCGAGGGAACTTCCTCGATGGTCTCGACAAAAATGGCGCCGGCGGCGGAGTTGCTCCACTACGTAAGTGTTGTGGACGATTTCGTGATGAACATAGACGGGCGCGCCGTAGGCTTCCAGCGCCAGTTCGACGATGTCAACGGCGCGGACCACGCCAGCGCAAAAGCCGCGCGGCCGCACGCGCAAAAGGGTCTTCGTAGAGGCTGCCGTTTGGACCGACATCTGGCTCCTAAACTACTGAATTTTCAAGCTTCCATCATACCAAAGTCGCTAAAACTGTGCATGGAAACCGTTGCCTGCATGCAGAAAGCGGTGGCCAAAACCTGTCTCTTGGTACAGACCGCTCGCGCCCGAAGTGGCGTAAAATACCACATGAAGGAACTTCTTGGGATGGAGCCGCAGACACACCAAAACCGGCGACGGAGCGAGCGGGTCCTGCTACGTATGTCCGTCATGGTGCTTGCGGAGAACGAAGAGCGGCGCCAGATTCAGGAAGAGGCCAAGACTCAAGTGGTGAACGCTCACGGCGGGCTGATGCAGATGACCTCGCACCTCCACGTCGGCCAATCGTTCCTGCTGCATAATCCCCAAACAGGTAGAGAGATCAGTTGCCGCGTGGTGCGCGTGGAAGAAGCCGGCCTGGAGTTTTACAGCATCGCCTTTGAGTTTGACCGGGCCGATCCGAAATTCTGGCCGGTGACCTTTCCTCCCATGGACTGGGGACTCCCTTCCTGACTCTTCGAGATTAACCGTACGCGCAGGACGGGAGCGGCAATGGGCGCGAGTGACCGCATCCAACTTTTTGTCAGAAACCGTGTTTAAGCTAGCGTGGAGGTACGTTAAGTGGATCTGAGTAGACGAGCAGGTGCAATTCTGATGGCCAGCATATTGGCTGGCGGTCTTTTTCTCTCCGGCTGCGACGACAACGTGGAAATCATCCGCGACCCGGATATTCGCATTGCCAAAGGCATGACATGGGCCTGGCGCCCCGTCAACGCGCCGGAAGGCCGGCGAACAAATGCGGACGACCGGAAAGTCCTGTCGCGTGACGTGATTACGCCAGAGCCGCAGCAGCGCCTGGAAAGCAATCGCGACTGGAACACGGAAGCGAACCGCGACGTGCTCAAAGGCGCGATCGCCAAAAGCCTCCAGTCGAAGGGCCTTACGCAAGTTGGGGATCCGTCGATTGCGGACTTCTGGGTCGATTACCACGTGGCGGTGCGAACCCAGACAGCAACGGTTCAACGTGTTTACCCAGGCGGTTATCCCGGCGTAGTCTGCGGACCCTACGGCTGCTGGTCCGGCTGGGGCTGGGGACCTCCTGAAGTGGAATATCAAAACGTCCACTACCACGAAGGAACCTTTGTGATCGACCTGGCGTTGCGGCAGCCGAGGAAACTCGCGTACCGTGCGATCAGCCAGAAAGCGCTGAGCAACAGGCACACAATCTCGCCGTACCAGGCGGATGAAGCGGTTAGCCACCTGTTGAAGGGGCTGAAGCCACAGTCATAAGTCTTGAGCGTTTAAGAAAAGAACACCGGGAGCGCCAGCGCGTGGCTCCCGGTATGTATTTTCTAGGTCCTCGTTGATTAACGATTTGCGTTACCGGCGGCCCTTGACGACCGCCGCCGGCTTTTGCGCGCGGGCCTGGAATTCCTCGTAGGTTCCCTTGAAGTCCTCAATTTTACCGCTGTGAATGTGCCAGATGCGCGTGGCCACTTCGTCCAGCACATCCTCGTCGTGAGTCACAAAAAGCACCGTACCTTCAAATTTTTGCAGGGCGATGTTTAGGGCGTTGATTGATTCGAGATCGAGGTTGTTGGTCGGTTCGTCGAGCACCAGGAAGTTTGGCTTCTGGAGCATCAGCCTGCAGAAGATCAATCGCGCCTGTTCGCCGCCGGAAAGGCCGGAGGTGGGCTTCAGAGCGTCTTCACCGCTGAACAGCATCTGCCCAAGAACGCCACGAATTTCCTCTTGCAGTGCTTGAGGCTTGAACTGCCATAGCCAATCCAGAGCGTTGATGCCTTTGGATTTGTCGATGGTGTAGCCAAAATCCTGCGGAAAATACCCGACTTTGACTTCGTGTCCCCAGATAACGTTGCCGGAATCGATTGGGAATTCGCGTTCCGCATCGCCGATAGATTGTCCGGCGTTGCGGATGAGGGACTTCAGCATCGTGGTTTTACCCGCGCCGTTGCGGCCGGTCACGGCAATTTTTTCTCCGCGCGTGACGTGCGCGGAGAAGTTCGGGATGACTTTCAATCCATCGTAGGACTTCGAGAGATGCTTGATTTCCAGCGGTTGCCGGCCTGATGGCACTTCGAACTGGAAGCGGATATAGGGACGCTGGATATTGGAACGCGCCAATTCGGAAACCTGCAGGCGCTCGACTTCTTTTTTGCGCGAGGTCGCCTGAGCCGAGCGCGTACCCGCGGAGAAGCGAGCGATGAACTCATTGAGTTGCGCGATTTTCTTTTCACGCGCGGCATTCTCCGCTTCCATACGGGCACGAATCTGCGTCTTGGCGATCACCATGTCGTCGTAGCCGCCGGGGTACATGATGATGGTCTGGTAGTCGATGTCCGCGGTATGCGTGCAAACGCTGTTGAGGAAGTGTCGGTCGTGCGAGATGACGATCAACACACCGTGGTACTCGATGAGATATTCCTTCAACCAGTGGACGGAATCGAGGTCGAGGTTGTTGGTCGGCTCGTCGAGCAGCAAGGCTGATGGATTGCCGAAAAGCGCTTGCGCCAGCAACACGCGTACTTTCTGGCCGCCTTGAAGCTCGCCCATTTTGCGCTCGTGCAGACCGGCTTCGATGCCCAAGCCGTCGAGCAGCACCCCCGCGTCGGCTTCGGCCTCGTAGCCGTTTTCTTCGCCTACGATACCTTCAAGTTCGCCAAGACGCATGCCGTCGGCATCCGTCAACTCTTCGTGCGGTTTGGCATAAAGCGCTTCACGCTCCTGCAAGGCATTCCAGAGGATGGTATTGCCCATGATGACCGTGTCAATCACACGATATTTATCAAACGCAAACTGGTCCTGCCGCAGGATGCCGATTTTTCTGGGCCGGGTAACCGTGCCGTTGGTTGGGTCCAGTTCGCCAGTCAGGATTTTCATAAAGGTGGACTTCCCGGCGCCATTCGGCCCTGTAATGGCATAGCGGCGGCCGGCCATAAAGGTTGTGGTCACGTCCTCGAACAGGACGCGCGCGCCGAAGCGCATAGTGACGTTTTCGACGGAGATCATAACCTTCCTATTTTAGCGTGAGACTGCTGGCGCGCGCCAAATCAAAGATTCGATGCTTGGCGCTGCTTGACACAATTTCCTGCGCGCCATAAGGTGCTGCCACGGAGTAAACATGAAGAAACCCAGCGTAGTAGCCATCCTCTTGGGGTGCAGCTTTGTTGCTTCCCTCCTGTTGCTGACTGGAGGCAAGGCCTCTCCGGAGCCCGGTGGCGAAACGCTTTGGCCAACAAGAGGCTGGACCCAAGCGACTCCAGCGAGTGTGGGATTGAATGAGACGGCGTTGCAGGCCTTGGACAAGGAAATCGCCGGCGGCAAGTTCTATCTGATCGACAGTTTTACTGTATTTCGTTGCGGCAAGAAGGTGTTCGAACGCAAGTACGCGCATGACTACGCGAATATTTACGGCAAACAGGCCAAGGAAAAAGGTCCGCTGAACGCGCGGCTGACCGGTCGCTACAACTACTTCGACCTGGAGTGGCACCCGTATTTTCACGGCAGCGATTTGCACACCATGCAATCGGTCAGTAAGACGGTCACCTCGGTCATCATCGGCATTGCGCGGACGCGCGGCGATTTCAAGGCAGGACTGGACACGCCCGTTTTGCACTATTTCGACGTGGCGAAAGTGAAGAATGTGGATGACCGGAAGCGCCGGATAACTCTGCGCGACGTGCTAACGATGACTACTGGCCTGGAATGGAACGAGCAAGCGGTTTCCTACGACGATCCTCGCAGCGATTCCAGCCTGATGGAAGCCACCGACGACTGGGTACAATACGTGATTGACAAGCCCATGGCCGAAGCGCCCGGCAAGAAGTTCAATTACAGCAGCGGCGCCACGGAACTGCTCGCGTACATCTTCCAAAAGGAGACCGGGCAGGACATCGATAATTACGGCCAGAAATACTTGTTTGAGCCACTGGGAATCCAACACCATTGGAAACGAACCTACAGCGGCGTTGTCGATACCGAAGGCGGCCTGTATTTGAATCCCGACGATCTGGCCAAGATTGGCTATCTCTATCTGAATGACGGGAAGTGGGAGGGGAAACAACGCGTTTCGGCGGATTGGGTGAAGGCATCGCTCACTCCTTTTATTGGCGTGCAGCCCGGCCTCGAATACGGATACAAGTGGTGGCTATACGACAGGAAGGATTCGAAAGAGCTTGTGTGGATGGCGCTGGGATTCGGCGGACAGCGGCTGATGGTTTTCCCGGATGAGCAAATGATCGCGGTGCTGACGGGCTGGGATATTTTGGGCGAAAAAAGAGAAGGCGAGGACATCGTTGCGCGCGTGCTGGGCGCGGTCCAAACCAAGAACTGTGGAGGCGCTGGTCAGTAATGCTGCTGGAAAACAAAGTCGCCCTGATCACGGGCTCCGGGCGCGGGATCGGCCGGGCCATGGCGCTGCTGTTCGCCCAGGAAGGTGCAGCGGTGTTTCTCACAGCGCGCACCGGCAGCGAATTGGCTGCCGTGGAAAAGGAAATCACCAGCCAGGGCGGAATGGCAGCGCACGCAACGGCCGATCTCACCCTGGAAATGGATGTCGAGCGTGTGTTCAGCGTGGCGGAGAAGAAATTTGGCCGCGTAGATATTCTGGTGAACAACGCCGGGCACTATGGCCCCGTAGTTCCAGTGGAAGAGTATCCTCTCGACGAATTCGACAAGGTGATCGCCGTGCATTTGCGCGCGGCGTTTTTGCTGAGCAAGCTGTCTTTGCCGGGAATGTATGCTCGCAAGTCTGGCGTGATTCTGAATGTTTCGAGCTTGTCGGCGAAGGCGGCGTTTCCGTGGGGATCCGCGTATGCGGCTGCGAAGGCAGGTCTGCTGGGTTTGACGCGCTATACGGCCGCTGAGGCGGCACGCAATGGAGTGCGCGTGAACGCCCTATGCCCCGGCCCAGTGACGGAAACCGCGATGAGCAAGGAACTCGGCAACACCTTGGCAAAGAGATTAAACGTCAGCCCGGAAGAGCAACTGAAAGGATTTCTCGGCTCGATCCTGCAGGGCCGCGGTCAAACAGCTATGGAAATCGCCCAGGCCGCGCTTTTCCTCTGTTCGGATATGTCCAGCGCCATGGTGGGCCAATCCATCAACGTCGACGGTGGCGCAGCATTCTACTGAGTGTTCGGCGCGGGTCAGCGAAAATCGTTTTTGAAGACGCTGCCGCCTTTCATGACGAATTTCACGCGCTCCAATTCGGTAATGTCTTTGAGCGGATCGCCCGAGACGGCCACCAGATCGGCCCACTTGCCTGCTTCGACGGTGCCCATCTTGTCGGACCAGCCGAGCAATTCCGCCGCGGTGGTGGTCGCGGTGCGGATCGCCTGCATCGGCGTCATGCCATAGTTCACGTAATATTCGAACTCCTTGGCTTGGTTGAGTTCGCGCCAGTCGAAGCCGCCGGCGTCGGTGCCCAGCACAATCTTGACGTTCTTTTTCAGCGCCAGTTGAAAAGCGGCCTTTTCGGTATCCACCATCCTGATCCAGTTGCCGGCCCGGCCCGGCGCCACGTACGCGCCCACAATGATCGTCGGCACCCAATAAACGCCGCGGCGCGCCATTTCCTCCATTTCGGTTTCCGTCAAACCGTCCCCGTGCTCGATCGAATCGACGCCCGCCCGCAACGCGGCGGCAATGCCGTCGCTGCCAATCGCATGCGCTGCGACCTTGTGGCCCAGGCGATGGGTTTCTTCGACAATTTCCTTGGCCTCTTCATCCGTGAAATTCACGTGGCTGTGCAGCACGCCGTCCGGCCCATAGAAATAGCCATGGTCGGAGTAATACTTGATCCAGTCCGCGCCGTGGGAAATCTGCTCGCGCACGGCCTTGCGCACTCCCTCGACTCCATCAGCGTACTCGACGCCCTGCGGCACTTCGATTTCCCAGGAGTAGTCGAGCGGGCCATACATGCCGGTGGGCGTCATCGCGCGCGTGGAGACCTGCATGTGCGGCCCGGGAATTTCGCCGCGATTGATGGCCTTCTTCACGTCGACGTCGGCGTACATCGCGCCTTCGGTTTCGACGTCGCGCAGGCAGGTAAAGCCGTGGCCCAGGGCGATTTGCGCGTTGCGCGCCGCCAGGATGGCACGGTAAGGAATGGATTCTTTCAAAAGCTGGTTGTCGTACTCCTCCTGCGTGATGTCGCCCTGAAGCAGCACGTGCGTGTGCGCATCGACGAAGCCCGGCAGCACGGTGGCATTTGAAAGATCGAGCAATTCCACGCCCGCCGGCGCGGAACCTCCCGGCGTTATGCTCACAATTTTGTCGCCTTCGACAAGGATGAGCGCATTGGCAATCGGCCTTTCACTTTTCCCGTCGATCAGGTGGCCAGCGCGAATGGCGATCTTTTTCGGGGGAGCCGCAGATTTCTCTTGGGCTCGACTGGCGCTAATGCAAACGGATGTTGCGGAAAGCAGGCAGAGGGAAAAGCACGCGGTCAATCGATTCATGGTCACCTCCAGGGCGCGGCCACGATAACAGACTTGGAGGCGCGAAGAAAAGCGTGCGTCTGGATTCGCCCAGCACCGAAAATTAGACTTTGACCGGAATTAAAAGAGCCAGCCGCTCTCTCAGGACGGCTGGCCCACGTGTTTCTCACAGATTTGAAAACCGCCCCAGGCTGGACCAGTTCTCAAGTCTGCGTGCTCTGGCAAGCAGAATGAAACGCAAACTGACTAAGAAACCGGCTGCGAACCCGGACGGCGAATCGGCCGGCGGGCCAAATCCTCGACGGAAGCGACGCTGCGCCTTGCCGCCAAAACCAGCGGATGCTGGCTGGCAGCCAGGCGGGTAACTCCCGCTTCCCAGGTCTTCTGCATCAAGTACAGTGAGGCGATCACCGCGCCGATTACGGCAAAGCCTAAGGCGAAAATGGCGAAAGCCGCCAGGAGTTCCCGGACAAAGTAAAGTTGCATTGCTGCGATAACCCCAAGAAACCACCAAATCCACTTACGACCCTTGTCTCGCTTGCTCATTTCTGACCCGTCCCTCTTTGGCTGACCGCCCCCGAAAGCTGCCCCAGGGGTGAAAACGACCGACGCACCTTAGATGAATTTCCCTGACCAAAGGGTCTAGGGTGCGTACCTGTCCCATTAGACAGGAGGGGGGTAGGGAAGGAAATGGTACAGTAGCATCAAAATGCGGCTTAAACGAATCTACTAGTACTGGCGACAAGTTCCCAGGCTGCTTTTATTCCATTGAAATAAATGCACTTAACTGGCAAGCTCAGAGGTCATTAAGGTTCGCCCCTGTTTCCCATACCGGGCCTGTGGAAAACCTGCCCTTTCGAGCAGGGGATAGGTGCCGACTTTTTCCATATTGGGACGCGACCTTGGTGCAGTTGGCAGTCTATCGAGCCACAATAAAGCCCCGGTGGCCAGTCTCGACTACCGGGGCAGACATAAGTAACAGGCAGGTGGTTAGGAAGCCTAAGCCTTCTTGAGCAAGCGGGTAATCCACACCAGAATGACCGCGCCGACAAAGGCCACCAGGATGGACCCGATCATCCCGCCGCCGTGCCAGATTCCCAGCATGCCGAATACCCAGCCCCCGACGACGCCTCCCAGCAGACCCAGGATGATATCCATGATGACGCCGTATCCGCCACCTTTCATCACCCTGCCGGCCAGCCAGCCGGCGATCAAGCCCGTCAAAATCCAAGCGATAAAGCCCATGCGAGCTACCTCCTTGGCTCCCAAGGGAGCGAGACCGAAATTGTGGGCGGGAAAAACGGCTATAGTTTCCCCTTACCCCAGGTAACACGCAAGCCCGTTGAGAGGAGCAGATCGTTGGCTTTCAGGCCGACCGGCGGGTAGCTGATGTAGCGATCGCTCATAGTCACCTGCCAACTGAGCCAACTGCTGACCTGCGTGGCGATATTGGTATCGAACTGGAAGCGATAGTCTCCAGTGTGAGAAAGGTTTGGATAAAAGGAATAGCGTTCCGTCAGGCTGGAGCGCTTGGAAAGCTTCGTGTCGAACTCTTCGCCCACAACCGCTTCCGCGCTGCTTTGGACCGAAGATGGAATAGTGTTAAACGCCGGCGGGGGAGTGGGATTCGCCAACTGATAGGAACCGAACGAATCGCGGTCGTAAGTGATGCCGCCAAAGATATCGAAGGTGGTGTTGGCGGTCTTGATGACGTGGTAGCCGAATCCTCCACCGAAGACGCTGCGGAGATCAAGGTGCTGTAGTTCGTTGGTCTGGAAATCCGTCAGCGCAAAGACAAACAAACGCGGGCTGACGTTCAAGTCGCCGCGCAACCCGGCATCGAGGGCGTTGGCAGTGGTAACCGTGGGAGGCACGGAACTATTGTTGGCGAAGATGTAGTCGCCGTAGACGGTCAATTTATCGCGTGGCGTTTCACGAATCGCTTTGGCGGCCATCGTGAAGTTGGCGGTTTCGGAGTTACCGCGCGTTAACGACAGGCCGGTATCGAACATGCCGCGCCAGAAATAGGTGAACTTGGGATGCGCCATGCGTTCCGCGGCTTCGTCGAAGGCCTTCTGTTCGGCGTCATTCCGCACGGCCACAATGGATTCTTTTGCAGCCGGAACCGCCGTGGGCTCCGCAGGCGCACCAGCAACCACGAATTTGCCATCTTGGGTTGTCACTTTGCCGGAAAGCCGCGTGCCGTCCTTCAACGTGATGTTGATGCTCCCGGTGGATTCAATTCCTATAATCGCATCCCATTGAATGGTCACGTCGCCGGCGTAGTCGGATTTCAGTAGAAGCGTTTTGCCGTCGCCGCTGACTATCTTTCCGCTGAGGCGGTCACCATTTTTCAAACTGATTTGGTCCGCGCTCGCGGAGGTGGTTGCCAATAAAAAAACAAATACACCAAGCAGACTGCGACGCATTTGCGTCCTCCTGGACTATTAGAATCTGCATAAACCCCGTGCTCTACGCGGGCGGTGATGATGCGGACGACGTTTCCCTGTTTGGGTGTGCGCCAACAGTGTATTGAATTTGCGCGTCCGCTGCAATTGCTCGCTGCCGACTGCTCCCCCTGCCGGGACTGGCAACTCCTTCCGGGCATCGCTTATACTGTCCGGAGTTCTGGGGTGAGTTTGGGCCACACTCCTTAATGGTCCGCGAGTGGCCGCCGCTTCCTGGGGATGCGGAGTATTTTCAAAAGTACCGATGCAGATCCTGAAGCCGTCCAGCCTCGGCAGGACTCTGGGAATGGAGCTTCTCCGATGTATTTTCGTCGCCGAATTGTTTTTCCCGCAATTCTGTTGTTGGCCGCCTTTGCGTGGCTGCACGGCTGCGCCCGGCCGGATCAGGGAGCAAAGAACCCAGCGGCTGCCAACCAGCCGGCCAATTCGCATGCAACGATTGTCTTTATCACCGACTTCGGCACAGCCAATGACGCCGTGGCGATCTGCAAGGCGGTAATGATCGGGATTGCGCCGGATGCTCGGATTATGGACATCACCCACCAGGTGACGCCGTTTTCGATCGAAGAAGGGGCGCGCTTCCTGTACGGCGTGACGCCCTACTATCCAGCGGGCACGGTGTTCGTGGGTGTAATCGATCCCGGCGTGGGTACGAACCGCAAAGCCGTTGTGATCAAAACGAAAAAAGGTCAGTATTTCGTAGTTCCGGACAACGGCCTGGTTTCCTCGGTCATCGATCGTGACGGATTCGACTCCGCGCGAGAGATCACCAACAGCAGTTGGATGATTGGCGACGCCATCTCCTCGACGTTTCACGGACGGGATATTTTTTCTCCCGTCGGCGCGCATCTCGCCGCCGGGTGGGATTACACGTTGGTTGGCCCGGTGGTGCAGCAATTGGTTCGCCTAACACCCAAAACGCCAAACATCACCGACAAGGGTATCGAGGGCGACATCATCGCGCTGGACGATCCCTTCGGCTCGCTAATCACCGACATCCCCGGCGACGAATTCAAAAAACTCGGCTACGCCATTGGGGATCGCGTCACCGTGCAGTTGAACAAGAAACCGTTCACTGCACCCTATATGAAGACATTTATGGATGTAGCAGTGGGCGATCCCTTGCTGTACGTCGATTCGCGCGGCAGAATAGGGCTGGCGCTAAACGAACGAAGTTTTTCCGCTGTCAACAAGATCACGCCGCCAGGAACCATTTTCATTCCGAAGAAGGGCGCGCCGCTAAAAGGAAAGTGATGCGACCCGCCTTACAATCTCGGAGGCTCACTCTGCACCCTTGGGAGCAGCGCATCCTGTTCTCCGGCCGATGTAGCGGCCCGCGGCGCCAGAGCCGCAAACGTCACGCCCGCTGAATCCTTCATCCGGCAAACGCATTTCCAGGTTAATTTCCGGGCGGCGCGGACCTCATCTTCCGCGCCCGGCTCCGGCAGGCACGGAGCCCCACAAAGGAACAGGTCATGAACGTACGGAGCGCAGTTTGGATTGGGTTGCGGTTTATATTCGTGTCTTTCCTCGTTTTCTCTGCGAGTTTTTCTTTCACAACGATTCAAGCGCAAACCTTTCGTGGCGCGATCCGGGGTGAAGTAACGGATCCGCACAGCTTGCCGGTTGCCGGGGCAAAAGTAGTAGCGCGAAATCTCGGCACCAGCGAATCACGTGAAGTTACCGCTGACGCCGAAGGCGAGTACCGCATTGTGGAGCTCCCGGCGGGAGCGTATGAAGTTTCCGCGGTTGCGCCGGGATTGGAGGAGGCGCGGCTGGGCCATGTGCGTGTGGACGTTGGCGTCGAAACGATTGCAAATATCACGCTTGCCCAGGTTAAAAGCCGCTCGGAGTCCGTACAGGTGGTGGAAACCGTGCCCCTCGTCGAAACCGCCAACACAACCTTGTCGCAAGTGGTGGATCGCACGCTGGTGCAGGAATTGCCTTTGAATGGACGCGATTTCGGAAAACTCGTGGCCCTCACTCCAGGCGTAACCGTCGAAGGTTCGGGCGTTGCGGGCACGGAAAAGGGCTTTGGGCAGTTCAACATTAACGGCAACCGCGACCGGTCGAACAACTATACGCTCGACGGCACCGACAATAACGATCCGTGGTTCAACAACTCCGCGTTGAACCAGGTAGGCATTACCGGCGCGCCGGCCACGTTGCTACCTCTCGACGCAATTCAAGAATTCAACTTGGAGTCGCAATTCGGGGCCGAGTATGGGCGCAATTCGGGCTCCATCGTCAATATTGTCACGCGTTCCGGGTCGAATCAGTTCCACGGGTCAATCTATGAGTACAACCGCAACTCCGCGTTTGACGCCCGCAATTACTTCAATCCAAAATTCATACCGAGTGCAACGGGCGCGCCCGAATACAACCCTCAATCGCATTTCAACAATAATAATTTCGGCGGATCGCTGGGCGGACCAATCTGGAAGGACAAGACCTTCTTCTTCCTGGCGTACGAAGGACAGCGCGAACGCGTCGGATCCAACTTCGCTCTCGCGGTACCTACGGCAACAGAAATCACGCAGGCGGAATCCGAAGCCGCGGCCAACACCGCCATTCTTCCGAACGGCGTGAATCCGGCGCTGGTGAAAATCCTGAATGCTTACATGCCCACAAGCCCGACGAATTCACTTCCCGTCACCGTCAGCGACAAGAACGACAACGACAACCTCATCATGAAAGTGGATCATCGGTTTAATGACGTGAATTCGGTCGCGGTGCGCTACGCTTTCGGCAACGACGACCAGATCTTTCCTCTCGGTTCTCTCGGCGGATATGGCAGCGGCTCGCGCCTGGGCGATTTTGCGCAAATTTCGCCGACTCGCGTGCAAGTCGTCTCCGCAAGCTGGCTGTCCGCCATCAGCCCCTCCAAAGTGAACGAAGTGCGCTTCGGCTATTCGAGGTTCCGCAATTCGTTCAATTCCGCCGACGGAAACTTGAACACCCAATCGCAGTATGGAATCGATTTCGGCACCGGGCTCACCGGCCTTCCGGAGTTTGATTTTGACAGTTTCATCGAAAATATGGGCGCCACAACCTTCGGTATCCCACGCGGCCGCCTGAGCCAAACATTCCAAATTCTCGACGATTTTACTTACCTCCATGGCAAACACACCTGGAAGTTCGGAGCCGAATACAGGCGCGCATTGGTGGATTTTTCGAACGACAACTACGCACGCGGCATCTTCTTCTTCGATTCGACTCCGCCGCCGGTACCCGAATTCACTTCCGATCCCATCGTGCAAGCCCTGGCCAACTATTTCCTGGGCATCGAAAGTGGTTTCGCGGAAACCGGCAACACGGCCCGGAATCTAGCGACCAATGGAGTTAGCTTCTTTGCGCAAGATGACATTCGCATAAGTCCCGCGTTCACGGTGAACGCGGGCTTGCGCTGGGAATATTTCGGCCCAGTCAGCGAGGCGCATAACCTCATGTCGAACTTGTTGAACCCCACGGGTACCCTGTCGATGGTAGGCACGCCGGAATTGCCGATTCCTTACACGCGCGACCTCAACAACTTCGCACCACGGCTTGGCTTTGCCTGGAACGTCAGGCAAAAAATGGTAATTCGCGCCGCTTATGGCATCTATTACGACTACATTCCGATGCACCTCATGCAAGCCAACTACACGAATTCGGCGGGCATCAGCGCGAATCCCGTTGGACCCGAAGCGGTCGTACCGCTGAACTACAATCAGGACGCCTATAACGGAACCACTCCGGGTCAGGTGTTCACCGCGGCTTCCGGTCCCCCACAACAACCGAGCATTTTTGCCACAGACCACAATCTCCGCACGCCTTACGTGCAGAGCTGGAATCTCAATCTCCAACGGGAAATTGGATCCAGCCTGGCCTTTGAAGTGGGCTACGTCGGCAGCAAGGGCACGCGGCTTGTCCGCCTTTACAATCTTAATCAGAATGGCATCAATTCCAACTACTCGGCGATTGACGTGCTTTCAACAGGAACCAGCTCCACCTACCACGCCGGGCAATTCACGCTTCGGCTGCAAAATTGGCATCGGTTCTCCGGTTTCTCGACGTATACCTATTCCAAGTCGCTCGACGGAGCCTCCGACGGAATCAATTATGATTTTGCGTTCGTCGCGTTACCGCAAGACTCCACGAACTTGAAGGCGGAGAAAGGTCCATCCAGCTTTGACACGCGCCACCGTTGGACCACCGCAATGAATTATCAGTTGCCGGCACTGCATGCGATCGGCGAACCCTTGGGCGAGGGATGGCAGCTCAACTCCATAATCACTGTGCAATCGGGGCGTCCGATCGACATCGCCACAACGGGATTCACGAGCTTCGGCGGCAATCAGCGGCCGGATGTTGTTCCCGGTCAGCCATTCGTGCTCCCGAATTGGAATCCTTCCACTGGCTATCTGAATCCTGCTGCGTTTGCCAACCCTGCGAATGCCCAGGGCATTGGCAACCTGGGCCGCGATCGCATCTTTGGTCCGGGATTCTGGAACGTGGATTTCTCTGTCTCGAAAAACACAAAGCTTTGGGAAAACGGGATGCTGCAATTCCGCGCGGAGATCTTCAACATCGTGAACCATCCGAATTTTGCGCTACCCGGTGCTTTCATTACTCCGGGGGTGGGGCCTGCAGGAGACATAACGCAAACACCCGACGTGGCTCAGGGCAACCCGGGGCTGGGCGGCGGCGGCCCGCGGGTGGTGCAACTCGGCTTGCGGTTGCAGTTCTAACCGAGCCGGACAACCTTAACCTCTCGGAGCAGACAAGGGAAACCGCGCCTGTTTTTCGCTAATTTGCTTTTTTCCCTGCCGCAGCCGACAATCGGGGAAAGTCCGCAAGAGAGAGGTTCGTCATGGCTGAAGCCCTCATTGTTTCTTCTGTTCGCACTCCCGTAGGTCGAGGTTTCAAAGGTTCTTTGCGCACCACGCGGCCCGATGATTTGGCTGCGCTCGTGATCAAGCAGGCGCTGGCGCGTGTGCCGGGCCTCGATCCAAAGGAAATTGACGATGTGATTCTGGGCTGCGCGATGCCCGAAGGTGAGCAAGGCATGAACGTGGCGCGCATCGCGGCATTGCGTGCAGGCCTTCCCGTCGAGACTTCGGCAATGACCGTCAATCGTTTTTGCGCGAGCGGCTTGCAGGCGATTGCGCAAGCTGCGGAGCGCATTCGCAGCGGGGCGGCGCACGTGATTGTCGCCGGCGGCACGGAGTCCATGTCCATGGTTCCCATGGGCGGGAACAAGATCTCCCCGAATCCCTGGTTAGTGGACCACTATCCTGACGCCTACATAAACATGGGCCTGGGCACGGAAAATCTCGCCCGGAAATTTGGCATCACGCGCGAACAGGCTGACCAATTTGCCGTGGATTCGCACAAAAAAGCGGTGAATGCGATTGCGGCCGGGAAGTTTTCGGATGAAACCGTCGGCGTGGAGGTGAAGATCACTTCCCTGCCCAACGGCAACGGCGCAAAAAGCAAAGCTCCGGTAAAGCCTGCGACTCAAAGTTTCGTCTTCGATAAGGAAGAGATGCCGCGCCCGGAGACTTCCATGGAAGTGCTTGCCGGGCTGAAGCCGGCGTTTCATGCGAAGGGTACGGTCACCGCGGGCAACAGTTCGCCGATGAGCGACGGCGCCGCGGCCGTGGTCCTGATGAGCGACGCGAAGGCAGCGCAACTCGGCTTGAAACCGCAGGCCCGTTTTGTCGCTTATGCAACAGCCGGCTGCCTGCCCGAGGAATTCGGTATCGGCCCGGTCCACGCCATTCCGAAAGCTCTGAAGCTCGCGGGACTCTCACTGGGCGAAGTGGCCGTGATCGAATTGAACGAAGCATTTGCCGCACAGTCCCTCGCCGTGATCCAGCAGGCGAACCTCGATCCAGCAAGGGTGAATCCGAATGGCGGCGCAATCGCATTGGGCCACCCACTCGGCTGCACCGGCGCAAAACTCACCGCTTCCCTTATTCGCGAACTCCAGCGCCGCAATGCGCGTTACGGTATGGTAACCATGTGCATTGGCGGCGGCATGGGCGCTGCCGGAATTTTCGAACGCGTTTAGGAAGCAGCTCTTGCCCTTCATTGCTTCTTTTTGGCGACGACCTTGACGAGGAGCTTTTCTTCGCCATCTTTCGTCTCGACATATTCGTAGCTTTCAAGCGTTCCGTCCGCGTTCAGCCGCGTCACATTGCGCAGCTTCATCGTCCGCGCACCTGCTCTCATCTCCGAGCGAAACACCAAATCCTTGCCTTCGAATCCGCCGGTTTCCACCAGAGCGCCGGGAAAATCGCTGCCGAAGGCATAGGCTTTGTAGGAGCCTTCCCCTGCATCCCAGGTGAAAATTAGGAGCCCTTCGAAATCACCCACAGGCCCCTGAGAGTGGAAGGTATTGATCAGCGAATTGCCGCCAGGCCCCAGCTTGCTTGTGTAAATGCCGGTATTCGTTGGGCCGTTCGGATCGGTCGCTGATTTTGGGTAAGTTTCGGTGTACTCCCATTCGCCAAGATAAAACTTCAGCCGCTCCATTTCAGCTTGTCCGGGTCTTTGCGCAGGGAGCTTTTCCGAAAACTTTTCCTGTAAGGCAGAAATCATCGCGGGGGTGGTCAGCAAAAGCCCTGCAATCATTGCGAAGCCCGCTGTTCTTGAATTCCTGACGTTTCTCAAGGCGATCCTCCGTTCAAGTTGCACAATGCTGTTTTTTTTGGGGCGGAAATGGTGAGCATGGTAGCATAACCCGCCCCGGGCGTCTCTCGGAGCGGGGCCCGTCTCCTCCAGCCAGGGCCGATTCCAACTGTTTCAATGCCCTATTGCGAAGTTCGTTACGCTATGGTTACAATCAGTCGTTCGGAATTTTCAAACACTTGTTTGAATTTTAGCCGCGGCCTCGGGCCGGCAAGGAGCATCTCTCATGGCTACCTCCGTTCTCACCAAACCCGCAGCAAAGGGCGGCAGCTTTCTGCTGGAAGCACCCGCGCCCGCGGATATCTTCACTCCGGCGGATCTTACCGACGATCAGAAGCTGATCGGGCAGACCGCGGAAGAGTTCGTGATCAAGGAAGTCCTGCCCTTGGCGAAGGACCTCGAAGCCAAGAAACCCGGCTTGATGGCCGATCTGGTCCGCAAGGCCGCGGGCCTCGGCTTGATGAGCGGGGGAACGCCGGAAGAGTACGGCGGCGCCGGCCTCGACAAGATCGCGACCACCGTGCTGACCGAGAAGATCTCCATCTACGGCGGCTTCGCAGTTACCCACGGCGCACACGCGGGCATCGGCACTCTACCCATCGTCTACTTCGGCACGGAAGAGCAGAAGAAGAAATACCTGCCGAAGCTGGCCAGTGCGGAAATGATCGGTGCCTATTGCCTCTCGGAACCCCAGGCCGGCAGCGACGCGCAAAACTCCCTCACTCGCGCCGAACTGAACAAGGAAGGCACGCACTACATCCTCAACGGCCAGAAGATGTGGATCACCAACGGCGGTTTCGCGGACCTCTATGTGATCTTCGCGAAGGTCGACGGGGAGAAATTCACCGCGTTCATCGTCGAGCGCAACTTACCCGGCTGCAAGCCCGGCAACGAAGAACACAAAATGGGTATTCACGGCAGCTCCACCACACCGATCTTTCTCGAAAATTGCAAAGTGCCCAAGGAGAACGTGCTGCACGAGATCGGCCGCGGACACATCGTTGCGTTCAACGTGCTCAACGCCGGGCGCTTTACGCTCGGCGCGTCCTGCATCGGCGGCGCCAAGCAGGTATTGCTGACCGCGTCGAAATATTCCAAGGAGCGCAAGGCCTTTGGCAAGCAAATCGGCGATTTCGGCTTGATGAAGGAAAAACTTGCGGAAATGGCGGTGCAGATTTTCGCGGTGGAATCGATGATCTACCGGACCGCCGGTAACATCGAAGCGGCCATGCACGCGGCGTCCGGCTCCGGCGACAAGGCGCAGAACACCATGAAGGTGCTCGAGGAATACGCCATCGAGAGCTCCATCGCCAAGGTGTATGGCAGCGAGATGCTTGACTTTGTCGTGGACGAAGCAGTGCAAATATTCGGCGGCTACGGCTTCCACGAGGACTACCCGGTTTGCCGCGCCTACCGCGATTCGCGCATCAACCGCATTTTCGAAGGCACGAACGAGATCAACCGCATGCTCATCATCCAGATGCTGATGAAGCGCGCCATGAGCGGACAATTGCCGCTGATCCCCGCGGCCATGAAACTTGCCGATGAAATTCTGGCCGGGCCTTCCTTTGAAGAAACGCCGGAAGGGGTTCTGGCTGAAGAGGCGCGCACCATCTCGAATGCCAAAAAGATGTTTCTCCAGGCGGCGGGCGGCGCGGTGCAAAAGTTCCGCGAGAAACTGGCTGACGAGCAGGAACTGATTGGCGCGCTCTCCAACATCGTGATGGAGATTTACGCCATGGAGTCCAGTCTGTTGCGCGCGCAGAAAGCGGCTGCCGCCCGCGGCGAAGCGGCTACCTCCGTCATGATTGACGCCGCTCGTACGTTTATCGCCGATGCCGCGGAGCGCGTGGATCACGAGGCGAAGCGCGCCATTGCCGCCGTCCACGAGGGCGACATGCTGATGACGCAGATGGCGGTTCTGAAGCGTTTTGGCAAGCGCCCGGCGGTGGATACCATCGCATCGCGCCGGCGCATTGCCGCAGCCGTCCAGGCCCAGGATCGTTACCCGTTCGAGGGCCGCTAACGAGCCGATAATAATTCTCTTGGCGGAGGTGCGCCGCCCTTCCTCTTCTGTCTGTCGAATCGTTTCAGATAGAGCACCAATCTGATAATCCGCACCTCTCGGTATATGACCAAGGGAACACATCCTCTTTTTCTCGCAACTTCCTTGCGAATTTCTCTCCTAAACTAGTAACTGCCGCGGTACTAGAACTTTATGCCGCCATTCCGCCCTCTGCTCAGAGCGGTACTGTTTCTCGCTCTCTCCGTGATCGTTTTGCACGGACTCGTAGTGGTCTATCTCGGCACTACGCTCTTTGGTTCCATTTTGGGAAATGCGCTCCAAATCTTCTCCAGCTTCTTCGCGGCCGCCATGTGTTTCCGTGCTAGCGAGAAAAACCCGGGGTTTACGCAGGCGTTTTGGGTGCTGGTTGGCTGTGGCATGGGCATGTGGGGAATCGCCAACCTGGGTTGGGCGTACTACGAGATTGGGTGGCACATAGAGCCGCCTGTTGGTTCGCTCATCCGGTTCCTGTTCGACACCAACGGCATGTTCCTGGTCATGGCCATGTTCCTCAACCAGGACAAACGCGATTCGAATGTGGATTTAGCCGAATTGCTGGATTTTATGCAGATCGGCATCCTCTTTTTCCTGATCTATTTTGGTGCCTATTACCTCCCTACGATGAGCCTGGGGCACGCCGAGGCTCTTGCTCGCGAGTACCAAGTGATAACCCTGGAGACGCTTGGCATCTTCGTGCTGGTGCTCCTGCAGTGGTTCCGCAGCGCAACGCCGCAGGCTCGGCGGCTATTTGGAGGGCTGACGGCCTTCGTGCTTCTCTACGGCTCTCTCTCCGCGCTTGTCGCTCGGGTTCAGATCACTCAGGAAACTCCAACGGGAACCTGGTTCGATCTTGCCTGGTCCTTTCCCCTGCTGTGCGCGGCAATTTGGGCCGCCGCGTGGCAGCCACAGCCGGCTCCTGCAGATGGAAAACGAAAGAGCAACCGCACCTTGAGCGAAATCCTGATCAACAATACGATGTTCTCTTTTGCGCCCATGATCATTCTCATCCAGGTGGCGCAGATGGGCCCCGATCAAAAATTGATCCGCTTCAGCCTCCTGGGCCTCTCGTTCGGATGCTATGGAGTACGCATCGCCCTGGCGCAATACCGGCAACAGCAAGATCAGGAGACCATGCGGCGGCAAACCTTGGCGATGGATTCCTCGATTGAGGGGATCGGTATCCTGAACGAAAAAGGGATCCACGTTTATGCGAACACCGCTCTCGCCTCGATGCTTGGCTTTGAATCAGCCCAGGCAATCGTGGGGAAACACTGGCAAGTTGCATACGCGTTTCAAGTAACAAAGCAATTGGAAGCAACGGTCAACATGGCGCTGGAGAAAGAAGGCAAATGGTCCGGCAGTCTCCATCTGAAACGCCCGGGCGGAAGCGGCATCCCCGTGGAAATGCAGGTGAGCCGGATGCCGGATGGCGGCACCGTTTGTGTTTGCCGTGATCTTTCCGAACACCACAAATCCGAGCAATTGCGCGCGGAGGCGGAAACCAAATACAGGATGCTGGTTGAACAGGTAAACGCCATCACTTATATCGCCGAGATCGGAATCAAAGGCAAATGGTATTACGTAAGCCCGCAAGTTGAAGCCATTCTCGGTTACACACCGGAAGAATGGCTGAGCACGGCAACGGACTGGGACCTGCATGTCCATCCGGATGATTTGCCTGCCGTCGTCGCGGCTGAGGAACAGAGCTTGCGGGGATTGCCTTTCCAGGCCGAGTTCCGTGTGCGGCGCAAAGACGGCCGCGAGGTCTGGTTGAGTGATACCGCCGTTATCGTCAAGGGAAGCGATGCGCATCCGGTGATGGAAGGCATCCTGGTGGACATCACGGAACGAAAAGCGCTGGAAACTCAACTCCAGCAATCGAGGAAGATGGAAGCCGTGGGCCGCCTTGCGGGCGGCATTGCTCACGATTTCAATAATCTCCTCACAATCATCACGGGCTACACAGAACTCGCCCTGAACCGGCCGCAGCTTCCGCAGGAAGTTCGCGGCGACATTGAACGCATCGAAAACGCCTCAGGCCGCGCCGCGGCCCTGGTCCGCCAGCTACTGGCCTTCAGCCGCAAGCAGGTCTTGCAGCCCAAAATTCTCGATCTTAACAAGATTGTATTGAACCTGGACGCTTTGTTACGGCGATTGATGGATGAGCGAATTGAGATGCTCACGCGCATCAAAGAGGACCTTGGCAAGGTCAAAGCAGACCCGGCGCAAATCGAGCAAGCCATCATGAACCTGGTGGTCAATGCGCGGGATGCCATGCCGGGAGGCGGGCGCCTCGTGGTGGAAACATCCAATGCCACCTTAGATGCAAGCTACGCCGTGGACCACGCAACCGTAAAGCCCGGACGCTACGTGATGCTCGCGGTGTCCGATAACGGCGCTGGCATGGACGCACAGACCCTCGCGCACATCTTCGAGCCTTTCTTTACCACCAAAGAGAGCGGTCGCGGCACAGGCTTGGGCCTTTCCACTGTTTACGGCATCGTGAAGCAAAGCGGCGGCTACATCTGGGTTTACAGCGAACCCGGAAAGGGCACCTCGTTCAAGGTCTACTTACCCCGCGTTGACGACCAACCGGAAGACGTGCCGGCAACACATCAGTCTCCTCAAAAGCAAGCGGCCAGGGAAACCATCCTTGTGGTGGAAGATGAAGAAGCTGTTCGGGAATTGATTCAAACGGTGTTGCGGGAAAAAGGGTATGAAGTCCTGGTTTCCCGGGACCCGACGGAAGCGGAACGCACGGCCTCTCAGTTCCAGGGGGAGATTCACCTGCTGCTGACCGACATGGTGATGCCGGGAATCAGCGGACGCGAACTCGCTACGCGCATTTCAGCGCGCCGCCGCGATATCCATGTTCTCTACATGTCCGGTTATACGGACAATGTGATCACGTCCGGCGGCATGCTGGAGCATGGATTGGCGTTCCTTCAAAAACCGTTTTCGCCGGGAACGTTAGCGCAAAAAGTCCGCGAAGTGCTCGACCAGACTCCCGCCACCTGAACTTTCAATCTCGCTCACGGTTCGCAATCAACTCAATGAGGGCCGGCCGCGGCCGGCGCAATTCCCGCAGGTGCGGCTTGCTTCGGCTTATCGATCGTATTCAAGGTTTCCACGTTGAACCGCTTGTAGTCCGAATAGCGCGTGATCATATTCATCTTGAAACCCTTCACCATCAGCACCCGTGCGCCGAGGTGAGCCTCTTCATAGGTGGGCAGCCATACCTCATTATTTAGATAGGCTTGCTCGAACACAAAGCTCGTGCCGCGCTCCACACTCGCCAGCAGGCCGCCGCCCAGGTGGAAATCACCAACGAAGTAGGCTTCCAACCGCACGACGTCCCTGGCCTTTTCATCGATCCAAATCACGCCGGCCAAATCCTTCACCAGTTTCTCAGCCAGGCTCTTGGCCTTGTACTCCGGATTGGGCTCGAAATCGAATACCAGCACATCCTGTCCGCGGAATCTCTCGCGACGCGGGTTCACGAATTGAGAGGCGCGCAGAAACACTTCGATCCCCGGGTCATCCTTATTGTTGTCGTCTTTCCCCTTTTCCTGCGCCTTTGCCTCTTTCTCTTCCTTTTTCTTTTCTTGTTTCTGGAGCTCGGCGATATGCTTTTGCGTCTTTTCGTTTTCTTTCTTCTGTTCGTCCTCGCTCAGGGATTTTCCATTCTTTTTCACCAGGGTCGAGACTTCGTCGCCATTCAGATAAAAAAAGGTGTACTCGTCGGACTCTTTTTTCGTGACTTTGCCGGTCTTGTCGTACTCGGTTTCCTCTTCGACGCGATTCCCAGCGTAGTTTTCCTTGATCTTGTCGATCTGCTTCTGGTTCGCATCAATTTCCTCAAAAAGTTTTTTCAGGTCCGGCAATTGCACTTGCGACTTGATCGGAAAATCAAAGACCCGCTCACCGATGGTTTCATTGACGGCCACCCGCGTCACACTGATCTGGTATGTTGCGTCGCCGCGATGCAATTCGATCTTGTAAGGCACTTTCACGCCATCCACTGCGCGGTAATCGTCATAGTAGATGTCGCGGGGGAGACCTTCAACTTGCGATCTTTCTTCAAGGATCAAGTGCGTCTGCGGATCGAAGTAAACCTGCCAGGCCACGCCGGTGGGAAAGGTCAATTCCAGTTCCCGCGCCGGGCGCCCGCGAACCGGCGACTCTCCTTTGTACGCCACGCCGATCTTGTGTTTGCCCAGCAATTGCATGCGCAGGTTGTAGTATTCGGAGGCTGTCTCCATCTCCAGTGCAGATGGCCCCAGCAGCGTGCTGATTTCCCCGTCCATCCCCTCACGCCAGGCGGATTTGCCGTTATAAGACTCGATTAGTGTCTTGCCGTTGGTCCGCAGTTCGGCATACAGGCGGTTAGGCTTTTTCACCTTGAAGGTGTAGGTGCCGGGCACTTCTTCACCTGTGGCCAGGACAGTGCCATCGACGGCAAGCGTTTGCAGGCGGGAAATGATCTTGCTCCCACCGGATGCCTTCCAATATTGGTCGAGTATCTTCCGCGCCTCATCGGCCCGCAGGGGAAGTGCAAAGAGCCCCGCAAAAACGACAACCGCCGCCCAATGGAATCGAATGCCCATAGCCACACACCATTTAGATACGCGCAAAGGACGAAAAAGTTGCGGTGCCTCGCTCAATTATTCACGATTTTCTGGCAAAAGCCCGGTTGTGGAGAATTTCCCGGCGTCTAACGGCTGGCCTTGGGTCGGTTGCGATACTTCTCGTAAAGTTCCTTCTGTTTGTTGTCCGTCGAGGTCAACTTGCCCTTGATGAAGAGGTAGCGGACCTCGGTGGACACTTCCAACGGGTCTCCGTTCGTCACGATGAGATTGGCAATCTTCCCCGTCTCCACGGTTCCCAATTGGGCGTCCAAGCCAAACATCTGAGCGGGATAAAGAGTTACCGCTTTCAGGCCTTCGTCATAGGGCAAGCCATGCGCCACTGCATTTGCCGCCTGCTGGCCGAGCCGCCGCGCAAAGCTGTTGTCGAAGCTCGCGAATGCGATTTTGACTCCGGCGGCGCGAAGCTCCTCCGGTTGCGTCATCAGCCGGTCGTAGGCATCATCCTCATCTGGCGGAGCGGCCAGGGTCGGGCCCAGAATAACCGGCACACTCTTGGAGCGCAGCAGATCTTTCACCTTCCATGCCTCTGCGCCTCCCGCCAGGATCATTTTCAATTTTTGTTTGTCACAAAATTCCACGGAATCCCGGATCTGCCGTGCGGTATCGGCAAATACGAGCAACGGGACTTCGCCGCGAACCACGGGAACCATCGCCTCGAGTTTCACGTCACGCTGGAAATTCACTGAGCCGGGATTTTGCATAGCCTGCGCATAGTGGCGAGCCTGCTCCATATAATCGGCAAGCTGGTTTACCTGTTTGTCGTACTCCTTCTTCCCTTCAGGAAATGGCTTTTCCTTGACCGAGAAGGTGTTGAAATCGAAAGAGCGAGTCTCCACTTCCGGCCAATCCACAACCAGGGCCGCGTGCTTCTTCATCACCATGTCGTCGATGGTCCACCCGGCCAAATATATTGCCGAAGCCTGGCCGCCAACAAGATTCGTGACCCCGCCGCTGTCGAATCCCCCGCTTGCGGGCGCGGCAATCACTTCCGTGATGCCGGCGGCGCGCGTGACCGGAATGTGCGCGCTTGAAGGCAGAATTGCCGTCGCCGCCACCACGTCGGGGTTAAACGCACCGGTTTCCGTCGTATCCACGGTGGCCCGAACGGCGCCGACTTCACTCAAGCCCATCTGCGTGACCGCGTCGAACAGCCCCGGATAGACCTGCAATCCTTTGGCGTCGATGACTTGCGCTCCTGCCGGGATTGCGATTCCGGAACCGACCGCCGCGACCTTTCCGTCATGAATCAGCACCGTGCCGTCTTCGATCGGAGGTCCGGCGAGCGTGAATATTTTGGCGTGCGTAATCGCGTACTCTGCGGCAGTCTGGGCGTTCAAAGCAGTGGTTGAGCCCAGAATCGCAACGAAGAGCAAACGCCCCAAAACACGGCGGAGTCGAATCATTGCGCACCCCCTTGACCCAGTTGAGCCTGCGGCGGCTTGGGCTTATCCTCTGGTTTCTTTTCACCGGTTTTCTTTTCTTCGGGTTTCTTTTCCCCTGCCTTCTTTTCCGGCTCGGGCTTTTTGGCTAGTTTTTCCTCAAGCTCTTTCTTTTCTTTTTCCAGCGCCGGCCTGCTCGCAATGTCCTTCTCGCGGTCAAAATAAACTCGGCCGTCGATGAGCGTTTTTTGTACGACCGCATAGGCGCTCAGCGGATCGTGGTTGTAGATCACCAGGTCCGCGTCTTTGCCAACGTCGATCGAGCCGACGCGCTTGTCGATGCCGAGCTGAATCGCGGGATTGATCGTGACCATCTTCAATGCTTCGTCGTGGCTCATTCTCCCGTATAGCATCGACTTCGCCGCCTCCTGATTCAGATGTGTGGCTTCGGCGGCATCATCGGAATTGATCGAGACGATCACGCCGCGCTGGGTCATCAGCGCCGCGTTGTAGGGAATGGCGTCGTACGCTTCTACCTTATACGCCCACCAATCGGAGAACGTGGATGCTCCGGTGCCCGCCGCGGCGATTTCATCCGCCACTTTGTAGCCTTCCAGCACGTGCTGCAGCGTCTGCACGTGGAAACCGAACTCCTTGGCCACGCGAAGCAACATCAGAATTTCGTCCTCGCGATAACAGTGCGCGTGCACGTAGCGCTTCCCTTCCAGAACCTCCACCAATGGATCGAGTTTCAGGTCGCGCCGCGGCGGAATCAAATTCTTTTCCCCGGCAGCCAACCGCTTGTTGTACTCGTCCCACGCCTTTTTGTAGTCACGAGCTTCTGTAAAGGCCGCGCGGATCGTCTCTTCCACCCCCATGCGGGTTGCGGGATAGCGTTCCTGTGCGCCGGGCACGCGGAAATTCGACCGCTTGGGATTCTCGCCCAGGGCAAACTTGATTCCCGGCAGCGCTCCCTCAAAGGGAAGCCTGGAAGCAGGCTGTCCCCAGCGCAGCTTGATCACGATGGTCTGTCCGCCGATGGGATTCGCGGAACCGTGCAGGATGTTCGCGGTTGTCACACCACCTGCCAGATCCCGATAAATCGAAATGTCGTCCGAATCGATCACGTCGGCGATATTCACCATGGAAGAGACGGAGACCGAACCCTCGTTTACGTTCCCATCGATGGCGATGTGCGAGTGGCAATCGATGATGCCGGGGCTAACGAACTGCCCGGTGCCGTCAATCACTTGCGCGTCGTCCGGAGCCTTGAGATTGCCCCCAATCGCGGCGATTTTTCCGTTCCTGATGAGAACGTCGCCCTTGTCGATGGTGCCGTGCGAAACCGTCAGGATCGTCGCATTGCGAATTAGGATGACCGGGGAAGGCGCATCCGCCGCGAAGCCCGCGGACTTCTCTTTCGCCGGCGACACGGATAGTGAGGCAGCGCAAACGCCGGCAAGCAACCAGCAGGTCTTTGCGGTAATTTTCATTGCGCACCTCCGGCCAGCGCGGCCATCGCCGCCGGGGGCTTGCTGCCGGTGAAATCGAACGTATAGCCCATCGCTTGAATCGAACCCTTCATCGAACTCCCTTCGAACGTGCCGGTGAATACCACGTCGTTCGTTCCGCCTTCAATTTCCAGGTTGATTGTGAACGTGAACTTCTCTCCGCTCACCCAGCCGTTAAAGACGCTGCCGGAGCCCCGATTGCTCGAAACCGTTCCAGTCAGGGTGCCGTCCGATTCCATCACCAGATCCGCCGTCGCTTCCTCTTCCCCCTGTTGGGTGGTGAATTTCAGGTTCCACTTCCCAGTCATATCTCCCTTGGGAGGTTCGCTGGGACGCAAGACTTCGCGCACTTCATACTTCCGGCCATCGACGAAGACCATTTTCACTTTGGTTTTTTTTTCGAAAAGATCGCCATCGGTAACCACCAGATTCGCGATTTTGCCTTTTTCAATCGAGCCCATCGTTTCGGAAACGCCAAAAATCTCGGCGGGTGACAGGGTCAGCGCTCGCAACGCCGCATCCGGCGCCAGCCCTGCATCGATGGCTTTTTTCACTGCCGGCAAAATGTCCTTCGGTTCTGTAATCCCGCCGGAATAAAAAGCAAACTTCACTCCGGCCTTTTCGAGCGCGGACGCCGAAGAAGGCGCGCGATCGCGAAAGCGGAGTTCCCGCAGCGTCGGCGTTATCTCGGGGTCGGCGTCCTTTGGCGCTTCCGGCCATTTCAAATCCAAAAGCACGGGAACTTTCTTGGCAGCAATCTCCGGCGCGAGTTCGTAGCCCATTTGTCCGCCGTATATCACGCCGCTCAGCTTCCACTCTTCTTCGAGCCTCAGGGCGCGCCGGATTTGCAGAGAGGTGTTCCCGGGAATCAAAACCACCGCATGTTTGTCGAGAGCCTCGGCAAGCGCAGCATCGGTGCGGTCGTACTTCGGCCGCGTCGTCCCCTTCGGATTCTTTGCGTAAATCGCGTCCGCTTGCGTGTCCCAATTCGTGTCCAGCCACACTTGGCGGACATACGCGATTGCGCCCATCAGCGATCCGGGATAATTGCGAAATCCTCCTGGCGCTTGCAAGGAAACCGGAATGGCCACAGCCGACTTCACTATAAAATCGCCCGCGCGCTCTCCACCCAAATCGAAAATCGCGGCCTGGCCGGGAAACATTCCGCCCTTGGGCGCCGCGACGACCGTGGTAAAGCCTGCCATGCGCCAAGTTTCCACCCGCGCGTCGGCGGGATTCACTTCGTCCGCGGCGTTGCGCCACGGTGTGCTGGCCGGGCGATCTTCCGGACCATGCGAAGGCGGAGGTTGCTGCTTCTGCGCGCCTTCTCCGCCGGGCTGTGCTGGAGCGGAAATGCCCACATCGGTGAACCCATCGATCAGCCCCGGATAGACAATTAGCCCCTTCCCATCAATCACCCAGGCGTCCGGCGGCACCTTGACGTCGTTTCCGACTTCAGCGATCAACCCCCGGGACACCACCACCGTCGCGTTCTCCATAGGCGGAGCAGAAACCGGAACCACCTTTGCCCCGCGAATCGCAAAGGTCAGCGGCTCGCCTCCTTGTGCATGCGTTGCAGGTACTCCCATGCAAATCAGCCACGCACCAACGAACACAGTAAGCCACAGGCGTTGCGGAACGCTTCTCCACCTCATGTTCTTGCTCCTTATGGATCCGGACTACTTGCTTGTGCGAAGTCCCCGTCGGACAGCATCCCCGCAGGGTATTCAGGCTAGTGGCATCCTATGCGAACGTCAAGAGTGCAAAGAAAAGAGGACGGGCGCGCAAAGCACCCGTCCTTTTTCCATGTGCCTGAAATCGTGTTATGGCTTTTTCTTTTTGCCGAACAAGCCACCCAGCTGGTTGATGGCCCCGGCAGCGCCCTGATTGGCGCCAGCCAATCCTCCCGCGCCGCCGGTTAGCCCTACGGCGCCCCCGGCGCAGGACAACTCATTTTTCAGGAGCCCCGCAGCCACGCCGCCAACGTCCGGCACAAATTCGGGTTTCGCCGTCGTTCCCTTCACCTGCAGCGGCACTTTCAGCCCGCCGTTTTTGCAACTCGAGGCTCCTCCGCCAAGGACCTTGCCCAGTAACCCTCCCGCGCCGCCCATCGAACTCGCCGCGCCCGCAACCACTTCGCTTTTCACCGTTGCCACCAAATTGAAATTCAGTGCGTTTTTCGAATCCAGCGTTCCCGCGCCCACCATGGAGCCGAGCGCCGGCACCACGGCGTTGATATTATCCGCGCGGAGTCCCGTTGGCGCCATGTGTACATCCGAGGTGAATTTTTCGATCACCAGGTCGCTGCCGGTTTTGATTCCGGCGAGCGAAGCGATACCCGACATTTTCGAACCCAAATCGAAATTGGCCAGCTTGCCGTTGAACAGTCCAATGTTGCCGTCGGTGACCAATCGGTTGGTCGGGCCCGTAACCGTGAGGTCGGCATTCATGGTGCCCGCCGCCAGCTTCGATTTCTCCGGCAGGTTGATACCGAGGGCGGGAAGGAACGCTTCCAGGTCGGTCGCTGGAAGTCCGTTGCCTGCAATTTTCAGATCGACAACGAAATCATCGCCGACGGATTTATAGGTTCCATTCAAATTGGCCTTGGCGTTCCCGATGTTGATGGAAGACGGATTCAACACGCCGGCGCTTTTGGCCAGGCTGTATTTCGTATCGAAGTTCACGATGGCGGGTATGCCGGAGGGGCTGCCACCGGCGACCAGCACCGCTTTCGACAGTTTCAACTGGCCTTTCGTGGCCATCTCGCCGCCCTGGCTGACGAGATTCCCATCCAGGTCCGCGTTTCCTCCCAGTCCCAGCGAGGGATCCAGAAACCCGGTCTTCGCCAAATCCAGCCCAGCAATGATGATCTTCACGTTTTGCGGGGTGAACGCGGCGTCATTCGGATCCACGGGCCCGACTTTCCCGTTGATCTTCATCGTGCCGCCGCCGGGCAGCTCCATGGAAAAATCCACGGGGAAACTATTCTTCATGGCCACGTCCGTGGCGGTCAGGTTCACCTTGGTGTAAGAAGTGCGCTTCTTCGAGTCCGTATTTCCCAGCGTGATCTGTCCGTCTTCGAGGCGAAGCTTGGCAATCGTCAGCGATTGCGCGGAGCTCCCTCCACTGCTGTCGGCGCTGCCCGATGTGCTTGCGGGCGTCACCTTTTCCGGCGCCGAGCTTTTCGGCGTGCTGCCTCCGATCGAAGAGAAATTCCACCGGCCGGCAGGGTCTTTCAGCATCATCACCTGCGGATTCACCACTGCAATTTCCGTGACGTTGAGTTGTTGCGAAAAAATCAGCGGGATCAGTTCCACGCCGACGCGCACCGATTTTGCGGTCAAGAACGGCCCCCCATTGAATTTCGGGTCGTCGCTGACGGATACGTCATCGATTCCCACCGAACCCGTGAACAGGGATAGGCTCAGGTTTCCCAATTGCACCTTGCGCCCCAGTGCGTCGGAAGCCTTCGATTCGATCGCCGGCTTAAATTTGTTCACTGGAATCAGGAAGGGCACGATAAACAGGACCAGAAGGATCGCCACGATGGCGATTCCGATCCATTTCAGTTTGCTGCTCATGAAAACCTCCAAGGGATAGCCGGGCAGGCGTAGGCGGGCGCCACTGTCGTTTACGGGGGGATAGTATCACATGGCCGCGGCGTTCTCTGTGCCGCATGTCAACAGGGCACCTGTCGCCCGGGCGAGGCGTCTCGTACTAAAATGGGGTAAGCGGGGCTGTAGCTCAGATGGATAGAGCAGCAGTTTCCTAAACTGCGTGTCGGCGGTTCGAATCCGCCCAGCCCCACCATTCTTTCGGGGATCCAACCCGGAGACATGGGTAACGCAACGTACCTAAACGTACCTAAGACATAGGTAACACTTTTGGGCCGAACGGTTAGTGGCCCATCTGCTCGACAACCGCGCCGGTGGAACTGGTCACCAGGCGGTTCGAGTGCTGGTCCTGATGGCAGTACTTCGTGCCCGAGGAATCGATCTTGGCCAGCAGCGCGCCGCCGCCACACACATATTCCCGCGAAGGAGCCGTGGGCGCCGCACCGTTGTCATATTCCGCGATCACTTTGCTTCCCGAGAAGATATACACCGTCGTGGTGCTGCCGGAAATTCTCTTCACCCGCAGACCGTTGCCATCAAAGGTGTACGCGCCCGAAGCGCTTTGATTCGTGGCGCTGACGTTGTGATTCTCCGCTTCGTAGACCATCGTGTTTGTCCCGTCATAGGTCATATTGCCGTTCGCATCGTAGCTGGGAACGACTCCACCGGTGCAGCTTTGGCCGGTGCCATCTATACGGGTAATCCGGTTTGAAGGATTATCAACGGGAACAGAACCCGGATAACCCGGGCCGGAGACCAGCGTTTGGTTCAAACGATTCCCGTACCGGTCGTAGGTCCACTTCAAATTCCATGCCAGGTAATTCGCCGACCCGGCGGTGACCGCCGTGCCAATTTCTAGCGCCTGGGGGAATTTGTCAGAGTAGGCCCTTCGCCTGCGGGGCACAACGCAACCGATCTTCCCGGAATTCTGAGTTTTGCGCCGATTTGCAGGAGGTTAACGTTGGTGATTTGCGGGTTCGCGGCGGCCAGTTGATGCCAAGCCCCGCCGCAGCCGAGTTGCGCGCGTGCGAGAGACCATAGCGTATCTCCCTTTCGCACGGCGACCAGCTGCCCGGGCAGCACAGCCCTTCCCCCGGGACTTTCCGGCACGAAAACGTAGGCGCCCGCCAGGAGCCTTCTTGGATCCGGATTGCGCCCCGGATTCACGCGCAGCAATTCTCCCCACCGCGCCCCTTCGCCCAAACACCGGCGCGCCAGCTTCCACCAGCTATCGCCAGCCTGCACTTGCGTGCGGTGCAAACCAGGCACGATGGACGCCAACGGTTTGGTTCCGCGAGGCGCACTGGGAACCACCGCAAGTCTCGGAACGAACGGAGAAACGCGGAGACCAGCCATGCCGGCGCTTGTCCTGGGAATCGGCCGGCGGACAGGCGAGAGTTCATCCGTTCTCAGCGAACCACTCACCGGACCGACCGCCGCCTTTGGCGCTGCCAGCGAAGCCTTTGGCAGATCGAGCGGATAGCGAGATGCAGGCGCGGCTTTCGCGGCTTGTTCCGCTTGCCGCGCCGCTTTCTCCTGCCGATAACGTCGCGCCACTTCGCCCAGCGAAGGAGCCTCGTGTTGCGACTGCTCCTCCAGCGGCTTCGGCGCGTTTGCAATTTCGGTTTCTGGTTCCCGCTGCGGCGCCGCAGTCTTCCGGCTCTCGAGCGCCCGCGACACGTCATACGGCGTAAGAATTTGCGCCTTCTTCAAGTCTTCTTCGGTATAGACATGGTGAGGCTGGTTGGCTTGCGCGGCCTTGCGGGCGCGCTCCTGGCGAGCCGCTTCCGCAACGTCTTGGGCGCGCGTGGAGACACTCCCCAGCAGCGCCAGGAAGAGAACGGAGAGGGCCGTTCCGCATCGAAGGCTGGGAGCGATCCGGTATGCCGATTCGTCCGAAGACATTCTCACGTCAAACGACAGATTTTCCGGGGGACAACCGGGCTCTGACTCAAGGGAGATTCTGTCTCTTTTTCAGTCTGTTTGGCAATAGGTCGTGTCGAAGAAATACCCCGCCGGGTCTTCGCCGGCCGGGCAGGAGCACGTTCAAGGTCACATCACTTTTGCGGATGAAGCGCTTCGAGTGCGGGAATCGAAACCGCCTGGGTCAGCGCCCGGTCCGGCTGCGGCTTTCCATGCTGCAGCGCATCCACCAGCATCTCGATCGCCTGGCCTGTGTTCGGGGGACTGAAGATGGTTGCGCGCAACAATCCACTGCGCACCCACGCTTGCCCGGTCTTTGGAAGACCGTCAATGCCGATGAACGGCGTCGCCAGCCAGCGTTCGCGTTCGATTTCGTTCGGTATTTCCTGGAATGCCTTGCGCGCGCCGATGGCCATGGAATCGTCCTGCGCGGCCACCATGTCCACAATGGCTTTTTTCGACGTGGTGAGTTTCAGCCAGGAGCGCACCGCGCGCGTCGAACTCTCTTCTGTCCACTGCCCTTTCAAATTGATCAGGTGCAGGTTGGCGGGCTTCCGCTCCAGCATTCCCTTGAGTCGATCCTTCGTCGCGGAATTTTCCGACGGTCCCTGGATGTAGAGGGCGGTGCCTCCGGTTGGCAGCAGCGCTGCGCACTGCCGCGCCTGAATGCGCCCGATTTCGACGTGATCGACCGTGACGACGAAAACCGGCGCCTTGCCCAAAGCCCGGAGATCGGTCACGTAGCTCGCTTCACGATTCAGGACCACCCAGCCAATGCCCGCGTCCACGGCTGCCCGCGCCACCTGCGGCAACGCCGTTCCGCCGACCGGTTCGAATATGATTGCATTCGGACGCTCGTCTTCGGCCGATTGCACGGCGTTCAGGATCTGCGTGCTTTGATTGATCGCGTCGTTGCCCGCGTATGTGAGTTGCAGGTCCACGCCAAACTTCCGCGCCGCTTGCTCCGCGGCAGTGGCTTGTTCCAATTGATAGTCGTTGTCGTTTGTCGTCAGGGATACGAGGATTCGCAGCTTGCTCATGAGTCCGCCAGAGAGTTTGGATCACTTTCTACAATACACTCCTGCTAGGCTCGCATACGAAAAACGCTTGCCGGGGTTTCCTGCGAAAAACGGTAAGAGATTGAACAATTTTCCTCCGCGGCAGCAGTCATGCCTCCGGCAGGGCATGGCAGCCGAGTTTTAAAGCGCCATTTGACCGTTCGTTCTGGGTTAAATGTCACAGCAAAATGTGCAAACGCCACGCCGCTAGTTATAACATCCTCGATTGCAATCAGTTGCAAAGCTTGCAGCAGCCGGTTCCTGGCAAGCGGATTGCTCCTGCAATTGCCGGCTATCTCTGTTCTTTCGCATTTCGGGAGCCTTCATGTTCTGGCAAGAGCAATATCGCCGAAAACTCGTTGGGCCGCAGGAAGCGGTGCAGTGCATCCAGTCCAACATGCGCGTCTATATCCATCCGGGTTGCGCCGAGCCGGAAGCGCTTGTGGAAGCTCTGATTGCCCGCGCCCCCTTTGTGAAAAATGTCGAGATCGTCCACCTCTTGACCCTCGGCCGGGCCGATTACATCGCCCCCCAAATGGAGGGCCATTTCCGCCACAACGCCATGTTCATCGGGGGCAACGTGCGCCAGGCAGTGAACGAAGGCCGCGCCGACTATACGCCGGTCTTCCTCAGCCAGATTGAAAACCTGTTCGAATCCGGCCAGATGCCCATCGATGTCGCCTTGATTCAGGTTTCTCCGCCGGACGCACACGGCTTCTGCAGCTTCGGCGTCGGCGTGGATACCACGCTGACCGCGGCGCGCCAGGCCAAATTCGTGATCGCGCAAGTGAACGAACAGATGCCCCGCACCTATGGCGACAGCTTCATTCATGTCAATGACATCGATGCGATCGTCGAGGTTACTCGGCCGCTCTGCGAACTAAAGCCCGTCGAAATCACCGATGTGCATCGCGCCATCGGCAAGCATGTTGCATCGTTGATTGAAGACGGAGCGACGCTGCAGCTCGGCATCGGCGGCATTCCCGATGCCGTGCTATTGCAACTGACCAGTCACAAGAACTTGGGCATCCACACGGAAATGTTGAGCGACAGCGTGGTTCCCCTGGTGGAATCCGGCGTCATCAACGGCGCTTGCAAGAACATCCATCGCGGGAAGATCATCACTGGCTTTGTCCTCGGCACGAAAACACTCTTCGATTTCGTGAGCCACAATCCTGCCTTCGAATTTCATCCCAACGCGTATACCAACGATCCTTATGTCATTTCCGAAAATCACAAGATGGTGGCCATTAATTCTGCGCTTCAGGTGGACATAACCGGGCAGGTCTGTGCCGATTCCATAGGCACCTATTTCTACAGTGGCATTGGCGGCCAGGTGGATTTCATCCGCGGCGCATCTCGTTGCAAGGACGGGAAGCCCGTTATCGCCATTCCGGCGACGGCAAAAGGCGGGCAAATCTCGCGCATCGTTCCCACGCTCGATCCCGGGGCCGGCGTGGTCACTTCCCGCGGATCCGTCCGTTACGTGGTCACGGAGTTTGGCGTGGCGTATCTCCACGGCCGGACAATCCGGCAACGCGCGGAAGCCTTGATCGAAATTGCGCACCCGAAATTCCGCAACGAACTCTACGCTTACTGCGAAAAGACGCGCTGGTTGCAGCGCCCTTCCCTCAGCGAGCCTTAATCCCCGCAATCTTCCGCCCTGCGCCCGGGCGCCCGCAGTTTGCCGAGGACACTCTCCGCGTCCCGATGCTAAACTGACTTTTCAGCAACGATTCCCGGCGCATTCTGGCCGCGCAACCGCAGCCACGATCAGGCCGGGCTTATGGGGGGAAGGATTGCCAGAACTCGCATCTGAGACAGCAGAGATGTACCTGGACCTGCTGAAAAAATCCCTCACCCGCTTTACCTTTCCAGAGCACTTCCGCAAAATCGAATCGCGCCGTGAAATCCGCCGCCAGCGTCTCACCTGGCTCCTGTACCCGCTGCTAAGACCCATCCTGGCCAAAGAAAACGTGCGCCTCTTTGTCGACTCGCCCTTCGATCCCGCCGCGCGCATGGAAGGCAAAGACTGGCCCGCCAACGCGGAGACCATGGTCGGGATGAAACGTCTGGAAAACTTGCAGTATTGCATCACCCAGGTGCTGCAAAAAATGATCCCCGGCGACCTGATCGAAACCGGCGTGTGGCGCGGCGGCTCCAGCATCTTCATGCGCGGCGTGCTCAAAGCCTATGGGGCGCGCGACCGCATCGTCTGGGTCGCAGACTCCTTCGAAGGATTGCCCAAGCCAGACGGCCGCTATCAACAGGACGAAGGCGACAAACACTGGAAATCGAATCCGGTCCTCGGTATTTCGCTCGAACAAGTGAAAGCGAATTTTGCCCGCTACGGCTTGCTTGACGACCAGGTCCGCTTCCTTCCCGGCTGGTTCAAGGACACTTTGCCCGCAGCTCCGATCACGCGGCTGGCCATTCTGCGTCTGGACGGCGACATGTACTCCTCGACCACGGACGCCCTGGAAAGCCTTTATGCAAAGCTTTCACCGGGGGGCTACTTGATCGTGGATGACTATGGTTCGACGCCACCCTGCCGCCAGGCCGTGGACGATTTCCGCGCCAAACACCAAATCACGGAGCCGATTCAGAAGATTGACTGGACCGGCGTGTTTTGGGAAAAGCTTCAATAAGCAAAGAACCCTCGAGCCATCCTCGATCGAATGGACTAGCAGTTATCCGCCGGAGTACCATCCCACAATCTGTAGAGGGATCATCGTGACTCCATTACGCCTCGTTCAGCTTCGTTCGCTGTCAGCTTCCTCGCCATTGCTCCTTCTCTGTTTGCTTCCGCTTGCAGGCAGCCCGGCCGCGGCTCAGGCCCCTTCACCCGAAGGCGATAAGACGGCTGAAATCCTGCACCAGATGAATGGTTCCTTCCAGAATCTGGTCCGGCGCGTTTCGCCCGCCGTGGTCGAAGTGATGGTAACCGGCTTCGGCGCTCCCGACGAAGACGACGAAGACAGTTCTGCGCCAAGTTCCATCGGCCGCGAGCGCAGCCTGGGCTCCGGCGTGATTGTCGACTCCGACGGCTACATCGTCACCAACTATCACGTCGTCAAGGGCGCCGATCGCGTGCGGGTCGTGCTCACTCCCGACGCCACGCCGAATTCGCAGCCTATGGCGTTGCTGAAATCACGCGGCCGCATCCTTCAGGCGCGTGTCGTCGGCTTCAGCAAACTGATTGATCTTGCGGTATTGAAAGTCGATGCCACCGGCCTGCCGACCCTGCCAATCCAGCGCTACGATCGGATCCAGAAAGGCCAGATGGTCCTGGCCTTCGGCAGCCCCGAAGGTCTCGAAAATTCCGTCACCTTCGGGCTGGTAAGCTCCGTACTGCGCCAACCTGATCCCGACGACCCGATGGTCTATATCCAGACCGACGCCGCCATTAATCCCGGCAACAGCGGCGGGCCGCTGGTGGACGTGGACGGCAACGTCGTCGGTATCGACACCTTTATCTACACCAAATCCGGCGGCAATGAAGGTATCGGCTTCGCCATTCCCGGCGGTATCGTGCGCTACGCCTATGAGCAGATTCGCAAATATGGCCGTGTGCGCCGCCGGTCCATCGGCGCCGACGTGCAGACCGTGACGAACGACCTTTCGCAGGGGCTTGGGCTCGGCACCGAATCCGGAGTGATTGTCTCGGATGTTTATCCAGGGAGCCCCGCGGAGAAGGCCGGGCTGAAGATTCAGGATGTGATCCTATCGCTGGATGGCTATCCCGTCGATAATGTTCCGATTTTCACTTTGGCTCTCTATCTTTTGAACAAATCGGACACGGCGACTTTACAGATCCTTCGCGGCGGCAAGAATCTGGACTTGCAGGTTCCCATTTACGAGCCTCGCAATGACCCGAGCCGGCTCTCCGATCTCGGCGATCCGAAGAAGGACGTGATTCCTCACCTCGGAATCGTTGGCGTCACCGTCACTCCGGAAATTTCCGACATCCTGGGCGAAATGCGTATTTCAGGCGGTGTGCTTGTCACGGCCACCGTCGCAAACCGCCTCGCCGTGGACTCTGGCCTCCAGGAAGGCGACGTTGTCCACTCCCTGAATCACTCTCCGGTGAAAAGTGTCGAAGATCTGCGCGCCGCATTCGGCAAACTGCAACCCGGCGATCCCGCAGCCATGCTGGTGGAACGCCTTGGCAAGCTCACTTATGTCACTTTTGAAATGGAATAATTGCGCAGTCGCCGGCGCTCGGGTCACTTCTCCCAGTGCGCGGTGGTGAATTGCTTCGCGTCGTAAACTGCCAGGGCAAGTTTTACATCCTTTTCAATGTCCGAATATTCTTCGCTGAATACCTTTTTTCCGTCGGAATAGACCTCCACCAACGCCGCAATCCAACCTCCACCTAACTTACGGTAATCCCCGAAACGTATATCCTGCGTCTTGCCCGGTTCGTTGGCGTTCGGTTCCAGCAGCCGCACAAAAAGCAGGTGGTCCTTCTCCACCCAGAACTGCTTCGACGCCAGATCTCCCGTTGCCGCGCCAAACACATAAACCGGCTTCCCTTCCCAGGTGTCCTCGTGGAATTTGCCGGCGTCGAATCCTTCTTGCTTGGCGATGGCCAGCGTCGTTTCCGGCGACTGCGCATAAACGTCGAATCCCAGCACCAACAGCATGTTCTGCTGCGCGCGGCTCACCTTCACCTGCCCCTCATGAAAGATCGTGACGTTACCATCCACCAGCAAATATCCGTTTCCATCGCTTACCGGTGCGATGTCAATCCGCAATTTGCCCGGCAACAGCGCCGCTTCATACCAGGTTTCCACCTTCGTTGTGCCGTCGGGGTTGTATGTCGTGCTCTTCTGCACGAAAGTCACGGATTTATACCAGGAACTGGCATAACGATCGTGCATCGCTTTCACCAGTTCCTCGCCGTTCGTGATCTCCGCCGCTTTTGCCGCGCCTGCCATCGCCAAGGCGCCAGCCAACACCACATGCGCGAATTTCATACGTTTCCCTCCGTTGGGTGAGCAAGTTGCCGGCACCGCCGCAATCGGCAGTCTCGCCCCGGGCTAACCAACTCTACCTTATGACGCGGCAATGCGGAATTTGTCCCTTCGAAATCCTCGGATACTCTCCGGGGTCGGCCGATTCGCGGCCCCCTCGTGGCCGCCCCGGAAGGGTCACGCCGCGCACAACCTGCTGGCCTAGGGAGCGGCTAGAGTGGGCTGTTGGCCAGGCGCTCGTATCGCACTGGAGGTGGCCTATGGCAACGTCAATGGACCCCTCTCTGGAAGGCTTGCATATCGCTCATTTGGGGAGCCCCAAAGCCCTGCTCGGCAAAGGCGGTGGATTCCTCGACGAATTCCGGGATTTCGCGATGCGCGGAAACATGCTGGATATGGCCGCCGGCATCATTGTTGGAGCCGCATTTGGAAGGGTGGTCAGTTCTTTTGTCACCGACGTGATGATGCCCCCCATCAGCCTGTTCACCGGTCACTCCGATTTCTCCCGCTGGTTCATCAATCTTTCCGGCCACGCTTATGCGACGCTCGCCGAAGCCAAGGCCGCCGGCGCCGCCACTCTCAACTACGGTTCTTTCCTGAATTCGCTCTCCGATTTCCTGTTCGTCGCCTTCACCGTGTTCCTGCTGATCCGCCAGATCAACCGGCTGAAAGCTCCGGCGCATCCGGCCTCGGAAACGGCGAAAGCCTGCTCGTATTGCCGCTCGGCGATCGCCATCGAACCCACGCGCTGCCCGCAATGCATTTCGGCGCTCACGCCATCCTGAGCAAGTCGCGCTGCCCGCAATGCATTTCGGCGCTCACGCCATCCTGAGCAAGTCGCGCTGTCCGTTTGCCGCGGTCAATTTGTGTTCAATGACCGGAGGCTCGAGCCAATGGGCCTCACAAAGGGCCCTTCGCTTCATTTTCCGGAAAGAGAGACTTTGGCTTGGTTCGTGGAATCCCATAACTTATCGGAAGGATCCGGAATGAACATGGCGCGCCCTAGGGGACGATTTTAGAACTTTCTGGCATGGTCCCGTACCGGAACTACTGGCCACGGGACCGCTCAGTCTAGATTCGTTCGTATAATCTTACGAGCGGACAATGGAGAGCCCCTCAGGAAGGTGCGCCATCCACCGACACTTTATGGTCCCTCGCGCGCGATTGGGCTGCAACACAGCCTGGCCCAAGCTGGCCGCCGCAAATCCCGAAATCACCAGTGTCCACCAACTGCAAATTGGCACAAAGCTCAGCATCCCGGAAGGAACGGGCGTAGTGTGCTCTTCCGGGGATAGACCATAGTCCGGCAGCACTCCCCGTCCGCCAGAAAACGTCCCATCTGAAATGCGTCAGCAGAGAGTGGTGCGGTCTGTGCGGGAATGCCTGGCGCGGGACAGTGGTCCAACGAACCGTCCATCTGATTAGACTACCCGCTCCCATGATGATTTCTTCGAACTCTCTCCATTCGGAAGTGGCCGACTTCGCTAGACATGTCCCCTGGTTTCCCTGGTTTCCTGGTTTCACACCAAGAAAACGGTAGACGCGCTGGAGCGGATCGAAGTTCGGGAACGCCGAGATGCTGGGATTCTTGAAGGGGATGAGGTGATGAGGTCTCTCCTACACTTGTCAGAGATGGGTGCTGCCTATCTTTTGTGACTGGCTCTCATCAAGAAGAACAGTCCGATCAGGGGATAAGCTGTCGCGATTTGTAGAGCCAGCCCAGCATTCATTAGCCCGGTAGCAATCATGATCGGCGAAATAGGAAAGAATGGCATGCTCCAATTGGCTAGAATCCATGCCATGGTAACCATTTCAAGCACGAAAAAGATCTTCGTAATGGCAATCGAAACAGTTCCCGGTTTCGATAATAGCAAGCAGCCCAACACGCCGAGCGGTATAAGCAGTACGAGAGTAGCAGCGCTCATAATAGAAAATCGATGTTCATAAGTTAGGAAAGGGCCATACTGCTTGACGAAATTCTCTCCTAGGACGAAATATCCGATGACGTTAAAAGCTAACTGAACTAACCCCAGAGAAGCCACTCCCAGGTTAGCCCAACCAATTATTCGCGTAACCCGACCCTGCCCTGTTCCGACGAAGAGCGCTGAGGTCATTGTGCACAACCTCCCACAAAGAAATGTCTTCACCTATTGGCTATTTCAAGTTAAGGATTGCAATTCTTATCTAGCCCCTTGATGCAGCATAGGAACTGTGCGACACAGATTGGGATTCCAACTCCCTCCGCCCCTACGCCTCCTACGACTTTTGTTGCGTAGGTTACCGCGCAATCCCCTACGCAGCCGGGCCAATGCCAAGGTGGAGTCGATTCCTGGCAAGCACTAACGCACTTGGTAAACCACGCAGGATCAATATTCGGGTCTACAACTTGGCCAACCTTCTGAAGACAAAAAACCAAACCCGGGACGCAACCGGGAACTCGGATGGGTGAGTAATCGTGATTTCCCCCGCCGGATTCGAGCGCACTGAAAAACCCCACTGATAATGGGAGCCAAGGGAATTTCCTTACGTCCTGCGCGGGCCCGCCATCGCCGATAAACGTGATGCCACCTACGTATCCACAAAAGGGGTCTTCGGGGTCGCACATGACGCAGTATGGGTCGTCCGGTTCGCATCCACCACCAGCGTAGCCCGTGCATTGCAGGCAGAGCATCCCGCCAGTCGGGTCTGTGTAGCTCATTGGGTTATTTCGCACATACGCATATCTGTTCTGCGTTTGTGGGTCCTTTGGGGCATGTTGCGGTTCTTCCCATCGGGTCTGGGTCCGGCCAGCGCCCTTGAGAACTGTATTCGCGGATGGGAAAGTCGTATAGCCCACCAGCTGTATCTTGGGAAATTGTCCCCGGTTTAGTTGAACGCAGCGGCTCTCGACTCTTTGCACGTTACGCGACCTGCGCCTGCTGAGTCAACGATGGGTTCATTCGGCGATGCAAGTGTTCCAGTTCCCGATAGCCTTTCACTCGCCGGAATTTCTTCTGCGCTTCCAGCAGGCCCGTGGCTGTCCAGCGCAAAGCTTGCCCGCCTGCGCGCCAGCGTTTCACGTTGCGCGCCACGCGCTCGACGGTCGAGAGGCACGACTCGATGGCATTGGTGGAGGCCAGCGTGCGGCGCAGCAGCCAGCCCACGCCCAACCGGTGCACCGTCAGCGTTTCCTCCAGTCCTTCTTCCAGGCTGTGCGCCGCGTTGGGATTCACTCGCTCCAGTTGCCGGAAGATTTTCCCGAGTTCCGCTTTCGCCGCCGCGTACTCGGTCATGGCGTAGGCGTTGCGGATTCTCCGGTCGTAATCGCCCTGGGCGTTTTTCGGCAGATGCTCTTTGACGTTGCGCCGCTTGTGGATCTGGCAGCGCTGCACTTCGGCACGCTCACCGAACACGCGCTCGATGGCAGCACGCAATGCTTTGGCTCCGTCGATCACGAACAGGTAGCGCCGTTCCGTGCTCAGTCCGCGCGCTACCAGGTCTTCCAGCAACTCCTTCACCACCGTGGTGCTTTCCGTCGCGCCTTGCCACACTCCCAGCACGTGTTTCTGGCCGCTGCTGGCGATGCCCAGCGCCACCACCAGCACCTGCTGGCCGAAATGAATCCCGTCGATCAGA
>JAJPIE010000060.1 GCA_021324935.1 Acidobacteriota bacterium
CCGCGGTGAGGCCGGTCGTGATTGTACTCCTCGATCCAGCGCGCGATCGAGGTTCGTGCTTCTTCCAAGCTGCGATACTCCGCCGTCCAGACTTCCTCTTCCTTCAAACTTCGGTGGAACCGTTCGATGTAGCTGTTGCCTTCGGGGTGGTGATACGCCGTGCGGAGATGGGTGATGCCCAGCCGGTTCAGCGTTTCGATGAACCGGGAAGAAGTGAACTGTGTGCCATTACCGGTAGTCAGCGTCACGCTCGCCTGCCGGCCGCCGGCGGGAAGTCGTGCCAGCACCGCTTGCTCGACCGCATCGAGCGCTTCCTCGGTTCGGCAGCGATGCGAGAGATTCCAGCTCACGATCTACCGTGTGCGGCAGTCGATCACGCACACCAGGTACGCCCAGCCCACGGCCGGACCCGCCCAGATCACGGTGAGGGAGTTCCGCGAATGGAACGGCCGGCTGAGAAGTAAGAGGGCAACCCTCGAATTCTTGCCGTGTATCTGCTCCGGGCTAAGTTTGTGGGGAGCCGCATAGACAAAGACCTTGGCGTCCACGGCGCCACCCCGATGTCGGGCGGCAAGGAGTCGATGGAGCGGAACACCCGCAATCTTCGCCGTCGCGTCCCACAGGGCCGTATCCAGTACGCCGACCGCGAGGGAGCGCTCACCGTGGCCGCCGGGCTTTTCGTTGCGGATCATCACTTTCCAAGCCCGGTGTGGATCGAGATTTCGCCAGCGGCATCCAACAGCGCCAGCGGCTCGGCCGCCATCAGGCGGGGAATGAAGCGTCGCGCAAGAATCCGGCAGGGGCGTAGCGGCCATTGGAACTAAAGCCGAAACCGACGACAGACCGGCCTTCGCACACAACGTCGGTAATCAGGGCGACGACGCTTACCGTCATCTGGCTGAAATCAATGAATGCGTTGCGAATCGCCGATTTGATCGGACCACGGTTTCGCGGATGTCCACAATTCTCAAGAAATCACCGTTGTCTGGAGCGTGGGGAAGCTCCTCAGGGTTGCAGGAGTGGCCGAAGGTCACGGATATCGGAAAGGTTTTCGAGGCTGAAAAGCTTATCCAGGAGCCCGGCGCACTTCGCTGCTCCAAGCACGGGCGTGATCAGATCGCGCGCTTTGGCGACGACCTCTTCGCGCGTCATGGGATTTTCGGGAGTGCCGCGAACGTTATCCACGCGGCGGGAAAGCTTTGAGCCATCCGCAAGGATCAGCTCCAGAATGGCCACGCGGAGGGGCATCAGCTTTTCCAGACCTTCATCAGGAATAAGCTGAATTTTAGCGCGCTCGCGGAGCACGGCCGGGTCCTTCATGCGCGCGGTGTCGTGAGCGGAAGCAAAGGTGACGGTGTTGTCGAGCAGAGCCACGGCGAGGATATGCTGGAGGCAAATATCCGGAATTTCCCGATTGTTGACAATGGCCGCTTCGGCTGTGGCCACTCGGACACTTACGCTCCTCACCTGCCCGGCGGTGAATGGATGCTGCTGGCGCAGGAGCTCCAGGGCATCCAGGGCCGCCTGAATAGGAGAACCGACTGGCCATTTTTTGATATTGGTGCGGGTAACCTCGAATCGTTCGCCCAATTTCTCAATAAGTCCCGAGGGATCGGCCTTGGGATTGTAGGCCGCAAAGAAATTGTCCTTGCCGGAGAAAATGTCGTCCACGCCGGTCCAGCCGGAATGCACGAGCAAGGCCGAGGTAACCCCATTGCGCGCGGTCATGCCGCCGAAAAGAAACGCCTTTTGCACGTGCTCCGTATCGCGGTTCCAAGCTCCCAGGCCGGAGGATTGCTGCGCCGTATAGCCGAGCATCCATCGCATTTGTTGCGCATTCAAACCGGCAGCACAACCCGCGGCGGCAGCGGCGCCAAATAGCGGGGAAATGCTGTGTGTGCTCCAGTGACTGGCGGCTTCAAATTGCTGGCCACCGAGGGTCATGGTGACCCGGGGCCCAATGTCGTACCCAAGCGCGACCGAACGCAGAAAATGATCGCCGCTGATGCGAAATTGTTCGCCGGCGGCCAGCGCGGCGGAGACCACGGCGCAACCTGGGTGAGATTGCGAGGGAGAGTGCGAGTCGTCGGTCTCATCCGCGTGCGACAAGATGCCATTTGCCAGCGCCGCTTCGATGGGGCCGCAAACGGTTTTGGATGCCACAACCGTAGAATCTCCGGCGCTCCGGTAGGTACCCACGAACTGAAACGCTCGCTGGCCCGGAAGCAAGCGTGATCCGGAAATCATCGCGGCCAGGGTATCGAGAATGTGATGCTTGGATTTTTCGGCGACATCGGGGGGCAGGGGCCGGGCGGATGCTTCGCTCATATAGCCGCTGAGTTGCTCCGTCACGGGACCCGCGATTTTTTCAAGGCGGTCAACGGGCGGCGGAACTTCCGCGCCGTTTGCGTCAACGGGCAGTACTGCGCCAGTGATTCCCAGGCCGGTCAACCGCAACAATTCCCTGCGCGTGAAGGCATACGATTTGAAAGACGGAAGATTTGCCGGCCATCGATTCATTGAATTGATTGCTCCTGCCAGCGAGGCGCGAGTCATCCCTGGCGAGTCAGCGGTACTACTCGCTCCCGCGCACTTTCGCCGTCAGAGTATTCTACGGCTGAATGTCCCAGGCGCGCACCTCGGCGTCCTTGCCCTCATGATGAGGGACGACAAGATAGTACCGATTCCACTCGGGCACGAGAATTGCCGTTTTCGCGCGGAAGGCGCCGGGTATTCTGGCCAGCAGCGCGTAGTGGTCAGCATCTTTCTGCTCAAAGACGTCCAGGAAGCCGTCGCCCGCCAGATAGACGCGCTTGTGCTGTGCGTCACAGGCGGCGGCGTCCACCAGTCCGATCGCGGGCAGGTCGGCAACCACTTTGCCGTCGTCGGAGTTGAGGACCACCAATTTGCCCGGATTGCGCGTGACAACGAACAAGCTTCGGAAGCCCGAAATAGCTGAGCCCCGGATTGCAGGAAGTGCCGTGCAATCCGGGGCCCAGCCAGCGCTCACACGGGCGCGGGGTTAGCTCGCTATGGCAGGTAGTAGCGGAACGACGTGAACACCATGTTGTCGATTGCCTTCGGTGCATTGTTGCTCGCGCCAGACCATCCCACCTTGTACAGGTAGGAATATTGCAAGCCCCATTGCACACGGCCCCTCTCGCCTTGGTAAACCTTGTGCCAGAAGCCGAGGGTTCCTTCCGCGATGTAGCGGATATCGCCGGCGCACGTGCCGCCGCCGTTCGGGAAGCCAGAGCCTGATGGTCCAGTGTTCGCCGGGGGATTCTCGGTCGAGCAGCCGCTGTTGTTAGAAAGTGCATTCCCATACCCGCCAAAACCGCTCGACGGATTGCCGAAGGTCGTTTGCGAAGGCACACCGTACTGGATCGTTCCTGGAGGTGCGCCAACGCAAGCCGGCTCGCCGGTGCCGCCGCATCCGGGGATAGCGGGGGATACCGTGGCCTTGATTGAGGTGTAGCCGGTATACTGAGCGCGGGCTGCGTACTCGCCACCGTAGTACGCGTAGAGGTCGAGTTTCGGTGTGGGATGCCACTCCAGGCGGCCGAGGAAGTTCGCGGCATGAATCGGAACAAGCACGCCATCCGGTCGCGCCGTCAGGTCGGGCAACTGAGCCGAAGCATACCGGCCGATTCCGGTGCCGTATCCGGCCTTCAATGCAGCGTCAAGTTTTTTCTGGAACAGCGGGAGACGACCGCTGACTTCAAAGCCACCTCCGGTCCGCGAGTCATTGTATGCGCCAACCGCGCTGGGCGACGTGATGGCATTGTTGATCGCGCAAGGATCCGTCGGTGCGGACACCGCGCAGGGATAAATGCGGTCGCGGAATTCGCTCAGGATGCCCACCACTTCGTAGTGGCCAAATCCCGGATCCCATGCGGCCTTGAAGAGAAAGTCAGGCAGCTTGTTGATGGTATAGCCCGCGGCGTCGCTGAAGTTGTACAAACCGCCGCCGTTGCCGGGTGCGTTGAAGAAAAAGTTTGTGGTGGTGGACACGCTGGCTGTCGACTGGTTGGTGGTCGAAATATTGGAGAAGCCGCGCCCACCGATCGTCGCCTGCGCGCCTTCGATGGAGGCCGCAACGGCGAACGTGTCGCCGAACGTTTTGGTCGCCCGCAGTCCGTACTGGCGCGCCCAGTTGAACCCCACCTGGTATTGCGGGTCGATGGTCAGCGGAATCCATTCGTCACGGTTCACGATGCCCTTGCGGTTCTCCGTCGCCAGGGACCACATCTGGCCTCCCGAAAACGCCCAGCCGTTGTCCAGGTCGATGCGGCCCCAGAACTGACGCTGCCGCAATACGTACGAGTTGCTCTGCCGATTGTTGGAAGTCACGCCGGTACCCAGGAAGTCCGTCTCCACGTAACCGGTCAATTTGGCGTTGGAGATTTTTCCTTCCACCAGCATGCTGAGTCGCGACTGCCGTCCGGTGAAGTTGCTTTCGGTCAGCCTGCTCAAAGAGTTTCCTGGATACGGAATTCCGGTAAAAGGCGTGTTGATGTCGCTGCTGGTCGCCCGCTGCCGCGTCACGCTTTCAGCCGCGACGAAGCCGCCCGGGGTGATCGTCACACCCTTGTAGCGGATCGCCATCGGCCCCTTTTCTTCATCCTTTTGCTGTTCGCTGGTCGCCAGCGCCGCTGCGGCCGAAGCCGCCGCGCTGCTCGCTGCCATGCTGGCAACCGTGGAGTTCAGCTCGGTCGTCGCGGTCTTCACCTCGCTCGACGTGGCCACCGCTTCGGTCGCCTTGGTGCTCGCTTCCGTCGCGCGCGAATTCGCCGACGCCGCGGCTTCCCGCGCTTCTTCGATTTCCTTGTCCCGCTTGGTCAGCTCTTCCTTCAGCATCTGGAGCTGTTCCTGCTGTGCGCGCAGGGCCTGCCGCAATTCTTCCATCTCTGCGGCAATCTCCGCATTCGACTTCGTGGCCGCGCTGGCTGCTGCTGGCTTGGCGGGCTGTGCCGCTTCCTTCGGTGCGTCTTTTGGTGAATCTTTCGGTGAGTCAGCAAACGCTGTTCCGGCCGTCAAGAACAGCGATAAAGTGAGTGCTGCAAATTTTTTCATTGCCTCTCTCTTTTCCTGCTTTGGATTTCAGACTGCGATCGCGGGAATGACGTACCACCCCGGGAAACGACAGTAGGGGTAGCTTCTTACAGCGAGGTCAATGGTATGTAAATATCTTGTAATCTACCGCGCGGTTGGTTTTGAAGTTATTCAAAACAGAGGCGTAACGCTAGGTTAACGGAGCGGGATGCAGCCGTAGCCTCGCAGAGCTGCACAATATCTGGAGACTCCCTTGCGTGAGATGCCACGTAAAGAGCCCTGCTCAACCCATTCGAAACAGGCACGATGAGGACCTGAGAGTTTGTTCTGGGCTGCAAAAGCAAGGGTTGCATCGACTCCCGGGCGCAAATTCTCGATGAGCTGCGCCCCGGACAATTGCCGGAGTGACCAGCCCGCAGAACTTCGGCAATTTGGTCGCCGATCTTCATCAGCGGATTCAACGCGAGTACCGGCTCTTGAGGCACCAACGGAATCCGCGCACCGCGAGGCTCGTTCATCTCACGATCCGTCAGCCTCCAGAGCTTCCGCCCCTCGAACTCGATGTCGCCTTCCACGCGTGCGGTTCGGGGCAGCAGGCGCAATAAACTTTTCGCCAGCGTGGACTTCCCGCTTCCGGATTCTCCGAGACACCCGACTACTTCTCCTTCGCAAACGCGAAGATCCACCCCGTTCAGGGCCTAAACAATCCTTCCGTTATCCTTGTGAAAACGGACGTGGAGATCGCGGATGGAGAGGAGCTGTGGCATCGCGCCGATGGAATCGCCCTTCCAAAAGGCTAACGTCGTTGGAGAGCGGTGTCTATTGACACCGGGTTGCCCGTTTGAACACCAAAATGCCGCGAAGGCAGGAGTGCCGAGATCGAGAAAAGAGGTATGACGTTAACACCGAACGAGTTTGTAGTTTGAAAGGATGGCGCGGAGGCCTGAGGTCCGCAGTCGGCTCGGTGCCACCGCCCGGGCAAAACCGAAGCACCACGGGCTTGGCTTGCCGCAAGCTACCTGAAGATGTGACGCGATGAACAAGAGGCGGCAGCAAAATTCACGGCTTCCAGTCCATAAACGAGCCGTGCAGGTAGCAGGGCCGCGATGAGTTTGGGGCTTACCCGATCCGGGCGAATTCCGATGAATTAATCGCTGGTGGGCAGGTGTTGAGCTGGAAACTCACGTTTGTGCAATGAGCGGTGATTGGCATCACTGAAAGCAGGCTGAAATTCTGGGGAAATCGATGCATACCGCGCTGCCACGCTCTGCATGTACGGTCTTTCGACAGGGGAATTCGATTTTCGCTCCAGAGACAATTTGAGGAAATCGCGGGGCGCTGCCTGAGACGCTCCTTTGGTTCTCCCAAAGAGTGTGAATCTATGAAACGCCTATTGATTTGCCTGATTTTGCTGGCCATCGCTCTGCCTGCCTGCGCGCAGGACGCTGAAATCAACCGTTACACGCTTTACACAGGTTTCGATTACTTTATCGGCCCCGGACTCAGCATGACGCAGCGAGGCTTCGATACGGACTTCGGAGTTACCGCGAAGCCATGGCTCGGACTGGGAGTGGATTTCAGTGCCGCGGGAGACGCCATCCTTAGCGGAGGAGGCACCATCAACGGGGCTTCGACGGTCTATGCACCCACTCTCAATAGTGCCTACCAGAACGGCATTCCTCCTTATGTGCAGCCAGGGGTTGTACCTCCAGCGAACGCTGTGAACGTCTCTTTCAAATCAACGACCTACACTGTTGCGGTCGGTGCCCAGATCTACCTGCGTAAATTCAAAAAGGTCACGTTTCTCGTCCGGCCCGGCTTCGGCGCCATCCATGCGTCAGTCGACCTGAACGTGCCGCCGGGGTTGCCGCAATTGTTTGTGCCGCTGAACCTCCCTGTGCCCAAAAGCTCACAGAGCGACACCACCTGGTTTATAGGGTTCGGCGGCGGATTCGATATCAACTTTTCGCGGCGAGTAGGTCTACGGGTTACGACCGACTGGATCAACTCTCACTTGTTCTCCGACATTCTCACGAATCGGCAGAACTATATCCGGGTAACCATCGGGCCAACGTGGAAGTGGGGCCATCTGGACTAATAGCGCTCTGCGAGCGTTGAAAAACGCGACAATCGCTTGAGAAACACAGAGAAAAGGCCGTGGAAATCTCGCCATCAGCCGCCAAGGTGATGCGGGTCACAGCCGTATGTCTCATTCGCGGAGTATGAAGTGATCAGGTCTACATCCAACCGGAAGCCCAGGGATCCGGCGCATCATGACTAAGCGAAAATCGGTCCCGAGCTACAACTTCTCCGCAGCGGACGCTGCATTCCTATATCTGGAGCGAAAAGACATTCCCCTGCACATCGCGAGTGTGTGCATTTTCGACGGAGCCATTCCCTTCAAACAATTTGTGGCGAGCATCAAGTCGAAATTGCCGCAGGTCCCGCTCTACCAAAAGATCCCGATGGTGCCCGCGTGGAGCCTGGAATTTCCGAAGTGGCACGACGACCCGAACTTCGACATCCGGCGGCATATATTTCACGTGAGGCTGGAACCGCCGGGGGACGAAGCTGCATTGGAAGCGCTGGCGGGAAAGTTGCTGAGCCAGGTGCTGGACCGCAATAAGCCGCTTTGGGAGATGCACGTTATTGACGGCCTGAAGGACGGACGAGGGGCGATCATCTGGCGAGTGCACCACTCCCTGTGCGACGGAGTTTCCGGCGCGGAATTGATGAAGAAGATCCTGGACGAGAGCCCGGAGGGAGCACTGAAGAGGCGCCGTGCCAACGGCCGCCCGATGCACGCTGAAACGGAGGAAAACGATCTAGTGGAAGGGATTTCCAAGGCGGTAACGAGCGCACTTGGAAACCTGGTGTCTTTAGAAGCGGGACTGCTGGACTTTGCGCAAGGGTTCCTGGGCGCAAAAGACAAGAGCCCGCTAAAGGGGCTGGTGGACATTCTGCCGGAGTACGCAGCGTCTGTGGAGCGCTTGCCATTCAACAAGCCTTGCACGGGAGCGAGGAAGTTCTGCTGGGGAGAAATCTCGATGGCCGGCGTGCAGAAGGTACGAGAAGCGGCCGGCGGAACAGTGAACGACGTGGTGCTAACAGTGCTGGCGCGGGCGCTGGCGCGCTACGTGAAGCTGCACGGACAATCGGTGGTGAAGCGGTTCGCGCGCGTGGTCTGCCCGGTGAATCTGCGGCAGGCGGACCAAAACGATGGGATTGGGAACCAAATTTCGTTTCTGCCCAGAGCGCTACCGTTGGACGCGCGCGGGCCGGTGGAGACACTGCACGCGATCTCGCAAAGAACGGTAATGTTGAAGAAATCCGGCGCGCTGGGACTGGTGGGCCTCGCTGCGAGATGGCTCGCGACGGTGCCGCCCCCGATTCAGGCGCTGTTCTGGCGGAATATTCCGGACTTCATCCTGCCGCTGCCGCTCTTCAACATGATTTGCACGAATGTGGCGGGATCGGCGACGCCACTCTATGCCGCAGGCCGGAAGATGATTGCGGCATATCCGCAGGTGCCGACGGGCTACGATCTGGGAATCGGAGTGGCGGTCCATAGCTACGACGGGAAGCTGTTCCTCGGATTGATCGCGGACACAGTAGCGGCCCCGGACGTGGATTGTTTCCGCGATTTCCTGGTGACCGCGTTCGAAGAATTGATCCAATCGGCGACGGCGAAGAAGAAGCGGCAGGCTCAAAAGACTCCGCGGAAGGTAAAAGCCAGGCAGGCGCATCCACCGCCGCCTGCGGAGTCTGTTCAGGAAGCAGCTGCTGTTTCCAGGAGTACCGAAGAAGCCCCTGAAGAAAAAGAGACGGCGGCAGTGGAACATGCCGTGGAAGCCGCATAACGCGGGGGACGGAAGAAGAAACTTTGTATGAACATTCCGAATCCAGTGCTGCAGAGACTCTATACCGTGGGAAGTTTGCGGAACACGGAAGACGGAGCGCAGTTTGCCCTCAAGAATCGGCTGCATGACGTGGAAGTGACCGCGCTGCGAGGGATTGCCATTGACGGCGGCGCAGTGGAACTGGAACGCGTGCGGCTGGGCTTGCAGGACCAGCGGTTTCTGCAGGCAAATCAAGTGAATCCGGAGAATCCGCTTCCCTTCCCGCTGCGGTCCATCGTGACTGTACACGCCAACATGCCGGAGTTGGGACACGGAAAGCACGAGATCGAAGTGATGTTTGAGGCGCGGCCCTTTGGCGATTTGCATTTAAAGGTGGAAGACGCGATTGCGGATCCGTTGGCGGAAGGAATATACATCCCACGCGACGATGCGGATGACTACAATCCGGAGATAATCCAGAAGCGGCGCGCATTGATTGAGCAGGCGACCGGGGTGAAGCTGCGGCACATTCTTTGCCAGTCCTTCGACCCGCGCCTCACGAAGGGAAACTGCGAGAACTTTGTGGGAGTGGCGCAGGTTCCCATCGGTCTGGCAGGGCCGCTGCTTGTGCAAGGCGAAAACACGAATTGCGAGGTGCTGGTGCCTCTGGCGACGTCCGAGGGGACCCTGGTGGCTTCTTACAATCGCGGCATGAAGGTGCTGAACCTGTGCGGAGGAGTGCACGCGACGGTAGTGGCGGACGCGATGCAGCGGGCGCCCGTGTTCGTGTTGCGAAACGCGCGTGCGGGACGAGAATTTGTGGAGTGGGTGCTGGCAAACCTAGGAGAAATCCGGGCGGCGGCAGAAGCAACATCGAAGGTGGCGCGGCTGCAGTATATCGATCCGTATCTGGCCAGCAAGTTCGTCTATTTGCGATTCAACTTTTCAACCGGAGATGCAGCCGGGCAGAACATGGTGGGACGCGCGACCTTCGCGGCGTACAACTGGATCCTCGAACATTTCGAGGGAATCGAGAGCGCGTATCTGGAGTCGAACTTTGCGACGGACAAGAAGGCCTCGCACGTAAATATCATGCGGACGCGCGGAAAGCGCGTAACAGCGGAAGCAGTGATTTCGCGCGAGGTACTGCAACGGCACCTGCGGGTGACTCCGGAGCAATTGGCGCATCACTACGGGGTGGCGAACGTGGGAGCGTTTCTATCGGGTTCGACAAGCAACGCGCTGCAATCGGCGAACGCCATCACGGCGATGTTCATTGCGATGGGACAAGACGTGGCGAATGTGGCGGAATCCGCGGCAGCCATCCTCTATACCGAGATTACGCCAACCAAGGATCTTTACATTTCCCTGACAATTCCCTCCCTGGTTGTGGCGACACACGGCGGCGGAACGGGACTGGCGACACAGAGAGAATGCCTGGAGATTGTGGGCTGCTACGGCAAGGGCAGAGTGAACCGGCTGGCGGAAATCATGGCCGGAACGGCGCTGGCGGGAGAGATTTCGCTGGGAGCGGCGATTTCGTCCGAGGATTGGGTATCGAGTCACGAGCGGCTGGGACGTCACCGGTAGATGGAATTTCGACACACAATTCCTCAACTATTTATAAATTGAGATCCTCCAAAGCGTCAAAGGCGCGCTTGAGGATGACGCTGTTTCGTATGCGCGATGCAAAGACATTCTTTCCGCGGGACCCGAAAAGAAGCTTTATCCCAAAGAGCTGAGGCGCCGATTCGCCTGGGTGTTGGGTCGCTTTGAGAAGTTATTTGCCGGCGAGGCGGTGGGCGACGATATTGTAGACGAGCGGGCTGAATACCATGCCGATGTGGGTGGCAGTGACTTCGCAGTCGACGTCGGGATCGCCGGTCATACAAACGCGCCAGTCGAGGATGCCATCGGTCTTTGTGTAGATGGCGGTTTGGCGGATGGATTTCGGAAGAGATTGCTTAAGCGATTCCAGAAAATCGCAAGTGCAGCGCGTCGTATAGCAGTTGGGCATGACGCCTTTGCCGTGGCGCTCAAGGATCTGTTTGCGGACAAGATCGGCAGCGCTCATCACGGAAGCGCGAGCGGCGAGACGCTGAATCGGCGCCCCTAGAGTGATCACCGAAGCGATGCGCCCTGGCATTTGCGCGGCAGCGGATCGCGCCAAAGCGCCGCCAAGACTGTGGCCGATCAGGTGAATTTTGCCCTTCGTGACCTTGTTAGCCTGCTCGATGGCGTCCTGAAGATTGCGGCGGATAAGGAGATTGGGGCAATCGGCATTCAAGCGGATGCCGGAATAAAAAGCCTGGTAGCCAATGCGGCGGAGCCAGATGGCAAATTGGGTGAGATAGAGATCCGTACCGAGAAAACCGGGAACCAGGACGACGGCGGAGCCATCACCGTGGGGAATCCCCTTGCCCCAAAACACGGGAGAAATTTGAAGGAAGGCGAGTTCGGCCCCGGCAAGCCATTCCTGCCAAACGGGAAGCTGAACGGGCTCCGAATTTTTGCTCTTCGCGCGACCTGGGCCTTTCATTCCCATAATCATTTACTGAAGCCCGGGTGAAACACAACATGGAAACCAACGGGCGAGTGGCGACAGAGTTACGCGAGGGCGCCTGCTCCAGACCTGGGATGCAAGGACCGGCGCACTCGCTGATGCGGTGCCGGGATGCACAATCGTGTAGCACCCGATACGGGAACTACTGTCAATCAGCAGCGATGCCCCCTTCCGCCGCCTTCTTTCCACCACGATGTCCTTCGCGACGCGGCCGGACGCTCTTTTTCCCCGCCTTCGGTTCGGCCTCGTGCATCCTCTTCACCGCGAGTTCGAGAAGCGACTTTTCCGCGGTCACGATGTTCTTGACGCTCTTCTCGGTCAGTTCGCTCAAGGATTGTTGCGCTTCCTTGCGCACCGTTTCCTTGCGCTCATGGCGAACCTTCGAGGTGCTCTCTAACTGGTCGATGGCCAGTTCGAGCAGCTTCTTTTGTGTGTCGATGTACTTTTCCGCGCCTTCGCGTGCGGCCTCGGTCAATACATGCATCCGGTCGCGCGCGGGTTTGTGCGCATGCTTGCCTCCATCCTTGGTTGCGGCAGTGACTTCATGCGCAGCCAAGTCAAGGAACTTCTTTTCGCTGGCCACGAAGCCTTCGATACCGCGCCGGGTGAGTTCGGCAACCCGAGCGGCGGCCGGAACCCTTTCGCCTTCGCGATAAGATTCGGCTATCAGGTGAGCCTGCTCGGCGGTGGCATCCAGCAGGTGCTTTTGCAGCTCAACGAATGTATCCACGCGATGCTTTACAACTCCGGCCATTACTCCGGCCGCGGAGGGAAGGTGAAGGCCCTCCTTGGTGGCATCCACAGCCAAAGCGGTTTCACCAGCGGCCAGATCCAGCAGGATCTTGCCGACGGTGGCCACGTTCTTGACGCCGGATTCCGCGATGCCGATCATGGAAGCGCCGGGACGAATCCCGGGCTTGCTCAGGCGCTCACGGACCATGCCGATGAGCAGCGCATTTTCCTGTGCCGCAAGATCGAGCAGGATCTTCTGGGCGGCCACGAAGCTCTGCACGCCTTGACGAGCCCAGCCCGTCAGGACACCGGCGGGCGAGGCCTGGAGAGCAACTTTCTTCTCTCTCGCCGTCATTGTAATTCTCCTTTTTATCGGGATATACTGCACTGCAGTATCCAAGTTGACTGTACGGCGCGGGCAGGGGCGTGTCAAGCTGTTTCGAGAGCGGGCTAGTACCCGTTCTGCTTAGGAGGACGCCGAAGCCATGAAGAATCCCCAGGTTCTGATCCGCAAATACGGAGACCGCCGGTTATACGACACGGGCGCGAGCCGCTACGTGAAGCTCAACGATATTGCGAGGATGGTGCGGGACGGCATCGACGTGCGCGTGGTGGACGACCGCACAGGCAAGGACATCACACACCTGATCTTCACGCAGATCATTGTGGAAAACGCGCGAGAAAAAGAGATTGCGCTCCCGTTGCAGCTTTTGACGCAATTGGTGCGTACATCGGACAAGGCGACGCACGATTTTCTGACGTGGTACCTGGACAATACGATGGACCTTTACCAGAAGGCCCAGAACACGGTGCAGAGCCGGATTTCGGAGGCCAAGCGCGTGGTGGCTGGCCCGATGGATTTTGTGCGCGATCTGTTGTCGCAATATACGGGACCGGTGACAGCGGACGGAACAAAAAGGACGGGGGAGAGAGGAGAAAGAGGCTCGAAACCGGAAACCCGGCAGAGAGAGGACGCAGGGCGCGCGAAGCAGAGGCGGAAGCGGAAGATTTCCGCAAAGAAGGTCGGCTAGAGAAATGGAAAACGGCGCTCGTTAGGACTGCGGCTGAGTAGCCTCCAGGAGTTCTTCCGCGAGGCGGATGGCTTTTTCGTGGAGTTCCCAGGAGTGGATGGCTTTTTTGCAGCCTTCGCGAGCGAGATCGAGGTTGAGCTGGCGTTCGGCGACTTCGAACGTTTCCTCGGCATCTCTGCGGGCGCGATGAGCCGCAGCGTCGGCAGCCTTCACTTTTTCAATCAACGGCCGAATTTCCGCGGCCGAGTGGCCAGGAGATTTTCCTTTTGCGGTATGCGCGGAAGCTTTTTCGGCTTTGCCGGTGGATTCCTTGTAAGCAAATTTAAGCTCATCGTTCCAGCGCGATTTGATGTTTTTGGTGAGCTTGTCGAGCGCGGCATTGGCCTGGTCGGCGGCTTCGCGAACTTTGGGCTTTTGAAACATCCAGTTGAAGACGGACCATTCGACGGCTTCGGCCATGAGTTCCTTGGCTTCGACAACTTCGGGAAGTTTGCGCATGGTATATGGGGAACCTCCATCACTGCAATTCACAATTTCTTACTGTAAGCATGACCCAAGGGCATCACGCCGAGATGTGACCGCGCTCACGCAGCGGCGGGGTTCCTTGACAGGCGAGTGGCACGGGAAGAGGATTCGCTCAAGGGCTGAAACGATGCCGCAAGCCGCAAAACCGATTCAATTAAACACAGAGACGCTGCAAGCGTTTGCGGCTTATGTGCGCGAAGCCGAAGCAGGCATGCAACCGACGTTGCAGGCGAGCGGAGCTTTCTTGTGGAGCGACCAGGACGCGAAGCGAAACGAGGACGTTCGCGCCGGGAAAGTGGTAACTCAGGTCTGGCGCGGGCGGGGACCGACGAAGGCGCCGCACGGATTGATTCACGACTGGATTGGCGCGGTGTTTGTGGCCGGCGCGACATTGGAGGAGCTGCTGGACTTGATCCAAAACTACGACAATCACAAAAACATTTACAAGCCGGAAGTGATGGAATCCAAGCTGATTTCGCGGAGCGGCAACGATTTTCGGATTTTCTTGCGGCTGTTGAAGAAGAAGATCATCACCGTGGTGATGGACACGGAACATGAGGTGCATTTCCGGTCATTTGGTAAAGCGCGGTGGGAATGCCGGTCGTACACAACGCGGGTTTCGGAGGTGGATGAAGCGGGGACACCGAAGGAAAAGGTGCAGGCGCCGGACACAGGTTACGGCTTTTTGTGGCGGCTGTATTCGTACTGGAGATTTCAGGAGCGGGATGGCGGCGTGTACATCGAGTGCCGCGCGATTTCGCTGACCCGCGAAATTCCCTTCGGTTTGGGTTGGGCGATTGAGCCGGTTGTTCAAGAACTGCCGCGTGAGTCGTTGACGAATACACTGGAGGCGACGCGTAAGGCGTTGCAGGGGCGGGCGAAAGCATCCGCCGGCCCCTGATTCCTGGCTTATTTCATGCACGGTTGGCGGCAAAAGAAAACTGAAGTGGAGTGCGCACGGCACTTCGTGATAGAAAAACAGATTGAACTTTTCCCATGCCATCTTCGTGTTTTTCGCGGGCGCGATTGGCGGAGCCATGAATGCGGTCGCCGGCGGAGGGAGCTTTGTGGGTTTCCCGGCGCTGCTCTTTACGGGGATTGCGCCGATTGAAGCGAATGCGACGAACACGTTGTCGCTGTGGGTGGGCGCGGCCGTGAGCGGAGGCGCATACCGTCACAAGCTGAAGGTGCCGCAGCGGGTGCTACTGCCGCTGGTTCTGATGAGCCTAGTGGGAGGACTTGCGGGAGCGCTGCTGCTGATCAAAACGCCGGCACGAACGTTTTTGCGTTTGATTCCGTGGTTGATGCTGGCGGCAACGCTGCTGTTCACGTTTGGAAAGCGGTTGACGGGGCGATTCGCCGCAGGCATTTCACATGAGGCGAGCAACCGCGCTATAACGGGCGCTTCCCTTTTCGAATTGCTGGTGGCTGTTTATGGAGGGTACTTCGGCGGCGGCATCGGGATTATGAACCTGGCCATGCTGACGGCACTGGGGATGACGGACATTCATGAGATGAACGCATTGAAGCTGGTGCTGGGAACCGTGATTAACGGCGTGGCGACGGTGACGTTCATCGCGACAGGAGCGATTGTGTGGCCTTCGGCGTTGGTAATGATCGCCGGAGCTGCGATTGGCGGTTATGTCATGGTACAGGTTGCGCAAAAGCTACCGCAGTACCTGGTGCGGGCGACGATCATTGCGATTGGACTGACGATGACAGCGTATTTTTTCGTCCGGGCATATGCCTAACGCAAGGCGCTTCGTGGCAAGCCGCGAAGCGAAGCGTCGAGAAGTTGCATGGTGTGAAGCACCGGCAGAGGATGGCCGGCACGGGCGAGCGAAGACCGCAATTGCAGGATGCAGCCAGGATTTCCGGTGACGACGAGGTCAGGCTTCAGCGCGGCGATGTGATTGGCTTTGCGATCACCCAGTTCCGTGGCGGCTTCGGGCTGGATGAGATTGTAGACTCCCGCAGAACCACAGCAGAGAGCGCCTTCGGGGATTTCCAACAATTGCAAATCAGGAATTTGCTGGAGCAGCGTGCGGGGTTGTGAGCGGATACCCTGCGCATGCTGCAGATGACATGCGTCGTGGTACGCGACGCGAACGCGTAGCGGATTGCGCGGGGCGAGCGGAGAAAGGTCGCAAAGGAATTCGGAGATGTCCTTGCATTTCGCAGAGAAGAGTCGAGCGCGCCGGGCGTAAGCAGGATCGTCGCGCAAGAGATAGCCGTAGTCCTTCATGGCGGAGCCGCAGCCGGCGGCGTTAATGAGGATGACTTCGACACTCGCGTTTTCGAAAGTGTCGATCATTTTGCGGGCCAATTGAAGCGCCTGGGATTCTTCGCCAGTGTGGAGGCAGAGAGCGCCGCAGCAGGATTGATCGGGAGGAGCTACGACCTCGCAGCCTTCGGCGGCAAGGACACGGGCGGTGGCGGCGTTTACATCGGAGAAGAAGCTGCGCTGGACGCAGCCGAGGAGCAGGCCGACGCGCATGCGTTTTTCGCCCTGGGCGGGAGTGAGCGGCAAGATGGATTCGGGAGGCGGTACGGGGGGCAATAGCGAGTCCATCGCGGCGAGGGGTTTGGGAAGAAGGCGGAAAAATCCGAGGTATCGCAAAAGGGATTGCAGGCCGGTTTCTTGGTACGCAAGCAGCAGCCGGCGCAAAAGCTTGAGATGTTCCGGGCGAGTGAAGGCCTGGAAGAGAAAGCGGCGGTGGAGCTTATCCCTGGCGGGCCGCGGGAAATTGCGTTCGATTTGAGCGCGGGTGGCTTCGATGAGCTTTCCGTAGTCGACGCCGGAGGGGCACGCGGTCATGCAGGACACGCAGCCGAGACAGGAATCGAAATGGCCGACCCATTTTGCATTCATTTCTACTTTGCCTTCGAGAGCGAGCTTCATCAGGTAGATGCGGCCGCGAGGAGAATCCATTTCTTCGCCCCAGAGGGCGTAGGTGGGGCAAGCGGGCAGGCAGAAGCCACAGTGGACGCACTTGTCCAGGATGGCGAGCGACGGCGGATTATGGGCATCGAAAGCGCCGTTCACGTTGTGCGGAGGGGCGGGGTTCGTCATGAAGCTAGATCCCTCCGACGAAGCGGCCCGGATTTAGAGTGCTTTGCGGATCGAGGCGAAGCTTGACTGCGCGCATGAGGGGAAGCGCGTCGCCGGGATTTCCCCAGGCATCGAGAGAACCAAGGGACTCCGGGCGGCGGAGAAGCACGAGGGAGCCAGCGGCGCGCTCGAACTGTTCGCGAAGCGCGAAGATTTGCGCAGGAAGCTCGGAGGGATCCGCGTCCAAGCGAAGGAATCCGATGCCGGTGGCCTGGACAACGGCTTGCCAGTTGGCATGAGAGGAAGAGTGGAAGGGGTCGAGCCATCGCATGGCTTTTGCGAGATCGGAGGGAAGGACGCTGAACCGTGCGATGACGGACTCTTTTTGCCGAGTCGAAAAGAGGTTTTGACGGGCTTGCCAAATTTGTGGTGAAGAATCAACAAAGATAGAAGGCGGGATGGAGCTGCCCCTACTTTCGGACAACAGTAGTTTCTGGAGGAGTTCGGTTTGGGCAGCGAGGCCGGATTCAGTGGCTTCGAAGAGCAAGTCGGCATGTGGCGGTCCGCCGGAATGGCCGCGGATCTGAAAGCCGCTGTGAGCGAGTTTGGAATCCTGGATGGCGTGGAGTTTTTGCTGCATGTCGCCCCAGCTTGCCGAGGTGAATGTGACGGTACGCGTGGTGCGGCAGAGCGGGTGCAGGCGGAAAACCGCGCGGGTGATGACACCCAGTGTGCCGAAGGCGCCTGCGGCGAGCTTTGGGAGGTCATAGCCAGCGACATTTTTGACGACTTTGCCGCCGCTGCTGGCGAGCGTGCCATCGGGAAGCGCGAGGGTAACGCCGATGATGAGATCGCGGAGCGCTCCGAAGCGAAGGCGGAGAGAGCCGGAGTCGTTGGTGGAGAGCGCGCCGCCAATGGTGGCACGCTCCGGCCAGAGGCCATCGAAAGCGAGGCGCTGGCCGCGCTTCGCTAAAGTGGATTGCAAAGAGTGCAGGGTGCAGCCCGCTTCAACGGTGACGGTGAGGTCGGCCCAGGCGTGTTCAACAATGTGGTTGAGGCGAGCCGTGGAGAGAATTATGCCGGCGCGCTTCGGCGGATTGCCCCAATCGAGTTTTGTCCCGCCGCCGCGGGGAATGGCGGCGATTCCGGCGGCGCTGACGCGGGAAAGTACGGCGGCGAGGTGCTGCTCGGTTTGCGGTTCGACAATGAATTGCGGAGCAACACCGCAAACCGCATCTTCCCGTGCGGCTGCCCGCAGATTTGCGGGACCGACGATGGCTGTTAATTCTTCGAGGATGGTATTTGTCTCAAGCATGGGAGTGGGGTGAGCGCATTGGATGAGGTCAGAAGCGTTCCGCGATGCCGGAGATTTCGAGGGGATGCGGGACGTATTCGCCGGGCTTTTCACCGCAGAGACGGGGAGTAGGAAAGACTTTCGTGGGATTGGAAAGTAGAAGCGGATCGAAAGCGCAACGTACGCGCTGCATGGTGTCGAGATCGGGCTCGGTGAACATTTTGGACATCATGCGTTTTTTTTCTTCGCCGACGCCGTGCTCACCGGTGATGGAGCCTCCGGCGGCGAGACACAGCTCGAGTATTTTGTAGGAGAGAGCCTCGGCGGCTTGTTCCTGGCCGGCGATTTGGCGGTCGTAGAGGACCAGCGGATGGAGATTGCCGTCGCCGGCGTGAAAGACGTTGGCGACGCGCAGACCGGCTTCGCGGCTGAGGCGAGTGATTTCGGTCATCACGTGCGGCAGCGCGGTGCGTGGGATGACGCCGTCCTGAACAATATAGTTTGGGGAGATGCGGCCCATGGCGGCGAAGGCGGCTTTGCGGCCTTTCCAGACGAGCAAGCGTTCGTGGTCAGTCCGCGCAAGGCGGATTTCGGTGGCAGCGTTTTCGCGGCAGATGGCTTCGACGCTCTGCATGAGCTCCGCGACTTCGGCGACGGGGCCATCAAGTTCGACCAACAAGAGACCTCCGCAATCGGGGTAGTTCGGATGGACGGCGGCTTCGGCAGCCTGTATGGCGAGGTTGTCCATCATTTCGATAGCGGCCGGTAGCATGCCGGCGGCAATGATGCCGCTGACGGCGGCGCCGGCTTCGTTGGTGCCGGGAAAGGCAGCGAGGAGGGTGCGGGTACATTCGGGGCGCTTCACGACACGCAAAGTGATTTTTGTGGCGATGCCGAGGGTGCCTTCGGAGCCGACGAACACACCGAGCAGATCGTAGCCGGGCGCATCGAGGCATTTCCCGCCAAGATGGACAAGGGAGCCGTCGGGCAGCACGACTTCGAGGCCCAGGACATGCGTGGTGGTGAACCCGTACTTCAGGCAGTGGGCACCGCCGGAATTTTCGGCGACGTTGCCGCCGATGCTGCAAACGGATTGCGAGGAAGGGTCCGGCGCGTAGAAATATTCCTGCGGCAGGACGCGACAGGTTACATCGAGGTTGATGACGCCGGGCTCCACAACCACACGAGCGTTGGGCAGATCGACTTCAAGGATGCGGTTCATCTTTGCGAGGCTGATGACGATGCCATTCTCGACCGGAAGCGCCCCGCCGCTGAGTCCGGTGCCGGAGCCGCGAGCGACGAAGGGGATGCGTTCGCGGTGGCAGACGCGGACGACGGACTGGACTTGTTCCGTGGTGGAGGGGAGCAGGACTGCGCGCGGCAGGACCCGGAAATTCGTGAGGCCGTCGCATTCGTAGGTGCGCAGATCCTCGAGCGATGTGATCAGGCCGCGAGGGCCAACGATGTCGCGGAATTCCTGGAAAATGCGGGCTTCCACGGGCACCTTTCTGAGCGACGAGTCATTATCCCGCGGATACGGGATTCTGAAGAGCAGCTTGCCCCATCAGTGGACGAAGGTCAAACCATGGGGGATCAGATGGGGGAAGACGTAGGCGTAGAGCATGACGATGACGCCGACGATAGCGGCGAGTGAGACGGAGTGCCAGAAGACATAACGAAAAATGATGCCTTCGTTGCCGACCTGATTGGTGGCGGCCGTGGCGACGCAGATGGATTGCGCGTCGATCATTTTGCCCATGACACCACCGGCGCTGTTGGTGGCACACAGGAGAATGGGGCTGAGTTTCAGCTGTTCGGCGGTGATGCGCTGGAGGCCGCCGAAGAGTGCGTTGGACGAGGTGTCGCTGCCGGTGAGGGCGACGCCCAGCCAGCCGATGTAAGTGCCAAAAAATGGGAAGAACCAGCCGGTTCGAGTGAAGGCGAGGCCGAGGACAGCGTCCATGCCGGAATAGCGCGTGACGTAGCCGAGGCCGAGCATGAAGGTCATGGCGACGATGGCGTGGCGCATGCGGAAAAGTGTGTGGCCAAAAATGCGCACGAGCTTTGCGAATCTCAGGCCGAGAATTAGCCCGGAAAGTACAGCAGCGAGGAAGCAACCGGTACCAGTGGCGGTGAGCCAGTTGAAATCGAACCTGGCATTTTCGGCGGTTGGCCTGGCGACGACGGGCTGCGCGCGAAAAACCGCTTTATGCAGATAGGGGACTTCCCAGCCACCGGTTTTGAAAGCAGGTGTAGTGGCCCTGCCCATGGCGCCTTTGACCGAGGGAAGGCCCCAGAGAAGGACAAAGACAGAAAGGATGGCGAAGGGGAGCCAAGCTTTCGCGATTTGCGAGGAAGTATGCGGCTGGATGGGCTGCGTGGCCTGGAGCTGCCGGACGTCCCACTCCTCTTCCATCTGATCGGCGATGATGGGGTGCACAGGAGCGGCAGGGCCAACCGTGGTGTTTGCGGCGATGGCGGGCTCGCGTTCGTCTTCAAAGCGCCAGATGCGTTTGGGCTTCCAGACGCGGAGGAAAAGCAGGGTGGCGAGGAGAGAAGTGACGCCAGCGGTGATGTCGACGAGATTGCTGTCCATGAAATTGGACCAGAAGAATTGGACGCCAGCGAACGAAAAGCCAACGACCAGGATGGCGGGAAAGACTTCGAAGGTTTCGGCCCAGCCGACCAAGGAGCGAACCAGCCAGAAAGGCACGAGCAGGGCGGTGATGGGAAGAATGCGGCCGATCATGGCGCTGAGGTCGCTTTCGTTTAGCGCGGTGACGGCGGCAAGGGTGTGGACGGGAACGCCGATAGCTCCCCAGGCGACGGGAGCGGTGTTGGCGATGAGATTGAGGACGGCGGCGTGGAAGGGGCGGAAACCGAGACCGATCATGAAGGCTCCGGCGATGGCGACCGGCGCGCCGAATCCAGCGCAGCCTTCGATGAAGGCGCCGAAACAAAACGCGACGAGAAGAAGCTGCAGGCGGCGATCCGGGGTGATACCGGCGACGGTCTGCTTCATGATCTCGAACTGCCCGGTTTCGACCGAGATGTCGTAGAGAAAGACCGCGGCGATGACAATCCAGACAATTTTGAGAAGGCCAAAGGCACTGCCATAGAGGAAGCTGGCAAAGGCGAGGCGTACCGGCATGCCAAAGACTCCGATGGCGATGACAACGGCCGTGGAAGCACCGGCGATGGCGCACCAATGCGGGCGAACTTTCAGGCCGGCAAGCAGGCTAAGGAGCACGACGATGGGGAGCGCGGCAACAAGGGTGGAGAGCCACCAGTGGCCGAGCGGGTCATAGACCTGGGTCCAAGTCATCCGCGATCCTCTGCACAGGGCGAGTTTGAGAAGGAATCCGATCCGATGCGCCCCTTGGGTCGAAACGCAGAGGCAAATGACCGAGATGTGTTGCCAGCGAACGGATTCTGCAGGGCATGAAATACCTTCTTGTGCCGGCAAAGTCAAGGCGCGGAGTGACGGCGGACGAGATGGGAGGTGTGTCTGACACTTGCTAGGTTTGCGCGAACGGCGTAGTTTGCAGTTGAGTGCGGATACGAGCAGGTCGCAAGCGACTTCCGCATCGCGATGGTTTGCGACGGGGGAATTGGGCCATGACGACTCCTTCCACAGCGGGTCCGGGAGTGGAGATTGTTGCCGCGCATCATGCGGCACAGTCGAGAGTTCTGACGCCGGAGGCGCTGGCGTTTGTGGTGGATTTACAGCGGCGTTTCAATGCGAGGCGGCTGGAACTGCTGGCGGCGCGGGCCGAGCTGCAAAAACGGCTGGACGCGGGAGAGAAGCCAGACTTCTTGAAGGAGACGCGTGGGATTCGCGAGGCCGAATGGACGGTGGCACCGATTCCGAAAGACCTGCTAGACCGGCGCGTGGAAATTACCGGGCCGGTGGACCGGAAGATGATCATTAACGCTTTGAACTCGGGCGCGAAGGTGTTCATGGCGGATTTCGAGGATTCGAACACGCCGACGTGGGCAAACCAGATGGAGGGCCAGGCGAACCTGATGGATGCCGTCCGGCGAACAATCACGTACACAGACCCGGCCACGGGAAAGAACTATCAGTTAAATGAGCGGACGGCGGTGCTGTTGATGCGTCCGCGGGGATGGCATCTGGAAGAGCGGCACGTGCTGGTGGACGGGCAGGCAATGTCCGGGTCGCTCTTCGACTTCGGGCTGTATTTCTTTCACAACGCAAAAGCGCTGCTGGCGGCGGGAACCGGGCCGTACTTTTACCTGCCGAAGATGGAGAGTCACCTGGAGGCGCGGTTGTGGAACGATATTTTTCTGTACACACAGGAGAAGGTGGGAATTCCGCGAGGAACGATTCGGGCGACGGTGCTGATTGAGACGATTCTGGCGGCATTCGAGATGGACGAGATTCTTTATGAACTGCGCGAGCATTCCGCGGGGCTGAACTGCGGACGCTGGGACTACATTTTCAGCTTCATCAAGAAGTTTGCGAACGATCCCAAGGCGGTGATGCCGGATCGCGCACAGGTGACGATGACCACACATTTTCTGCGGTCTTATAGCAAATTGCTGATCCGCACGTGTCACCGGAGAAATATTCATGCGATGGGCGGGATGGCGGCGTTCATTCCGATCAAGAGCGATCCGGTGGCGAATGAAAAAGCGATCGCGCAGGTGCGTGCAGACAAGGAGCGCGAAGCGGGGGACGGGCACGACGGCACGTGGGTAGCGCATCCGGGGCTGGTCCCGATAGCGATGGAGATCTTTGACCGATTGATGCCGATGCCGAATCAGATAGACTGCAAGCTGGAAGAGTTTCAGGGAACGGCGGCGGATTTGCTGCAGGTGCCGGGAGGAGACATTACGGAAGCGGGGCTTCGACAGAATATTGCGGTGGGACTCGGGTATCTGGAGGCGTGGTTGCGCGGGACCGGCTGCGTGCCCCTGTTTAATTTGATGGAGGACGCGGCGACGGCAGAGATCAGCCGGGCACAGCTTTGGCAGTGGGTTCACCACGAAGCGCGGTTGAAGGATGGGCGGCTGATTGACGTTGGGCTATGCGAGCGAATGATTGATGAGGAACTGGCGAAGGGGAGACAGGCAGGGGATGCAGCGCGATCAGCCGCTTACGAGAAATCGGCACAATTGATGCGGGATCTGATTTGCGCCCCCCGGTTCGTGGAGTTTTTGACGGTGCCGGCGTATCAACAGATTTTGCGCGAAGGTAATTGACGAAAGTAAAGAGGCGGGGCGTAACGCCGCTCCTACATTATTTGGCGATTAGTACGACGATCCATTAGATGTGGCACCTGGCGGCGCCTCGCTTTTCGAGATAGCGCTGGTGGTATTCCTCGGCGCGCCAGAAGGGGCCGGCGGGGGTAATTTCCGTGGCAATCGGCCGGTGGAGTTTGCCGCTCGCTTCCAGAGATTGCTTGGACTTTTTCGCCGAGGCTTCCTGCTCCGGCGAATGGAAGAAGATGGCAGTCCGATATTGCCTGCCGTAATCGGGGCCCTGGCGGTTGACTTGCGTGGGGTCGTGAATGGTCCAAAAAACGTTAAGTAACTGGTCGTATGAGACCTTCTCCGGATCGAAGGTGACCTGGACGACTTCAGCATGGCCGGTAGTATCGGTGCAGACTTCCCGATAGCTGGGATGCTGCGTGTGGCCGCCGGCGTAGCCGACGGCAACGTCGAGAACGCCGGGCACCTTGCGGAAAGCCGCTTCCACTCCCCAAAAACAACCCGCGCCAAAGGTGGCGAGTTCTTGCATGGTGTGTCTCCTTCGTTGCCGGCACATTCTACGTATCTGGCCGGTCAGTCCCTCGTTTTCCAGTTATTAGAGTACAAAGGACGCAAAAGGTTTCGCGAGCTGTCCGCCGGCTACGAGGGCTTTTTGGCGCGTGGCTTGGCGGTGGTGGCCGGGATGGCTTTCAGCTTTTCCTCGGCGGGACCTTTGTACGGGCTGTCGACTGATGCGGCGTCGGCGAAAGCTTGCCGGGCCTCAGGATGTTTCTTGAGGTTGTAGTAGGCAAAGCCGAGGCGATATTGATTGCGGGCATAGGCGGTGTCGTTGGATTTGAGCAGCGGAGCGGCCTTGGAGAGAGTGTCTACGGCGGCGGCATTGTCTTTCTTCTGTAGGTCGATTTGGCCGAGAGCACTGAGGGCAAGCCCTTTCTGCAAGGCGATCTGTTTTTGCCAGTCGGCGTCGGAGACGTTGGCGGGTTTTTTGACGGTGTCGCAAAGTGACGCGGCATTCTTTGCGTAGGCCTCGGCTTTGTCCAGGTTCTCGCCCCTTTCGCTGTAGTCGTCGGCCAGAAGGAGCAACATGCCGAGATTGTTGGGGTCCTTTTCAAGAACAGTGTTGGCGGTTTCAATCATTTTGGGGCGATTTTGCGCCTGCTGATAGATGAGAGCGGCGGATTCGAGGGCCTGCGTAGAGCGCTGTGAATCGGGAAAGCTCTTCGCGTACCGAACGAGCAGCCCGGCCTTGGCGGTGGGATCTTTTTGACGGTAGGCAGCGTCGACGAGCGATTCCTCGATGTAATCCTGATTCTCTTTGATGGCCTCGAGCGTTTGTTGCTGCTGGGCTTTCCAATCGGTGAGGTTTGTTCCGGCGGGAGGAGGCTGTGCCTTAAAACGCTGGAGAATGGCGCCGGCTTTTTCGCCTTCGGCGAAGAGGCGGTTGGGGTCGCCCTGCTCGTTGGCGGCGCGGACCATGCTGACGGCATTTTCGAAATTATCGGGATCGAGAGCGTAAAGTTTTTGACCGTAGTCGTAAACTTTGTCGTACTGCTTGGCGTTCAGGTAATAGTTGACGTATTGCTCGTCGGCGAGGATCTGGTAATCGGGCTCGGAATGCGCGGCCGCGAACGCATCGAGCAGTTTGAGCTTTTGAACAGGATCGGTGGCGGCATTGATTTCGTTGAGCTGATGATCGGCATCGGAGCCGGCGGTAACGAGAACAGTCTTGCCGATCTGCGCTCTGAGGGGAGTAACAAATGGCGAGACGAAGGCGAGTAGAACAGTGACAGTGCGAAGGCGATACATCGGCTACCTCCTGGGAATGGAGTTTGATGGAGCGAGCAGTTACCCCGCATCTTAGTGCCCGAAGGGGTGGAGTGCAAATGGTTGGCGGCAAAACTTCCGCGATTTGACGCGAAAATGATGTTAGAGGGAACATGGAAGATTCGTCAGGGAGGGTGGAATGGATCTGGGGCTGCGGGGACGCGTGGCGATTGTGGCTGCCGCCAGCAAGGGATTGGGGCGGGCGGTGGCGGAAGAGTTGGCCCAAGAAGGCGCGGAGATCGCGATTTGCGCACGGACGGCGGCGGACCTGGAAAAAGCAGCAGTGCAGATTCGAAGCGTGGGAGGACGGGAGGTTTTTTGGAAGTCGGTGGACGTCGGGAAGCCCCGGGAGGTCGCGGAATTCGTCGGGGACGTGGAGAAGCGGTTTGGGCGCGTGGATATTTGTGTTACCAACACCGGGGGACCGCCGTCTAAATTATTCAGCGCCACAACGAACGAAGATTGGCGCGAGTGGACGGATCAATTGCTGATGAGCACTGTTTATTTCGCACAAGAGACGCTGCCGCGAATGCAGAAAAACCAATGGGGACGTTTTCTGACGATCACGTCGTACTCGGTGAAGCAGCCGGTGGAAGGCTTGCTGCTTTCGAATTCGCTGCGCGCGGGCGTGACCGGATTGGTGCGCACTCTGGCGAACGAATATGCGGCGCACGGAATCACGGTGAATAACGTTTGCCCCGGATACACGCGGACGGACCGGCTGGACGATCTAGCCGGGATGATGGCCTCACGAACGGGCGCGACGCCGGAACAGGTGTTTGATGGCTGGAAGAAACTGATTCCCGCGGGACGACTGGGAAAGCCGGAGGAGTTTGCGGCGGTGGTGGCGTTCCTGGCTTCGGTAAAGGCCAGCTACGTGAATGGAGTTTCGCTGACGATCGACGGTGGGACGACAAGGAGCCTGCTCTAACTCCACATGCCACCCTCTGCCCGCACCCTGACCCTTTCGGCGACCAAGGGACTGTTCGCCATAGTGAAGCTGCGGCCGGACGCGAGAATTCCGGATTGGGCGGCGCGCGGGGGATTTTTCTCGGTGACGCGGACGGATGAAGAGTTGTCGGTGGTGACTCGAGAGGCGAATCTGCCCGTGGGTATCGATGCGTCGCACGGATGGCGGATGCTGAAGGTGCAGGGGCCATTTGCGTTTGACGAGGTGGGAGTGGTGGCGGCACTGGCAAATCCGCTGGCGAGAATCGGCGTGGGAATTTTCCTGATTTCGACCTACGATACGGACTATTTGCTTGTACAACAAGACGAAATCGCCGCAGCAGTGGAAGCACTGGAGCATGCGGGGCACCGAATTTTACGGCTGGAATTATTGACTTCATAGAAAGCGGGAAGGAGCTAGCGGAATGATCCGTCGAATGAGCCAAGGTGTGCGAAAGTTGTTTTGGGGCCGCAAGACGCTGTGCCTGGCAGCGGCGCTGATTTACGCCGCTGCCCTGTGCGCGGATGAGCCGTATGCGCGGAGCCGGGACTATGATCTGGAGCACTCCAAGGTGGCGCTGCGTTTCGATACGGATCAGAAGAAGGTCACAGGGGACGTGACGCACACGCTGACGCTGCTGCGCGACAACCTGGAGACAATCGCGTTCGATTCGGTGGGATTGCAGATCGAAAGCGTGCGAATCAATCGAAGTGAGGTCAAGTTTTCGACGACAGACACGAAGTTGATAGTGACGCTGCCGAAGGGCGCGAAAATCGGAACCAAGTACGATGTGGAGATCAAGTACCACGGGACACCAACTAAGGGGCTGTACTTTATTTTGCCAAACAAGGATTATCCCCACCGGCCGGTACAGATCTGGACGCAAGGCGAGTCGGAAGACACGCGCTACTACCTGCCTACGTACGACTACCCGAATGACCGGCTGACTACGGAAACGATCCTGACGGTGCCGGCAAACTGGTTGACGATTTCGAACGGCAAGCTGGCGAGCGTGAGCGACGCAAGTGACGGGATGAAGACGTGGACGTGGCGGGAGTCGCAGCCGAGTTCGACCTACCTGTTCACTGTGGTGGCAGGTGAGTTTGTGGAGGTGAAGAACACCTGGCGGAACATTCCGGTGACGTACTACGCGCCGAAGGACCGCGGCGACCGGCTGAATCCGAACTACTCGCGGACGCCGGAAATGATCGATCTTTTCAGCAAAACGCTGGGTGTGGATTATCCCTGGGAGAAGTATGCGCAGGCGATGGTGGATGAATTCGTGGCGGGCGGGATGGAAAACTCCAGCGCGACGACGAACACCGCCGAGTCGCTGAGGAATCCGAAACTGGTTCCAGAGTATGAAGAGGACGAGGATCCGCTGATTTCGCACGAACTGGGGCACCAGTGGTTTGGCGATCTTGTGACGACGAAGGACTGGGGAAATATCTGGCTGAACGAAGGATTTGCCACGTTCATGGAGACTGTGTGGACGGAATCGCATTACGGAAAAGACGCGGCTGATTACGAACGGTGGCAAGGAGCCCGGCAGTGGTTCGCGATGAGGTCGCTCTACACGAAGCCGATCGTGCGATACGACTTCGAGGACTCGGAGGAGTTTGACGGGAACGCTTACGGGAAGGGTGGCTGGGTACTGTACATGCTGCGGCGGCAGTTGGGCGACCAGGCGTTCTACGCGGGGCTGAAGCACTATCTGGAAGTGAATCGCGGGAACAATGTGATGACTCCGGATTTGAGCAAGGCGATTGAAGAAGCGACGCACACGAATGTGGACGCGTTTTTCCAGCAGTGGCTGTATGGGGCTGGGGCGCCGAAGTTCGAAGTGAGCTACACGTATGACGACGCAAAGAAACGGATTGCGATGACGGTAAAGCAGACCCAGAAAGTGGAGGGGCGAGTGGGGTTATTTCACGTTCCGGTGGACGTCGAGATTACGACGGGGAGCGGGCCGAAACTCTATCCGATACACGTGACGCATGAGTCCGAGGTGTTCACGTTCCCGGCGGATTCGGCGCCGCTGATGGTGCTGTTCGACAAGGGAACGCAGGTTCTGAAGTCGATGGAGTTCAAGAAAGACAGGAAGGAGCTGGTTTACCAGCTCAAGAACGCCAACGAGGTAGCAGACCGCGCGGACGCGGCGGAGGACCTGGGGAAGATCAAGGGAGATGTCGCGGTGGTTGGCGCACTGGGAGAGGCGTTGCGCAGCGACAAGAGTACCGGGGTGCGGCGGACCGCGGCGGAAGCGCTGGGAGAAATTGGCGAAGCGGCAGCATCGAAGCAGTTACTGGAAGCGCTAAAGAGCGAGAAGACGCCGGTGGTGCGGGCGACGATTGTGCAGTCCATGGAAAATTTCAAAGATGATGCGGCGGTGGCTGCGCAGTTGCAGAGCGTAGCGAAGGAGGATGCATCGTACCGTGCGCGCGGAGCGGCTTTGCGGGCGCTTGGACGGATGAAGGGCGCCGGGACTTACGACACGCTGGTGGCCGCGGTGAATGGCGATTCGCCGGATGGATTTTTGCGCAACGCCGCGCTGAGTGGATTGGGCTCGCTGGAGGACGACAAGGCGGTGCCGTTGCTGAAAGAATGGGCATCGCCGGGGAAGGATCTGGACTCGCGGCAGGCGGCAATCGCGAGCCTGGCGCGACTCGATAAGAACAACAAAGAGCTGACGCAACTGGTGGCCGGTTATCTGCAGGATGCCGATTTTCCCATCCGGCGGACGGCGATTTTTGCACTGGGGATGCGCGGCGACGCTTCGGCAATTCCCGCGCTGGAAGCGATGCTGCAAAGCAAGAATCTGAGCATCGAAATGGAGCCGATGATCAAGGAGCAGATCGAGCGGCTGAAGAATCCGCTGGCGAAAGGCGGCCCACATGGCATGGGGCATGGGGAATCGAATGCCGCGGGCAAGCCAGGCGAAGATGAGCGGCTGGGGCGGCTGGAACAATTGGTGCAAGAGATGAATGAGCGGTTGAAGGAGATTGAGAAGAGATTGCCGCCGGTGCCGAATCAGTAGAGTTTACGGGTCGGCGAGGAGAATGCGGAGATCGCGGAGATTGTTGCCGGTAGGACCGGTGAGGACCGCGTCGCCGAATTTGGAGAAAAAAGAGTAGGCGTCGCTGCCGCGAAAGAATTCCGCTGGGGAGAAACCCAGACGATTCGCGTGTTCCAGCGTTTGGCCGTCGGCAACCGCGCCGGCAGCGGGGCTGTTGCCATCCACTCCGTCCGTTCCCCCGCTGAGCACAGTGATTTTGCGGCCGGCGATTTTTTCCACGCAAGCCAGCACGAAGGCGGAATTTCTTCCGCCCACGCCATTTCCAGTGACAGGTGAGCTGAGTTCGCCATCGGCGATAAGAGCGACACGTTCGCCTGGATTTTCCTTCTGCCATTCCTCAAGCTTTTGCAGCAGCGTGTCGGCGGCTTTTGCGACGGGCCATTCGTCGGTGGAGTTGTCGCAACACGTGAAGTAGCCGTGAGATTCGGCGGAATGGTGCGCCGCGTGAAAAAGGTCGTGCATTCCCAGCAGCAATTGAAAATGGGCGTTGCGGAAGGCGGGGTCACCCGGCTTCGGCGTTTCCGGCATTTTCCCCTCGTCGAGCCAGCGATTCACGATGGATGGAAATTTTTCGCGAAGTCGGTATTCGTCAAGAATCCGATGAGCATCCTCGATGGTGGAAGGATCGGGGACCGTCGGGCCGGAGGCGAGGGCGTGTTCCTTGCCGGCGGGGACATCGGTGACCGCGAGCGTGATCTTTGTGGCGGAGGCGGCGGCAGCGGCGAGTCGGCCTCCTTTCACCGCGGAAAGATGACGACGGACAATATTCATGGCATCGATGGGAGCGCCACAAGTGACCAGGGCGTGATTGACAGCTTGCAGATCCGCGAGGGCCATGCCGGGGATCAGCGGGAGTTCCATCAATGCAGAGCCGCCGCCGGAAAGAAGAAAGAACACGACACTACCTTCCTGCGCTTCGCGGAGCAAAGAAATCACTTCTTCGGCGGCTTGCCAACTGCCGGAATTGGGATCGGGATGGCCCGCGACGAAATACTGCAAGCCAGCGATGGGAGTGGACGTCGGCGCCGGCGCGGCAACGACGCCGCGGAATTTGATGGATTCGGGCAAGAGGGTACGAAGGCCCACGGCCATGGCATGGGCGGCTTTGCCGATGGCAACGACGATCACTTCTTTGGACAGTGGTAGCAGGACTTGGCCATCGCCCAAAACGAACGATTGACCATTGAGCGTGAGCTTGCGCTGCATGGCGGCCGAAATATCCAGCGTTTCAAGGGTCTGATGAAAGATCTGGCGCGCGATGTGCTTGCCGGAACGCATGGGAGGATTTTGCCGGCTCAGGCTTTCTTGAGCACCGAGGCATTGAGCATGTTGGGCGGCATCTGGCCCTTGAATAGCGCAACGACATTGTTCGCGGCAATGACGGCCATTTTAGTGCGAGTCTCGGTGGACGCAGAAGCGAGATGCGGGGCGAGCACGACATTGGGCCGCTTGAGGCCGGGATGGATGAAGGGCTCGTTCTCGTAGACATCGAGCGCGGCCCCGGCAATTTTCCCGGCGTCGAGGGCGGCGACGAGGGCGGCTTCATCAACGACAGGGCCGCGCGCGGTGTTGATGAGAAACGCGGTGGGCTTCATGCGGTAAAACTTCGGCGCGTCAAAGAGGCCGCGAGTTTCAGGGGTAAGCGGAACGTGGAGGCTGATGAAGTCTGACTCGGCGAGGAGTGAATTCATGTCGCGATATTCGGCGTTAAGCGCCTGAACAACGTCGGCCGGGGCTTTCACCGCATCGGTGTAGAGGACCTTCATTTGGAAGCCGAGGGCACGGCGGGCCATGGCACGCCCGATGCGGCCGAAGCCGACGATGCCTAGCGTTTTGCCCCAAACGTCGGAGCCGCAGAGCTGGTCGAGATTCCAACCTTTCCAATTGCCGGAGCGAGCGAGATGTTCCCCCTCGCCGAGGCGGCGGGCCACGGCCATCATGAGAGTCCAGGCAAAATCGGCGGTGGTTTCATCGAGGACGCCGGGAGTGTTGGTGGCGACAACACCGCGCTTGGTGCAAGCGTCGAGGTCGATGTTGTCAAAGCCGACGGCGACATTCGCGGCGATACGGAGTTTGGGCGCGGCGCGAAGGAATTCATCGTTGATTTTTTCGGTGAGCAGGCAGATGAGGCCTTCCTTGTCCTTGACGCGGCGAAGCACTTCGTCGCGAGGCGGGCGCTCTTCGTTTGTCCAGTATTCAATATCGCAGGCGGCTTCAAGGATCTGGCGGGCTTCTTCGAACAACGGATGCGTTGCGTAGACTTTCGGTTTGGGCATTCGCTCCCTCGGGGGCGGATCGTTGGACATCTACACTAGCACAGCGCGCGCCGGCGGCGGACGTGGCATTGCCAGCGCGATGCAGGAATGACTATAGTGGAAGAGCCGCAAAAAATGCCGCCGGCTGGCCATGGATCCTGCACTGATTCACGAATTGAAAGCGTTGCTGGGACCCGCGAACGTTCTTTCCACTAGGGAAGATTTGATGCTTTACGAGTTCGACGGCTCGGTGGAAAAGGGCCGGCCGGACGTGGTGGTGTTTCCGCATACAACAGAGGACGTGGCGCGCATCGTGAAACTGGCGAACCGGTTTGCGGTGCCGATTGTGGGACGCGGAGCCGGCACGGGACTTTCCGGCGGAGCGCTGGCGCGAGGCGGCGGCGTGATGCTCGTCTTCGCACGGATGAACCGGATTTTGGAATTGGATCTGGAGAATTGCCGCGCGGTGGTCCAGCCGGGAGTCGTGAACCTGGAGATTACGCGAGCGGTGGAGCACGCTGGCCTTTATTTTGCGCCCGATCCTTCGAGCCAGAAGTCGTGCACGATCGGCGGGAATGTGGCGGAGAACTCCGGCGGGCCGCATACGCTGGCTTCCGGGCTGACGACGAATCACGTAACAGCGTTGGAACTGGTGCTGCCAGATGCAGAGATTGTTCGCGTCGGAAACCGGCACGGAGATTCGACTGGTTACGACTTATGCGGATTGCTCGTGGGCAGCGAGGGGACGCTGGCGCTGGTGACGGAAATTACGGTGAAGCTGACACGCAAAGCGGAGTTGGTGAAGACGCTACTGGCGGTATTCGATGCGGTGGGGGACGCTTCGCGGACAGTTGCGGAAATCACGGCGCGGGGAATTACACCAGCGGCATGCGAAATGCTGGATGGCTGGACGCTGGCGGTGATTGAGAATTATTTGCGCGCGGGATTTCCGCGGGACAGCGCGGCGGTGCTGTTGCTGGAGGTGGAGGGCTTGCGGGAGGCCGCGGAGTCGCAAGCGGCGGCAATTGACGAGATTTGCCGAGCAAATCATGCACGCGAAGTGCGGACAGCACGCGATGCGCAGGATCGGGATTTGTTGTGGAAGGGACGGAAAAACGCCTTGGGAGCGATGGGCCGGCTGGCGCCATCGAATTATGTGCTGGATGGAGTGATTCCGCGGTCGAAACTGCCGGAGGCGCTGGAGAGGATTCACGAAATCGGAACAAGTGCGGGATTTCGGATTGGAAATATCTTCCATGCCGGCGATGGGAACTTGCATCCGATCATTCTGTTCGATCCGCGCGACAAGGAACAGTTTGCACGAGCGATCGCGACCGCCGAACAGATCATTCGAATGTGCGTTTCATTGGGTGGGTCGCTAACGGGCGAGCATGGCGTAGGGATGGAAAAGAATGAACTGATGACGCTGCTTTTCAGCGACGCGGATTTCGATCTGATGCGGCGGATTCACGATGCCTTCAATCCGGATTCCTCCTTGAATCCAGGGAAGATTTTCCCCGTCAGCAAAGGATGCGGAGAGATTCGTGTGGGAAGACACTCAAAGACGGCAGAGACACGCGCATGACGATTGCTGCAAATCTTGCGGCGCGGCTGGAAGGAGTGGTTGGAAGCAGCCGTGTACTGGCAAGCGAAGCGGAGCTGCTGGGTTACGCAATTGAAGATTGCCTGCCGGCGGCGGCGGTGCGGCCATCCTGTTCGGAAGAAGTATGTGAAGTTGTTCGATTCGCGGCCGCGGAAAAATTGGGGGTGGTGTGCTGCGGATCGCGAAGCAAATTGCAGATGGGAATGCAAGCGCAACGATATGACGTGGCACTGGATCTCTGCGCGTTGGCACAGATTGCGCATTACGATGAGGCGGATTTGACATTGAGCGTGGATGCAGGGATGCGGCTGGAGGCGTTGTCGAAGGTGCTGGCGGCGAAAAGGCAATTTGTGCCGCTGGCAGTGCCTTGCCTTGCGACTTCGACGGTGGGCGGAAGCGTGGTTTCGGGCATCGATTCGATGCTGCGGCTGCAATACGGCACGGCGCGGGATTTTCTGGTTGGCGCGGAGTTTGTGGATGGCACGGGACGCACATGCAAGAGCGGCGGGCGCGTGGTGAAGAACGTGACCGGCTACGACATTCACAAATTGCTGATTGGATCTTTGGGAACGCTGGCGGCAATTACGCGGCTGAACTTTCGGACGTTTCCTTTGCCGGAGACGTCGGCGGGGGCATTAACTGGTTTTTCTTCCGCGGAAGCGGCGCTGGCGTTTCGACGGGAACTGCTTGGGTCCGGGCTGCCGTTTTCGTGCGTGGAACTATTCGATGGTCAATTCTCTTCCCTGCTCGACGGCGAGTTAGGGCGATTGAAGGATTTGGGGTTTGCGCCGCTAAAGGCCGGGGGGTGGAGCCTGTATACAGCGTTCGCGGGAGAGGAGGCCGTGGTCAGGCGGATGAAGAGCGAAGTGGAAAACCGGAGCGCAAGGGCGGCGGCAAAAAGTTTTGAAATGCTGGAAGAGCAGCGTAACGAATGGTTAGGGGATGCGTTGCGCGAGAGCTTCGACTGGCTGCGGCACGCGGCGCGAGGCGTGGTCATCGTCCGAATTTCGCAAAAACAATTCGCTACCCAAGGCCCAAAGCTTTTCTTGAGCAACCCGAGTTCCTCCGGCTGGCGAAGCGCGCTTTTGATGAGCGGGAGCGGAACGGTGATGCTCGCGCTCCTGCCCGAGGAAGAGAACGAGAGCGGCCGTGAGGAAATGCTGTGTTCCGTGCGTGAAATTCTGGCGCAAGGAAATACAGGAGAGAACACGGCAAAGCTGCTGCACGCCCCCGCATGGGTAAAGGCACATTGCAACGTCTGGGGAGACCTCCGGGGAGATTTTCTGTTGATGCAGAGGGTGAAAGCGGCGTTTGATCCCGCCCGTGTCTTTTCGCCGGGGCGCTTTGTGGGGGGCATCTGACCGGTGCAGAAGCACACTTCGACACTTGGCGAAGTTCCGGTTTACGAGGATTTTTCGCTGTGCACGCACTGCGGCCTGTGCCTGAATCACTGCCCGACTTACCGGCTGTGGCAACTGGAGGCGGATTCGCCACGCGGGCGCATCCGGCAGATGTTGCTGGTGGAGGAGGGCGAACTGCCGATCGCCGACGGGTTTGTGCGGCATATCGACCGTTGCTTGGATTGCCGTTCGTGCGAAACGGCATGTCCTTCGGCAGTGAACTACGGGAAGCTGGTGGAACATGCGCGGGCGCGCATCGAAAACGAATACCGGCGCCCGTGGATGGCGCGGGTGATGCGAAATTTTGTGTACCGGCGTTTGCTGCCGTATCCGGAACGCATCGCCATGGCTGCAAGACTCTTGCGGTTTTATCAGGCGTCCGGGCTGCAAGTGCTCGCCAGGGCGAGCGGAATTTTGCGGATGCTGCGGCTGGCGGAGCGCGAGCAGCTGCTGCCACGCATCGATCGGCGCTTCTTTTTCGATCAGGTTGGGAAGACGTTTCCCGCCAAAGGCCCGAGGCGGGCGCGCGTTGCGTTTTTCGCAGGTTGCGTGGCAAACGTGACGTTCACGGCGCTGAACGAAGCGACGATCCGCGTGCTGACGGCAAACGGGTGCGAAGTAACGGTGCCCGACGGGCAATTTTGCTGCGGCGCACTGGCGGCACACGCGGGAGTACGCGACTCGGCGCGCGAGCTGGCCCGGCGGAATCTGGCGGCGTTCACGAGCGGAGAATTTGACGCGGTGGTAACCAACGCCGCGGGTTGCGGCTCCACGCTGAAGGAATACCATCACCTTTTCCGGCACGAGGAGCCGGAGTTTGCCGGGGCGTTGACCCTGGCGGAAAAGTCGCGCGATGTGACGGAATTTCTGGCGGGGCTGGGGATTTCGGCCCAGCTCCGGGAAGTGACGGCGCGAGTGACGTATCAGGATTCGTGCCACCTGCTGCACGGGCAGAAGATCCGGGAGGCGCCAAGGCAATTATTGCGGGCGATTCCCGGCGTGGAGCTTGTGGAATTGCCATATGCGGAGATTTGCTGCGGTTCGGCGGGCGTTTACAACGTGACGGAGACGCGAGCTTCGATGGAACTCCTGGCAGAAAAAATGCGGCACGCCCAATCGACGCGTGCACAGATTATCGCCACGGCGAATCCGGGATGCCTGCTGCAACTGCGCGCGGGGGCGGAACTGCGCAAGACAAACCAGGAAGTGCTGCACGTGGTGGAAATGCTGGACCGCGCGCTAAGCGGCAGCGCTGCGACTTAAGCGGGATGGCTTCAGCGTTCGCCGATCAAATACCGGCAGCCGGTGGGGCCGGTGCGCACGGAGTGGCGGATGCCGGCGGGCAGATCGCAGCGATCGCCCTTGCGGTACGTTTTGGTCACGCCGTTCATGACCATGGTCATTTCGCCATTCAAAATAATGTGCGCGGATTCGGCGCGGTGGTGGTGCTCGGGATACTCCACGTTGGGGCCATCTTCCCAAACGTAGAGGTGTACGTAACCTTCGCGGATGAGCTGATCAGCAAGATCCTTCTCTTCCATGATTTCCATCTTAACGCGAACCTTGCTGCGATGAGTAATTGGAACAGGAGCACAAGAACGACGACGCCCTCACCGCAGCAATGGGGGTAGCTGCGGTAAGGGCGCGCCGTCTTCAGGAGAGAAGATCTATGCCCGGGTTGACTACATACCCGGGGGTGGTGGAGCGTCCTGGGGCGCCGCATCCTGCATCATGCCGTGGCGGCCGTGAGGGCCTTTGCCCTGCGTGATGGTGTAGTCGGAGGGCACGGTGAACAGCGTAGCCGCGGGCTCCTGACGCTGGATGTTGCTGACCGTATAGGTGGTGGTGCCGGTGCGCGGATCGCTGCGCGTGGTCTTGACGACGATCTGAAGATCGGGCGAATACCATTGTTCGTTGACGATGGTTATTGGTTTGTCGTTTCCGATCTGGCCGACCGGGATAGTGCGAGTGTAACGAGTGCCCTGGGCAGAGATTCCGTTGATTGTCTGCGTCCCGAGATCTTCTTTTTTCAGGGTGCCGTTGGCGATCTCTTCCTGCATGCGCTGCTCAAACCTGCTTTGGAGGCCATTGGGTTTATTCTTGCCGCCCATGCGAGCCGGAAGTTGCACGGCGGTCTTCTTCTCCGGGCGGAGTTCGTAAGCCGTGCCCGTGACGGGATCGTGGATCAGGATGAAGGATTTGGATTGGCCGGCTGCGGCAAGAGGCCCGATGGCCGGCAAGGAAACTTCGCGGCGCACGCGACCCTGAGAATCACGGTAGACACTGGCCTGAATGTTACGGCTGATGTTGGTGCCATCGGCGAGGGTCTGCGTGGTTTGAATTACGGTGGTGGCGGAGTACGGCGCACCGGTAACAACTTTGCCCGGATGCATCTCCTCGAAGCCGAGAATCTCCATGCGCGGGCCCAGGGGGCCACCGGCGAATACGTTTCCGTGAGGCGGAGGCGCATCCGATGGAGGCGGCGTTTCTTGGGCGCAGAGAACAGCAGGACTGCTCAGCAGCGCTCCCAACAATACGGATAAAACCCAAGTCTTTGACATTCCAGCTTCTCCTCTACTTCTCTCCCGTTTCTTCTCTCCTGCTGGCGGCGTGTCCGCCGCACAAAAGCTAGTTGGCGGTCTGCGGCAAGCGATAGGCTTGCGGCTGGCCATCGGCACCGAGCAATAGGTCGACTTCGACGACGTCGCTGGCATGTTCTTCGTTGACCGTGAGTCCCAGAGCGCTGAGGGCGCCGCGTTGCATCTCCACGCGGACCACGGTGGATTCTTCCTGCAATCCGGGAAACGCACCAGGAATGAGGGCAAACTGTTCGCCATCGTTCTCTGCGATCAAGGTTCCGCCAAGTTCAGGACCGGCAGCGGCGGTGTGAACGGTCGACGGGAGCGCGGCGCGCTGCACATTTGCCATGTGGGTGCTGCCGCCCGCCGTTCTTGAGCGCTGCCAGAAGATAAGCGAGCCGGCAACGAGGGCGACGCTGGCGGCGGCCAGCAACCAGCCGGCGACAATGGCGCGACCTCGATTCTTTTCGGTGGTGTGCCGGGTGCGAAACTCCTGGCGGAGGCGCATTTCCACGCGAGAAGGAGCAGAGGCATCTGCGCTCGCCAAGCCCAGGTCGCGCAAATCCGCGCGAAGACGCTGCGAACTTTCAAAGAGCGAGGCGCAAGCGGAACACGTCCGGAGATGATCCCGAGCGGCACTGGTCTCCGGCGAATTGGCCGAGAGATCGAAATCGATCCCGAGGTTTGCAAATTCTTCGCAGTTCATCTTCCCTTCTCCCACAATTCCCTAGCTAACGGCATTGGCACGCCTGGGCGCTTCGCGCAGCATCTCGAGCTTGGCCAGGAGGAGCGCACGTCCACGATGCAGGCGCGAGCGGACGGTACCCACGGGGCAATCCAAGATGCGAGCGGCCTCTTCGTAACTCATTTCCTCGAGTTCGCAAAGGACCACAGTTTCGCGAAATTCCGGAGGCAGCGACATCACGGCCGAGCGAACGAGAGTGCGCCGCTCGCGGAGTTCGGCCCAATGCGCGGGCGTGCGATCGTCGGCAACCTCAAGGTGCTTCGGCTCGCCCTCCAGGCCGCGGACTTCCACGGAAGATTCGCGAGGCTGGCGCTCGAGGTGCTTCATGACCCGGTTGCGGGCGACCCCGTAGAGAAAGGCGCCAAGTGCGCCGCGCTCGGGATCGAACTTTTTCGGCTCGCGAATCAAGGTCATGAACACATCCTGCACAATTTCTTCGGCGGCCCAGGGGTGACCCGTCATGCGCAGAGCAAATCGATAGATCTGTGCCTGGTGGCGCCGATAAAGCTGCGTGAAGGCTTCCTCGTCGCCTTTCGCCGAGCGCCTCAGCAGGACCTCGTCTCTTTCCTGTTGCTCGATTTGCGTCTCTCCTGGGGGCGCCCGGTTCTTTTACATATTCCCGTAGGTGGGTTGGAAAGTTCCCGGATAGAAGACCTCAACATTTTCCGATTGACTGGGGACTTGGGCGCTCTTGCTCAAATTAAACACCGGAAAAGGGTTAGAAGTTGCGCCGGCGCAGCAGCCCGCGAGCTAGCGCGCTTTGTCCGGACGGAACATGTTGGCCGCAATGCGCGTGACCATCCGGCGGGGAACGATTCGTTGCGAATGGGCGCCGAGATAATTGCCCATGCCAGAAATGACGTAGCTCTTCCCTGCCGCGAGCGCTTGCAGGCCGGTACGTGCCACTTTGGCGGCCGGTTCCTGGTTCTTGGTGGTGAATTGCTCCTGCTGGGCGACGGCGTGAAATTCGGATTCGGTGGAACCCGGGCAGAGGGCGCAAACCCGAATGCCGTGAGGCCTCATTTCTTCGGCCAGGCCCTCGGCGAAGAGAAGGTCGAAGGCTTTGGTGGCAGCATAGGTGGAGATGAACGGAACGGCCTGAAACGAAGCGGTGGACGCGAGGATGAGAATGTCTCCGCTGCGGCGGGCGACCATGTCTGGGAGGAAGAGGCGCGTGAGATGGACGACGGCGGTGCAGTTAACCTCGACCATGTCGAGGAGGCGCTGGGTTTCGACCTGATGGAGTTCGCCGTACTGGCCGAAGCCAGCGTTGTTGATCAGCAAGTCGATGCGCAAGCCTTTTTCCCGGGTGAAATCGTAAATTTGGCGGGCGGCTTCGCGGCGGGCGAGATCGGCGGCAAAGACTTGTGTCTGAATGGAGTGCTTCTTCGCGAGGCTGTCGGCAAGTTCCCGCAAGCGGTGGAGACGCCGAGCTGTCAGGACGAGATGCGTGCCGCCGGCGGCGAGTTCTTCGGCCAAGGCAACGCCAATGCCCGCGCTTGCACCGGTAACCAGGGCCCATTCGCCCTTCCATTCCGTAATCATAGGGAAGAAACCTCGTTGAGATTGTAGTTCAAGACGATCCGGCGGAATCGGTTTTGCCGAGCCGCAGCACGGTGTCTTTGATGCGCGTGCCTTGCTGCTTCATCCGGTCCATCAGGCGCTTGGCCCAAACGAATTCGGCGGCAAGCAGCGTGAGGCCCAGGAAAATGACAAGCCAACCGGGCCCGGGTGTGAAGAGCATGATGGCGCCGAGAGCCAACAACGTGAAACCTGCAAGGACTTTGAAGAAGCGGCGAACCTGGTCGATAGTGCGGAAGAACATGGGTTCCTCGGGGGCGAGGCGGGGGGAATCTTTATTCTCACCTGAATCGAGATTTGAGGCAACCTTGCTTTTTAGCTGTCAAATTGTGAGTTTGGTGGCTCGATGTCAAGCTTACGAAGACTCATCAAGCGGAAATGGTTTTTTGAGAGACCATGAATTTCGTGTACCAGTCAATGGTTTTTTGAAGGCCATCGCGCAGGCTGGTTCTGGCGCTCCATCCGAATTCGGCGAGGGCGCGGGAAGTGTCCAGGCAGCGGCGAGGCTGGCCGTCGGGCTTGGAGACATCCCAGCGGACAGAGCCTTCATAGCGGACCAATTGACGAATTTGCTCGAGCAGATCGTGAACGCTGATCTCCTGGCCGGAGCCGAGGTTGACGAGATCGGGCTTCCCGTATTTCTCGGCGGCGAGGACGATGGCTTCGGCGGCATCCTCGACGTAGAGGAATTCGCGCGTCGCGTTGCCCGTGCCCCAGGCGACGACTTCCGGCGTCCCGGAATGTTTGGCATCGCAGAATTTGCGAATCAGGGCCGGAATGACGTGGGATGTTTCGAGGTCGAAATTATCGCGAGGACCGTAAAGATTTACGGGAGTCAGGTAAATGCCATTCAGGCCGTATTGTTCGCGGTAGGCCTGGAGCTGGACGAGGAGCATTTTTTTCGCCAGGCCGTAAGGGGCGTTGGTTTCTTCCGGATAGCCGTTCCAGAAATTATCTTCACGAAAAGGAACCGGAGTGAATTTCGGATACGAGCAGATGGTGCCGGCGCAGACGAATTTTTCAACGCCAATCTGGCGTGCCGCTTCGATTACGTTCAGGCCCATCGCCGCGTTTTCGTAGAAAAAGCGGCCGGGATTCAGACGATTGGCGCCGATGCCACCGACGACTGCGGCGAGATGGATGAAGATGTCCGGCTTGGCTTCCTGGAAAAGGCGAATCGCATCCGCTTTTTCACAGAGATTGCATTCGCGGCTGCGCGGGACAACGATTTGCTGGCATCCTGAGGCGCGGAGCCGTTCGACAACAAAGGAACCAAGAAAACCCGCTCCTCCGGTCACTACCGCGCGGCGATTGGTCCAAAAGCTCATTGTTGTTTTCAGCCTTGGGCTGCCTGGCCGGCGACCGACTGAACCATACGCGTGACGGAATTGTGCCACTGGTTCCAGTGCCCAAGTTTTTCGGCGAGGACGGTCTTGCCGCGGCCACGTGGCTGGAGTCCGGCGGCTTCGAGATCGGCATCGACCATGATGGCGACGAGATCGCGGAAACCGATCTTCGCTTGCCAGCCAAGTTTTGTGCGCGCTTTGCTGGGATCGGCAATGAGGACGTCGACTTCGAGCGGGCGTTTGTAGCGGTCGGAAAGCTTGACGTGTTTCTGCCAGTCGAGGCCGGCGTAAGTGAATGCTTCTTCGACAAACTCGCGAACGGAATGCGTTTCGCCCGTGCCGATGACGAAATCGTCAGCCGCGTCTTGCTGAAGGATGCGCCACATCGCTTCGACATATTCGGGGGTGTAGCCCCAGTCGCGGCGAGCGTCGAGATTGCCGAGATACAAGGAGTCTTCCTTGCCAGCGAGGATGGAGGCGAGGCCACGGGTGATTTTGCGGGTGACGAAAGTCTCACCGCGGCGAGGGCTTTCGTGATTGAAGAGGATGCCGTTGGCGGCGAAGAGGCCGTAGCCGTCGCGATAGATGCGGGTCATCCAGTGAGCGTAAACCTTGGCTGCGGCGTAGGGGCTCTGCGGTTGAAAAGGAGTTGTTTCGCTTTGCGGCGGCGGCACGGAGCCAAACATCTCGGAACTGGAAGCCTGGTAAAAGCGGGTTTTCGCGCCGCAGCGGCGGATCGCTTCGAGCAATCGCGTGGTGCCGACGCCGGTGATGTCACCGGTATACTCGGGAATGTCGAAACTCACCTTGACATGACTTTGCGCGGCCAGATGATAGAGCTCGTCTGGCAACAGATTGTAGATGAGGCTCAGGATCCACTCGGTGCTGGAGAGGTCGCCGTGATGGAGGAAAAGCTTCGTGCCGGGATGATTCGGATCTTCGTAGATGTGGTCGATGCGCGCGGTGTTGAAGGTGCTGGCGCGGCGAATGATCCCGTGAACTTCGTAGCCCTTGGAGAGCAGGAGTTCGGCAAGGTAGGAACCGTCCTGCCCAGTGATCCCGGTGATGAGTGCGCGTTTGGTCATGCAGTTTTTTCCTCAGTCGAAGCGCTTGATGTGGAGCAGTTCAAGGGAAATAGAATAGATGAATTTCGTATTGTAGACCAAGTAGCGTCGCCACAGGCGGCGCGGCTCTTGGACTAGCCGAAACACCCATTCCAGGCCGTGTTCGCTCATCCATGCGGGAGCAGGCTTCTTTCGGCCAGAGAGAAGATCGAATGCTTGCCCAACCGCAACGATGGCAGGTACCGCTAGCCGTTCTCGATGCTCGTGAATCCATCGCTCCTGTTTGGGACAACCAAGCCCCACCCAAAGCACATCGGGCCTGGCTTTGTTAATCCGCTCGATTGCCTCGTTGTCCTCCTCTTGCGTAGCGGGACGGAACGGCGGGGAATGAGTGCCGGCGATCTTGATACCCGGGCATGATTCTTGTAAGCGCTTCACGAGCAATTCCGGAACTTCGGGGGCGCCCCCATACAAATAATGGCGATAGCCCCTGTGCGCGGTCTCCCGGCAAAAGCGGAGCATGAGTTCAGGTCCATACACACGACGCTGGAGCGAGTGGCCCCTAAGCCGACCGCACCAAATCAAAGGCATGCCGTCAGGAACGCACAATGATGCCGAATTGATAAGGTCCTTGAAGGCCGGATCATACTGCGCTTCCATGACGACGTGTGTATTGGCAACGGACACGAAATTCCCGGCGTCTCTGCGAGCAATCCACTCCTCCATTTGTTGGATTGCCTCCGGAATCTGGACCGCGTCAACCCGCACGCCAAGGATGTGGTAAGCCAGCGGCTGGCCCGGATTTGAGATGAATTGCTGTTGATTCAAAGAAACCATTGGGAATTGCCTTTGCTTTCAGTAGCGACACGTGCTTGTATGGCCTGCTTCTTTTCATCTATCACGCGATGATAAGTGTGCATTAGCATTTCGTAGTTGATTTCCGGCGTGTATTTCGCTTCATATTCGGCGCGCGCGTTTCGTCCCATTTCTTCCATCGCTTTCGGTTGTGCCCAGGCCCAGGAAACTTTGAGAGCCAGGTCGGCGGGATCGCCTGGCTCAAAGTGCAGTCCGGTCAGGTGATCCTGCACCAGCTCGATCATTGAACCCATTCTCGAGGCGATAACAGGAACGCCACAGGCGAAGGCTTCGGCGATGGTCAGTGGCAGCCCTTCGTACCATTCACTGGGAAATACTAGAAACCGTGCGCGCTTCACCTCGGACAACAGATCAGCGTCAGGCAGGCGGCCGAGAATCTTGACCCCTGTGAGCCCGCGCCGTTCGACTTCCGCTTCAAGCTCGCTCCGCAGAGGCCCTTCTCCCACGATTCGCAGCGGCACGGGGTTGGCAATATGCTCCCAGGCAGCGATCAGGGTGCGAAGACCTTTCTCTGGCGAAAGCCGCCCGACGAAGAGCGCCGCCTCCCCGGAGTCAGTGCGTAGTCCAGGGTCGGGATGGACAAAACACGGCTTAACCACAATTCGCTCTGCCGGAAGTCCTCCCTCGATGAATTTCTTTCTCGCAAACTCCGTGCGTGCGATGTAGCAGTCCACTTTTTCGCCCCAGGTACCGAGCGCACGCTGGCTGGCGAGCATCACGGCAAGCGTGGCAGTCGCGAGGGTTGAATCCCGATAGCAGGCGTGCCACACACCGCGAAGCAGCGTGTGTTGGACGCATTCTTCGCAAACGCGGCCCTCCCGCAAGAATGTTCCTGCCGGACAGAGAAATCGGTAATTGTGAAGAGTCTGGATCACGGGGACCCGGGCCTCCGCGCAGGCGAAATATGCGGATGGTGAAACCAACGGCACCGTGTTGTGAATGAAGGCCACCTGTGGTCGCTCCTTGGCCAGGAGGGACCGGAGTTCTTCGTAGGTGCGTGTCGACCAGAGGGCTCCTGCTCCCAGCTTGATCCGGCTGCCGAGACCATTGAGGGCGATCTCGTTGCTGTGCCGGGCGTACTCTACGACCCGGTGACCTGCCGCAGCCAGCAGGTCGCGCTCCTGCCGGACGCCCGCGTCTTCTCCGCCCCGCCGCTCGTAGTAGTTATGGATGAACAGAATTACCATCGACTTGGTCATTCGTGTTGTGCAGTCTTAATTAGGACACCCGCCAGCGACTTCTTACCCTGCTCTTGAACTACTGCGTGGAAGGCAACATCGCCTCGCATCGCCAGCTCCTGAAATGCTGCGTTCCCCTCTATGTCGTCAGCAATGATCACTCCACCGGGCGACAGCTCGGGCCAGACCAATTGGAACTCCATCTTCATGTTCTTGTACGTGTGCAAGCTGTCATGTATGAATAGGTCGATGTTTCCCACTTCCTTCAGCATCGGGCCCAGTAATCTTCTGGAGGTGCCCTTTCGCAAGGTCCAGCGGTTGCGCAACTCTTCCGGAACTAGCCACCCCACGTAATCGTCCCCATTCTTTCCCAGCGGTGGCAGATCGACGCTGTACAAATGTCCTTCGCCGTTCCGCTCCAGGGCCATTAACACGTGCGCGGATGTGACCCCGTAACACACCCCTGTTTCTGCCACTTTCTTCGGTTGTATAGTGCGGACGACGGCATAACAGAGCTTAGCCAGAATCGCGTCGCCGTTGTGGAAGGCTCCAAACGGAGCCGCGGATGGCAATGCGTTCATGCGCTGTCGGAGACGCGAGGCCAGGGCCGTCAATTCCACTTCTTCAAGCGCTGCCTTGAAACCACAGCCGCAAAACTTGCTCAGTCTCTCCTCAACCGATTCCCAACCTGCTATGGCGTATACCGGTTTGGCTGGATCAAGGAACGACAGCTTGACACCGACAATCATGCGCGAGCGCTCCAGAAACTCCGCGGGATTGCTGCTAAGAACCGAGAGTAGTCGAATTATTTTCGAGTCGCTGATGCCCATAGCCGTCACTAACCTGCGCTGATCAGGCCCTCGGGCGCCTGCTCCATTGCCGCACCTGTCATCGCTATTGATGGGTCGACGCTATCTGCCGGAGGATCGGCGGAGAGCACCACCAGCATTCCGCTTTTCGCCAAAAGCTTCGGGAGCACGAATCCAAAATAGAGTCGAAGCGATACGAAGAGCCTATAGCGCCACGAAGAACTGTCGGGGGAATAATCGTCGAAAAGCTCGAAGTGCTCGATTTTGAACCCGTATCGTCCGACCAGTTCCTTCATGGTTTGTGGACAGAACCAGCAAGTGTGCTGAAGGTTTTCGCAGGTTTTCGGATATTTGAAGAGCGCGTAAGAAATGAAAAGCAGGGAAAAGGCATTCGGTGTTGTCAGCACCAATCTTCCGCCTGGCTTGAGGTGTGCGCACGCTCGCCGCAGAAACAGGCCGGGATTTGCCAGATGTTCGATGACTTCGCCGGCAACGATAGTGTCGAATTTCTCCGCGATCTGGAAGGATTCAGCGCTCTGAACATAAATATTGTCAAACCCGTTCGCCCGCAAGATTGCTACATTCTCTTCCGAGATGTCGATGCCCGAGACGGATGGAAATTTCTCGCGCAGCCTGCCATGCAGCCATTGCGGCGAACCGATCGCCACAAAGTGCCCGGTACACCCAATGTCAAGAACACGGGGTCCCTTCACCCAGTGGAGAATGACGTCGCTTCTTGGCGTAAACATCTGCTCCTCCTCAGGCCTACCGATCAACTTGCTCGAACTGTAGACGCCAGCGGAAGCAGCCCCAGACTGTTCGCCAGAGGGGCATTCGCCCTCTTGGACTTCTCGAGCAACCCAGGACCAGCCGCCCAACCTGTCATCAAAAAAAACGGAATTGCCCCGTACGGAGTCTCTCCCATTGGAAAGAACATCGCCAGAACCATCATCGCAACCCAGACGGTGACGCCAAACGCATCGCCGGCAATCCCTTTTGAACGCCAGAGCAACCGGACAATCTGCAATTCGAAAAGCGCAAAGCAAACCACCCCAATCCAGCCGGTGTAACCCAACGCGTAGAAGAACGCATTGTGTGGAGTGCGAATGAATTCGCCCTCGAGATACGGAACCAGATCTCCAAGGGGGTACCCGTAGCCGTGACCTAACAAACTTGTGCGTAGATTCTCTCGAGAAGAATCCCAAATCGCGAGCCACCAGACGGTTCGGAAAACAAACGTCGCTTCCTGGGAATCTACATTTCGGACACCGGAGGCCACGTCTTCATTGCTCAAATCCGCGCGGAAGGGCGCGACCGCGCGATCGACAAGTTGCCTGGCCGAGAAGTCGGCTTCTGCACGGCCCTGCGGACTAGGGATGGTGATATTGGTGACATAGAGAAGCATGAACAAACTCGCAGGGACCGAGCCCACTTGAACAATTCGTTTCCCTTTGTGGTTGAGAATTCCCCAGGTAACGGCTCCCAGGATAAATGCTAGCCACTCGGTGCGAAATTGCATACCCAGCATCACGAAGCCATTGAGAAGCAAGAGGTACCAACTCTGCTGGAAATTCTTTTCGTAGACGAGCAAGCCAAGCAAGGCAATGAAGGAGTACAGTGGCTCGGCGAATAACGGAACCGCCGCGACTTCATCGCTCACGCCCGGCAAGAACCACGGGACGCGGCTAAAAAATAAGATGTAGAGGACTCCATACACGCCGTTAAACCAGGCGAACCCGCGAAGGAGCCTGGGCAAAAGGAATGGGTATTTGACACCCGCCCAGAGCCCTAGCAGAAAGAAGAGCGGGTAGTAATGAAAAGCCAAGTCGCGAAGAGCGGTCAGCGGTGGGTGTCCTTCATAAATGCCGTAAAGCACTTGAATCAGCCCATAGGCCAAGAAAAAACCGTACCAAGTCCAGAATTGACGCAAGGGCGGGTGAGACCAGGCGACCGCAAACCAAGAACGACGCCCCAACCGTGGCCCGCTAAAAAGGAATGCGGCCAACGCCAATTCCCCGATGAAAAGTTTCCAAGGAGGAAAGCCCAAGTATGCAAACGTCCTGCTGAGGCTTAAGTAGCCCACGAGAAGAAGGCATGTAATCCACTTCCACATGGTCAATTTATCCCTACCAGATAATCCTGGACGCGATCATACGATCGCCAGCATTCCCGCGATTTAGGCGCGGAAGGAGTCGTCACGCTTGCGCTCCCGCCGATTTCTTATAACGCAGAAGGCAAATCGCAAGTACAGCAATTCCCGGCAGGTCGTTTAACACAATCGCAGCGGCCGCCCCGGACACACCGAAGTGGAAAGTCAGGGGGATACCAACGAGAACAGCTATGATCGAAGAGGCAAAGTATCCGCGAAACACAAGGTGTGGGAGTTCAAAGGACCTAAGAGCCGCGCCGAGAAGACCGATCACGCCTGTTGTGATTGGGAGCATTGCGACGAAAAGGACCGCCGCGAAAGGAACGTTTGCGTAGCGATCCGAATACAGAAAACGAAGGATAGGAGCACGGAAGCCGATGACCAATAGCAGGTATAGTATTCCCGCAGGTACATAAATGGAGATCAATTGCAGGGTAGTTTGCTTGGATCGTTGGACACCATGGCGACTTCGCTGACGAACCAGAATGGGAATGAGTAGCGTGAGGAGGGCCGAAAATGAATGTAGAAGCGGGTACATGAGATTCATCATGGCTCTCAGAGTGGCCGTGCCCTCTAAACCAAAACGAGAAGGAAGCAAAGCGTAGTAGATGTTCGCCGGAATCCAAGCGACGATTGCGGTAAGCGCCGCCCACCGCCCGTAGCGCCAGTGGTCCGCCAGAACGCGACCGCTCGATACCACGGACTGCTCCCGTGTGGCGCTTCTCGAAACGTGGAACCAGTACCAGCAGCCCAGGCTTACCACAAAACTCGAGAGTGCCATGCCCTCCAGCGCCGTCGCCGGCGAAAGGAGTTGCAATCGTCGCAAGGCAAGGAGTGAAAGAAGCAGAATGGCAAAGTAGCAGGCACCTGCCAACGTGCCAGCGTAGGCATTCAGTCTTGCATAGAACACTCCTCGAAACAGCCACATTAGCAGTAAAAACGGAGAGGCTACAGCCAGTGCAGCAAAAGCTGCTTGAAAACTATGTGAATAAAAATGCCCGATTGCCGGGGCAACCGCCACGACCACAAGGCTGGCGGGGAGAAGCAAGACGAAATGTCCGCGACTGAGGACTCCCACATAGGCAGGAAACGAAGTTTCATAACGCCCTGAACCGTAAACCAACAGCGGCTCATACACCAGAGCCATGTACACCGCGAGGAGTAACAAGTAGAACGAATAGGCGAGGGCAAACGCCCCATAGGCCTCCGGGGTCATCCAACGGGCAAGCAGGACGTTTGCCAAGAAGTGCGAGCCTGCAAAAAGGCCCTGCTGGAGAACAGAAGACCCGCCTCGAACCGCCCATGCACGTAAACGGTCAATCGGCAATATCGTCGAAAACGGTCGGCGAAAAAGATCTAGCCCGGCGGGTGACACTGTGTCGGTGACAATTCCGTCTAGAACAGTGACTTCATTTTGGGTTTTAGCTTCCGGTGTGCTCATCCCGCGATTCCCCACAGATCCAAAACGTCGCGCTCATGAAGGCTCAATCGGCGTGACAAAGATATGGAGCACGGCTTGAATACAATTGCAATTGAAAGCCGGATTATCCAATCGGCAAGCGAGTCCGCGCATCGAAACATCGTGATCGGCCACCTTCCAAGGAATTTGGGAGGGACCCAGGTGCGACAAGTAAGTTTCACCGCCCCTCCGCACGAATTAAAGATGGAATGGTCTTCAGCAGGATGCGCAAATCCATCCGCAGGCTCCAGTTTTCGATGTATTCCAAGTCGAGAGCCATGTTTCGCTCGAAGGAGGGGTCAAGTCGCGCCGTGACCTGCCAAAGCCCAGTCATGCCGGGTTTTACATCCAAACGACGTAGATGGTCGATGGTGTAGCGCTGGTAGTCGTCGAGAGGATGCGGCCGCGGCCCCACAAGACTCATGTCTCCGAGCAAAACGTTTCCAAGCTGCGGAAGCTCGTCGATGCTAAATTTCCGCAGCCATCGGCCCGCACGGGTGATCCGCGGATCGTTTTCCATCTTGAAGAAGGGCCCTTTGCGTTCGTTGCTTTTGCGAAGTGTATCCTTCAAGGAATCTGCGTTCGCCAGCATGGTGCGAAGCTTGTAGCAGCGAAACGTCTTCCCTTTCTTGCCGATGCGCGGCGCCGAATAGATGACGGGTCCCGGCGAGTCCAGGCGAATCCAAATGGCGGCCAGAGCGAGAATGGGAGCCGTGGCCACCAAGCCAATAAGAGAAAGAAGCACATCCAATGCCCGCTTCATCGCGAGGCCCACAGCCGGGATGGGCGGACCGTGCAGTTCGATGACCGGAACCCCGGCCATGGAGCGAACCGGCGCGCGCCACATGAGCCCGTCGTAGAGCTCCGGGATAATGGTCAGATTTAGCCGAAGTTGACGGGCTTGCACCCAGATATCCTTGACCAGGGCGCTCTCCGCGGGCAGCGGCAGAAATAGCTGGTCGACAAACTTTTCAATGGCCACCTTACGAAGATCGGAGATAAGGCCGAGGACGCGCGGCTCGCCGTTGATGTGCGTGTCGAGAAACCCACAAACGGCATACCCCAGGTGCTGATTTCTTTCCAACCAATTCGCCAGAGTCAGCCCTTGCGTTCCCGCGCCAATGATCAGCGCGCGCGACAATCCGATTCCGCGCCGCGTCCGAGCGAGAATGTATTCGCGCTTGGCAAATCGCCAGCCCCCGAGCAGCAGGGCGGTGATCATGCCTGTCGAGACAATAACTTCGCGAGAAATTTGCTTGTTGCCGGAAACAAAGATGAAAACAACCAGAAGCGTGGTAGCCAAGGCAACCGCTCGAATCACTGTCAGAAATTCGCGCCAGGCTGCGACTTCCCTCGAGGTTCGATACAAATGCAAGCTCATGCATGCCAAAACGATGAGCCCCACATAAAGCTGCAGATACGCGGGATAGGCGTGCGCGCGAGCATAGTCCGCAAGTTTCGCCGGCGAGAGAGACTTCTCGCCGCTGTTCAGCGCCAGCCCGAAACGAGCCACAAAAGCCAGCGTGGCACAAGCGCAAGCCAAAACAATGTCGATGGCAACGTAGGCGGCCTGCCTGACGAGGCCAATGCGGCGGCGTTCTTCACGGGCTCGCGTGTGAGGTTCGCTGGGCACACCCTCCCAAGAGGATTCGGGGGGTACCTCCGGCGGGAGCCATTGCTCGACCCGCGGAACGGGTGACGGACGTGCGGCCGTTCCATTCATTCTTGGACCGCCCCCTCCGGAAAACTCGCGCGCGTTTTGAAAACGGGCCCCTTCATGGGTTACTCCGCGCCACCACCCGCTGAGCGGGACAAGCTTTTTTCGGGAAGCACTTCCCCACTCACCAGGTTCGTCCCGGAAGACACTTCCGAAGCCGCATCCCTCGTTTTCCAAAATTTCAACCGGGAAAAAGCCGCCCCCGCTGGCGCCAATCGCCTGGTCTCCTCGCGCAGGTTTTCAAGCATCTCAAGCGCAAATACTTTTCCGGGATCCTGTGGGTCGATGGCCGCCCAATGTCGTTTCGCGAACAGCCACGCTGCGGCAGAAATCACACCCAGGACCATGCCGAGAAACGTGAGCAGACCCCGGGGTGGAAACGCTTTTTTCGTTGGAACCACCGCTGCATCCAGCACTTTTACGCTGGGGATCTCCTTCGCTTCCTCGACCTTTGCCAACTCGTACTGTTGCGTCAGCAGCTCATACACGGTTTCTTCAACCTTGGTTTGTCGATAGAGGTTGGCGTAGGTGACGCCCAGCGCCGGCAATTGCCGAATGGTGGGATAAGCGGCGGGGTCGCTCTTTGCCGGCGGGGAGGCCGGCGCTCCGGCATCTCCGCCCATCTTGCCAAGTTGCGCGTGCAACTCCGCGACGCGTGCGCGGAGGGCCCGAACCCGGACGTTTTGATCTGTGTAGATGGCTTCCAGACCGCTGAGCTCCGATTCGGCGGCAATCAATTGGCCCTGCAAAGTGGCGGCAGCCTCCACCATGGCTTTGCCCTGGGCGGGAATATCGATCGCCGTATTTTTGCTGGCGAAATCACTGAAACTGTGGGCCGCCGCATCGAGTTCCTGCTGGACGGATTTCAGGCGCTCTTCCAGAAAAATGCGTTCGCGGCGCGCCGAGGAGGTGCTGACCTGAGCCACCAGGCGATCCAGCTCGTGAACATATGCTTGCGCCATGGCCGCCGCTCGCTTGGGGTCGCGATCGCTAACGGTGATGGAAATAATCCCACTTTTGCGGTCTTCACCAATGCCCGTGTGCTTCGCGAGTTCCTTGCGGGCATCCTCGGGCTTGAGCTGCCCGTAGAGGCTATAGACTTTTCGGAGGTCGAACTCGTCAATGAGACCGTCCTGCACCGTTCGGCTCTCAAGGATGCCAACGAACAATGCTCCAGAATTCTTCATTCCGAGCAGATCTCCAGCCATAGCTCCGATTCCACCTCCGCCGCTGCTTCCAGCTAACGCGGACAGCATCGCTGTGCCCATTCCGGATTGGCTATCAGGGGGCATCAGGCGCTCCACAGCCTCGTACCGATTAGGGATCAAAATCGCGATCGACAGGCTGACCAGGAGGCTCCATCCGGCAACGCGCAGCAGGAATCCGCGGTTTTCCCAGAGCATGCGCAGATGAGCAAGGAGCTCCTCTCGTCGCCGGAGCTTCTCCTCCGGGGACATCTCTGGAGGATCGAGTAACGGAGAATAGCTTTCCGCGTTTTCCGGCAATTTGTTTGGCGAATCCAACTTTCTTCCTTTCCTCAGTGAGCCGCCCAGGGCTGAAAACCGATTTCCAGCGAGGCAAGAACGTTGTTCTGGGAGCGCGTAAATAGCAGCGGGTAGTGGCTGATATGCTCGAATTGAGCGGTACTTCGAACATAAGCTCCCGAATGGAAGTGCCTTTCGTAATCCACACGGTAGTCCTGCCACTTCGCTCCGCCGGGAATGAAATCGTTGTCCACGATGTTCAGCTTGCAAGTCAGGTCGAGCGTATTGGTGGGGGAAATCCAGTGGCGAGTCCAGGCCTGGAAATTTCTTCCTTCCCGGCCGACTATATTGCCGATCAAATTCCCTTCGTTCGTGTAACCATCGAGGTAGTTCTGGTTCCAGTAATTTAATCGCCCTTGGCCCTGATAGGACTTCCTGCCTGGCGTTTCCGAGCTGGTGTACTCCACGTGAAAATCCCATTTCGTCAACCAGGGAAGCCTCGGCAGATAAAACCCGGGGCGATACACGTTTTTTGTAAGATTTTGCAGGGGAATCGGATCGTCGTCGTCCTCGAGCTCTCCGTAAAACACCAACCGGTCGCCCAGCCCTGGGATGCGCCACGTCCAATCGATGTCGGTGTGCGAATCCCCAGGGACACTTCCCGTAGTCTGGCCCGGGGGGAAATAAACTCTTCCGAAGAAGCTCGTAAAAAAAGTCTTCGTGTTGAGCGGATCGCCGAAGCCTCCAATCGTGGTCTCGCGGCTGAACGACCATTCGAAATTGGAAAAAGGTTTCAGGCTGATCTTTTGCCCATAAACAAACGGCTGCCCCGAGAGGGGATGGCCCTGCTCAGTTCCCAGGAAGGATTCGAACCGCGCCGGGCCGAGAATGGACAGAACAAAGGGGAGCTTAAACGGTTGAACTTGGGTCAGCCGCGCCATGTACATCGGCTCCGCGTTGTCGCTCAGAATCAACGAACCGCCGACGCCGGGGCCCCAAGACAGACTTTGTTTCCCGAAAACAATCTGCCAGTTGTCCAGATTCATTCCCATGTAGGTGTCCAGCAGTGTGAATTTATGAATGGGATCGAAGGGCTGGGCGGCAGGCAGTCCGGTCTCGTCACGATTGGCAATGAACTGGCGTTGCACCAAAGAAAGTTCGGGCGCGGAAGGAGACTGTTGGTACTCTCCACTGACGTAGAAGAACAAGCGTCCGTAGGTAAACATTCCGGAGCTGCCAGCGATCAGGTTCGTTCCGCGGCGAAATGGCCGCCCGAAATCGTAGCCGTAGGTTTGTCCGAAGTGATAGCCATCCGTCAGGACCGGGCCGCTGGCGCTCAAGACGCGGGTGTAAACGGAATTGAGCTGGACATACTCATTCGCATCCCCGGTTTCCAAACCCAATTCGCGGCTGAACTCTTTTGCCAAAACATTGATCATCGAGCGGGCCTGTTCCCCGCTCGATGTCCCCTCGCTGTCAGAAGCGTCCACTGCCTCTCGCGCTTCTTCGATCAATCGCGCGCAATCCGTGCGCGGCCACGGCTTAACACCTTCAAATGCGGTATTGACGTAGCCCATCGCCTCCAGGCGTTCGAAGGCCGGATACACCCAGCTATCCAGTGGAACGTACGTAGTCCCCATGCTCAATGGCGCAAGCTCGGAGTGGTCCTTCAAGAACTCCGGAATCGATTGCCAACTGGAGCCGCCAAGCTCGTGGTCGGCATGTCGCACGTAGACGTCCTGGGCAATCATGTTGCCGAGTAGCCCGCCTACGTAGACATCGGAAGTGAAATGCTGCCGGGCTTTCACACGCGAAAAACTAACTAACGCGGCGAGGCCGTATGCCCCAAACTTCGTCAGCGGACCCGGATATTCGTGCGCAATTACACCGGCGATGGCCCACGCGGCGGCGGAGTGCTCCGAGGGAAACGACGTTCCCCCCGATTGAAAGAAGGGGCCGGTGCCGTCTCCCTGGTACGGGCGCTCGCGGCGAAGCGAATACTTCAAAGCCTCCACGGCAACGAGGCTGTTGACGGCCGCCTCACCCGCCAGAAATCCGGTCTCACTCCAATGCTCGTTGTGCTTGAAGTGGCCGAGGACCCACATGCCTCCAGCGCCTCCGATCAGCGCCCCTACGCCGGCGTCGGAAATGTTTTTGTAGCGGCTGATGGTCGACGGATTGATCGAGAGTCGCCGGCTGAATTCGTAGTCCGTGGCGAACATCCCGCCTGCCAGGCTTCCCAATGGGAGGAACCATTGGATGTCCGAAAAGTCCGCCCGGGCAGGACTCGTCCAGATGCCCTTCTGATCTCCAAGGAAATCGCGCGCCAAGGTCCCAACGCCCTTCCGAGCATCCGTGCCTGAATACACTTCCGTCATATCCTCGCTTGATGTGCTTTTCTTTTCCTTCGAGTCGGATTCCGCTTGCTTGGAATTCGCCTCAGGTGTTTTTCCCCTGCGATCTGCCGGGCTTTCAGACTGCGTCCGCTGGGCCGTTGCAACCAGGCTGCCTCCCTGCACCGAGAGCCCGACACTCAGAAAAACCCCGAGCCGTGCCACTCCTCGCCATCGCGTCTTCACCGGGCTCATACGCAACTACGGATGAATGTAAGCAACGGCGATTGCCACGGAAGAGAGGATCTGGGCGGTTTGCAAAGTATTCGTCCAACTCCGGTTGCCAATCTTTGGCGCCTTCTCTGGAACCACAATGGAATCACCCGGCCGGAGTGTGGCGCTCAGCGGATCTCCGGAGAACCATGCGCCGCTGTTGTTTTTCGACGCAATCACGGAACCATCGGCACGAACGACAAAAACGGCTTTCTTGTCGGCTAGCTGCGTAATGCCGCCGGCCTGGCTGAGATACCACCTCGCGCTCCGACCGGGCCGGTATCCGACGGCAGTCGGGTTGTAAACCTGACCGGATACCAGCACATACTCCACCTTTTTGGGGATCACCAGCGTATCCCCATCCCGCAGCGAGGCATCTGCCGGTGTATTCCGCCAATGCTTCATTTCCGGATTGATGTGGATGACCACGCGGCCGATCGGCGCCGTCGATTGAAGCTGTGTGATGGTGGTTTCCGTTGCGGAAATCGCCGTCAACTTGGCGTTCTTTTGGTCCTCATCAGCCTCAGGCAGAGCTTTCAGATTGACCTCCTGGTTCTTCAAGCGCTCAATGAGCTCCGTGTGAGATTTCATTTCCACTTCTCGCACTTCGGGGCGCATCAAGACGGCGCCATAGGGGAAAGCCTGCGAGGTAAATCCACCAGAGCGTTCCAGAACGGAACTCAGGCGCTCACCGGGCTGGATGCCGTACGAGCCGGGATGTTGCACTTCCCCCCGGACTGTAACTGTGGCGCCGATGTCGCTCCAACCGGGAACTTGGCGGATGGTAATAACGTCGCCGTCGCGGAGTTGCACATTCGCGTTCGCGTCGCCGCTGAGGGCTTCCTTTAGAGAGACTCTGGAATTCTCTGTGGGAGTGGATCGATCATCGCCTTCCGCGTAGCGCGTCAGGTCCGCAACTTGGGTATCTGCGCTGCGCTTCAAGCCTCCGGCAGTGTTGATGAGATCCTGCACGTGCATGTTGGTGGTCAACGGGAATTTTCCGGGCCGCGCCACTTCGCCCTTGATGGTGACGGTGGGAGGATCGATCTTACCCAGGTTGCGATGGACCAAAATGCGGTCGCGCGGATAGATCACAATGTTTTCCGCGGGATCTCCAGCAAGCGCCTCGCCCAGATCAACGCTGAAGATGCGCATCGTGCCGTCCGCTTCGGTGCGGAAAAGCTGCGCGGTCTTCATTTCTGCGTCTTGCGAAGGTCCGCCGGCAAGATAGACGGCGTCGCGCAAATGCACTTGCCCTGAGGTCCGATATTGGCCCGGCTTTTGCACGTCGCCGCCAACCCAGACGGTCGGAGGCGGATCGAAATCGTAACGGCTGAAGACGCGAACCGTGTCGAGAGCCTGCAGCTTTGGCGCAGAGGCCGGATTCGCCAGCGCTGAGGCAAGATCGAAACTTTCCACCGTGGGGCGGAAATCCGGCGGGTTCAGCCGGATAATCTCCGCGTAGCGGTCCGAAGGCTCGGGCAGCAGATCGGAATAGGAACCAATCAGATCGCTCAGCCTCATTCCATCGTGATAGGAGTACTTGCCCGGGCGAAGAACGTGGCCCTGGAGATACACCGCGCTTTCGTTGTACGAGGCGATGGGGAAAATGTGAACTTCGTCTCCATCCTTGATTTTGAACGCGCCGAGCTGTGCGTTAATGGCATCGGCAGCCTCGTTCTCCGGCAGATTCAGGTCGAGCATGGTGCGCTTTTCGTGTTCTTCCAGGCGCTGCACTTCGATGTGCTTTAGCGCGGCTGCGGGCAAGATGCCACCGGCGAGTTCCAAAACATCCTGCAAGGAGTTTTCGCCGTTCAATTCGTAGACCGCCGGGCGGCGAACCATGCCGGTTACGGTGACCAATGCGCCGACAGGCGGCACAACCAGCGAATCACCATTTTCAAGATGTGCCTCCTGCGTGCTCATGCCGCGAAGCAACAGGTCGTAAATATCCACTTCCTCGACGAGTTGCTTGCCGCGATAGTGCTTCACCTTGCGGAGAGAGCCCTGCGGAGTGACGCCCCCAGCCTCGATCAGCGCATTCAGCGGGGTAGATAGCGAACTGATGTCGAATGCCCCGGGCTCGGCGACTTCTCCGACAACGTAGACCCGCACCGTGCGGAGGCGGGAGAGCGAAACATCGGCGGAGGCGTCGCGATACTGCGTGCGCAAGACCTGCTGCACGGTCAACTGTACGTCGCCGAGCGACCTGCCGCTGACAAGGAGGGGACCGACTTCCGGAAGTGCGATACGACCCTGGCGATCCACGACTCTGGTTAGCCGCTGGGAAACTCCGCCCCAGAGGTTGATGGTGAGCCCGTCGCCGGGGCCCACGATATAGTCGGGTCCGACAGGCAGATCCATCGGGATGGCATCGAGGTCGCGAATCCCGTTGCGGAACATGGCGAGGCCGAAACGCTCGACGGCGCGAGGTTGCGGCGAAGCCTGCACATACAAGTCATACAGCGATGGAATATCGGAGTAAGGATTGCGCTTGTGCATCATTGCCACAGGGGTGAGTTCGCTTTCCGCGTAGTCGGACGCGGATTCCGATTCGCGGCGATATTCCAGGCGATCCTCGCGCCGCCTGCCGGCTCGACTCTCGGTGTTGTTGGGAAGCGGCGAACCAAGGGAATTCTGAGAGTCCACGGCAGAAAGCGAATCCCTGACGGCCGAGCCGTCGATCGACCCACCCATCGGCGCACCGGGAATCGCAATTTGGTTCTTGGCCGATTCAAGCGGATCCGGAGATAAAAACCTGGTGTAGCTAGTGGTGGGAAGCCCGTCCGTGTCCTCGTTCGCCGTCTGAATCGTTTGCGCGGAAGAACGCGGATTGCGATAAGGGATGAATGGCGCTCCATTTTCCGGATATTCCGGCTGAGATTCCGGCGCCCCGATTTCGTTGGGAACTTCTTGGCCACGGCGATTGCGGCCTCGTTCCCGGCAGTCGCCGGGGATCGCCGGGTCGCAGTTGACCATCTGCCGGCGGCCGTCCTGACCTTCCCTCGCTTCGCCTCCAGCGTTGATGAGCCGCTCCGCACCATTCGAGCTCCGTGAATCCTCCTGCGCTTCGACCTGGACGAGGCGGCGCGCGCGCTCTTTGAGAACGAGTTCCTGCTCTTTGCCCAGCGCGGAATTGGGATTTACGCTCGGCAACAAGTAGCCGTACTTTTGCACAAGGCGCGTGGCCACGGATCGAAAACTGGCATCGCGCTCGAGACGATCCAAGATGGCCTGGTCCGTCAGGGACGCTTCGTCCACCACCTGTCCATAATCGGCAGCTTCCTTGGCCACCCAGCGCTTTAGCTCAACCAACAGTCCAGGATCTTTGATCAGCACCGCTTGCAACTGGACGGCGGAAGCGCCCACTTTGCTTAAGTTCTCGGTGGCAAGCTCGGAAGGCGCAGGACCTCTCAAATTGGGAGAAGAAGAAGATGACGGCAACCCGGTGGCCGGGGCCGGATGGAGGCGTGTGTCCTGAGCCCAGCCGAAAGAGGTAAAGGCGCAACAGAGAAACCCACAAATCGAAAATATCGCGACGTGCTTTCCCATGCCAAATCCCCTATCCATATACCTCGCTCCGAAGCGGGTCACTCGCCGTCTGCGGGCTACGAAGACACGCCTTTGTTTCGGATGACCCCCAAGATTCCTTCCTCCGAGGCTTCGACGTCGTCGGATTGAATATTCAGTGAAACCCAGTAGTGCACCGAATAATTGTTCTCCGGGTCGACGGCGATGATCCGCATCTCCGGCCTGCGCCGCAGAACGGTGTCACACACCAAAGGTCGCTGATCGTGGTGATTCAGCGAAATGACGAGGAAATCCGGCGTCGTGCGTTCCACTTCTGAAGGAATGGCAGCCTCCTCGGTCACTTCGCCCACGACTTCAATGTCGGGCTGGTCGGCAAATGTCGTGAGGATCAGCTCTCGCATCAGCCGTGGGTAGATCGCGACGAGGACTCGAATCGATTTGCCCATAGCAAGACTCAAGTTTTGGAAGTATGCCGGGGGAAGTGAAGTTCGGGCAGAATCAAAAAAATACTTGGGAAGGAGTACTGGGCAAGGTACTCAGCGGATGTACCAAAACATAGGTACATCTACCAGCATCTGGCTCAAAGTGAAACTTCAGGAAGGATTTGACTTCCCGTTTGTTGCCAAACAAACTTTTTATTCAAACGCATTAACAATTCGCTTGTACTTTTTATTAATTTGCATACACTGTTCTGGTAGTTCGCGGAACTTAACGTCCCTTTAACATAACTAGTACACTCTGGGTACGTTAGGTGACGAAAAAAAACTCGGGACCCCGGTACACCCTCCTAACCGCCCCTTTGAGGCCAGGTCTGGCGCACCCTCTCGCCCCAGCCGGCGGGTTTGGAAAAGGGCAGACTACAGTGCACGACACGATTTCAGAGTCCCCCATTCGTGTATTCCTGCTGATTGAAAATCGCTTGCTCCGCGAGGCGCTCACGCGGCTGCTGCGAAAACGCAACGACATATTGATAGTCGGCCAGGGAAATCGGGAAGAGATCACCTCCGCCCAAGTCGTCGAAAGCAATTGCACCGTCCTGACTGTGGACTTTACAGATCCTGATTGGCTCCCCGTCCGTTTCTTCAGCAATCACCCCTGCCCCACTCCCGGCAGATTCCGCGCTTTACTGGTCGGGATGGAAAGCGACCCCAGACAATTCTTGAATGCGGTCCGGGCGGGAGCGTCTGGTTACATGTTGAAAGATGCTTCGGCGAGCGAGGTGGTCGCGGCAATCCGGGCGACGGTGCGCGGGGAGGCGACATGCACACCCCGGCTGTGTGCGGCGCTGTTCAGCTTGGTCTCGCAATTGCCAGAGCAGATCTCGCCGGACCCGGCCGTGATGACGCCCGCCTTGACAATTCGCCAACGGCAGCTAGTGAACCTGGTAGCCAAGGGAATGACCAACAAGGAGATCGCTGCGCAACTGAATCTCTCGGAATTTACTGTGCGCAATCACATCCACCGGATTCTCAAGCAAGTGGATGTCCGGACACGCCGGGAGGCGGTCAATGCGGTCCTCACCCGCGTGAGCTAGCCTTTGATCCTTCCGAAACGCGCTCTCTGTAACGATTTGCGATTTTTACTGCTTTTTCTCGTCGGATTGTTTCTTTCCGATTTCTCGTACGTATACGATTAGTCCGTTGATTTCTGTTTTGGAAAGTGTTCCTTCAAACGGAGGCATGTTCTTTTTCCCTTTTTCAATTAGCTCATAGAACTCTGCATCCGATTTCTTTTGAATATCCGCAGAACGAAGATCGGCTGCTCCGAGCGCCTTCCCGAAGTCGGTATTCCCGCTGCCATCCTCTCCGTGGCATTTCTGGCACCTTTCCGCAAATATTTTTTGCCCGGGTGCGGCGTCTCCTTTCTGTTCCGCGGCCGATGCGCAGGGCGGAATCGGAAGCGCGGACAGCAGAACCATTGCGATTATGCGGGGGTTGGCCAGGAACGAGCGGTGGTTCGGGTTCATATCCCTTTTCCCAGTGGTGACGGTGGGTTACTGGCGGTTAACGCTAGGCGCTCTGTCCTGCCCCGTGCCGTGACCGGTGGCACACCGGAGAGTGACGAATGTCACAGCGCGTTTGTGGCGACACGCGGACAATTTGGGTCGAGTTGAACGTTGGGGGTCGTTACCCATCACAAATTCCCTACCGAAGGGGCAAAGCAGATGTTTATGGATACCTGCAGGCCGCTCTCTGCGAGGTTTTTGGTCTCTCTTGTGTCGTTTGCCGCGGTTGTTACCGTACTGCTTCTGGTTGTACCTCAAGGTAACGCGATTCCCGCTTTTTCCAGAAAATATGGAACTTCCTGCACCACCTGCCACAGCAACTATCCGGAGTTGAACGACTTCGGCCTGGCCTTCAAAAAGCGTGGTTTCAAGTTTCCGAAGGACGACGAGACCTTCGTGAAGCAGGAACCTGTGCTGCTCGGGTCGAAGGCGCAGAAAGAGGCGTTTCCCGAGGCCGTCTATCCCGGCGAGATTCCCGGAACCATACCGATTGCCTTCCGCTATGAGGGCAACATGAATTGGAACGCAAGCCAGCCGAAGGCGGTACAAACCAATGGGTATGTGCCGACGACAGACCTCTTCGTGCCCAACACCTTTACGATTATCAGCGCAGGAAGCTTCGGACAGAATATTTCGTTCTGGATTGACGACGACATTTCCGCGGGCGGCTCTGGAGCAAACGGAGGCCTGGGAGATGCCTATTTAAAGTACAACGACCTCAGCCGCGTATTCCACCTGCCCGCGGACTCGTTGAATGTGCGCTTCGGGCAGTTTGAGCTGGACCTTCCGTTCACTCAGGCCCGGACACCCTATCTCTCCGGTTATGACGTCTTCGGTGAGACGTCGCTGGCGCAGAACTCCTGCGGTCTGACCCCGCAGCCGGTTCCTTGCCAGACCGCAAGCAACTCGTTCAGTCTGGGGTCACCCCAGCGCGGTATAGAGATTGGCGGCTACCCGAATGACGGGCTTTTCACCTGGTCGGCGGCCGTCGTAGACGGCACAGGGTCCGCCTACGGCCTGCAGAACGGCCTTCTCGCGCGAAATACCAAAGATATCTACCTGCGTACCTCCTACCAATTTAATCTGGAACGCGATCCGGATAGCCGTCATGCGATTCAGGCGGCGGGAGCGACTGGTCCGCACGACCATACCTCCATTCGAGTGGGGGCCTTCTATTACCGAGGGTGGAACCAGCAGAATTTTGGAGGTTCCGAGTTTCCCTTCACCGGGACCATCACGGAACCCTTTTACCGGGCCGGCGGCGATTTGCGATTCAAATATAGATCCCGATTCGAGATCTACGGAGTTGGCCTGGTGGGCCATGACAACAACCATGAGGTCGATACCAATCTGGCCACCATCGCCAGCGCGCATCCGGTGACCTTCACGGGAGGTTTCGTGGCCGCGAATTTCTGGATCTTCCCGTGGTTGATTCCTACCTTGCGCTATGACTTCGTGAACTCTCCTTCCGACTACTTCAATGGCGTGTCTGCGGCGCGCACGCGCAACGATTTCCGCCCGGGGTATCAGATTCTCTTAAGGGCCAATATCAAAATCGTTGGCGAATACACGCGCCATTGGGGCGTCCCCTACACCGACGCAGCTGACAATTTACTCAACTACCGGCCAAACAGTTTCGTCACCGGCATCGACTACGTGTTCTAGGCTTGCACGCGGTTTCTCGTCGGTGTCTCAAGAAGCAAAATCAAACATGCGAGAGGGGAGCTATGAAAGCACGTTTATTCGCGAAAGGCGCGTTTGGGTTGATGAGTGGAGTGCTGCTGTTGGCGAGTCCGGGCTGGGCCGGCGACATCAAAGGCAAGGTGAGCGTCCAGGGCTTGAAGTCGGCGGAGAACATCGCCGTTTACATCGATGCGATCCCCGATAAGAAGTTCGAGGCGCCAGCCACGAAACCCGTCATGGACCAGACCAAAATGACTTTTGTGCCCCATGTCATGGTTGTGCAAGCAGGCACCACGGTGGAATTCCTGAACTCCGACCCCGTTGGCCACAACGTATATTGGCCCAGCATCAGCGGCAACAAGAAACTTGCTCACAACCTGGGAACCTGGCCCAAAGGAGAAAAAAAACCCTTCCAATTCAATGATCCCGGCGTGGTTTCGTTGCTTTGCAACGTGCACCCGGAGATGAACGGATACATCGTGGTTTCACCGACGCCCTATTTCGCCGTGACCGACAAAAGCGGCAACTATGAGATCAAAAACGTGCCCCCTGGGAAGTACACCATCAAGACTTGGAGCGAAGACGGAAAAGTGACAACGCAAGCGGTTGAGGTGACTGCTGCGACTACGACCGTTGACCTCGTCGTGAAGAAGTAAAGGAATGGCCATGGGGTCACGGGCAAACCAAAGGACGGCTCGCAGCAAGCTCGTCGATTTGGAGTGGTTGGAATCCAACTTCCCGTGCATGACGGCGTGTCCCGTCCACACACAAGCCGGACGGTACGTATCGCTGATTGCAGAGGGGCGCTATGAGGATGCCTACCGCTACGCCCGCACCCCCAATCCATTCGCATCCATCTGCGGCCGTGTGTGCGGGCACCCTTGCGAGAGTGCGTGCCGTCGCGGGCAATTCGACGCTCCGATTTCCATCCGGGCGCTGAAGCGCTTCGTGACCGAGCGATTTGGACCGGAGTCCAGAAACCCCATCGACGTTTTCGCCGATCGGCCCCAGGTCAAGCGTCCGGAAAAGGTGGCGGTCATTGGTTCCGGCCCTGCCGGGATGTCGGCGGCGCACGATTTGGCGCTCCTCGGTTATCCGGTCACCATATTTGAAGCTGCCGCGATCCCCGGCGGGATGATGCATTTGGGGATCCCGGAATATCGTTTGCCCCGCGACGTTTTGCAGGCCCAGATTCGAGAAATCCTGGAGCTTGGACCGCAACTCAGGCTGAACATGCGGCTTGGCCGGGATTTCAGTCTCGAAGATTTGCGCCAGCAAGGCTTCAAAGCGGTGCTGATGGCGTTTGGCTTGCACCGCAGCCGCGATCTGAATATTCCTGGAAACGATCTCGACGGCGTGGTGAAAGGCATTGAGTTTCTTCTGAACGTCAACCTTGGTTACCGTTTCGAAGTCGGAAAACACGTGGTTGTCATTGGGGGTGGCAACGTTGCCATTGACGTTGCCCGCTCGGCAATGCGCGAGCAGCAAAAACTCCACGGCGACGCCGCTCTGCCCGAAAAGCTCAGTTCCAGTGAGCAATCCGTGGCCATGAAAGAGTTCATGGACGTGTCTCGCGCGGCTCTGCGCATGGGCGCGCGGCAGGTGCAATTGATCTGCCTGGAATCGCGCCAGGAAATGCCTGCCTCCGAGGAAGAGATTGAAGAGAGCCTCCTGGAAGGCATTGTCCTTAAACCATCGCTCGGACCAAAACAATTCCTCGGCAAGAACGGAAAGCTCACCGGTCTCGAAGTCATCCGGTGCATTTCCGTCTTTGACGAAAACAAGCGCTTCAACCCGAAGTTCGCTCCCGGCACGGAAACGGTAATTCCTTGTGACACGGCGATCCTGGCAATCGGACAAACCTCCGACCTTTCTTTCTTGAAGCCCGAAGATCGCCTGGAGACCACCCGGCAAGGAACGCTGAAAATTAACCCGGACACGTTGATGACGACGGCGCCGGGCATTTTTGCCGCGGGCGACATCGCCTTCGGCCCGCGACTCATCATCAATGCCGTTGCCGATGGCAAGAAGGCCGCCGAGGAGATCGACAAGTACCTCCGAGGCTCCGGCTGGAAGCCCAAAGAAAAATTTGTGCAGATCACCGTGCTGAACCATCACCAGATGGCGGAGCACTACGACGAATACTCGCGCCTGACGATTCCGGCGCTGCCGCTGGAACGCCGCACGGGTGTCGCCGAGGTGGAAACAGGTTACACAGAAGCGCAGGCCCGCATGGAAGCCCGCCGTTGCCTGCAGTGCTGGATTAACACGATTTTCGAAGGAACGGAGGCAAACGGAACCGAATGCATTCTCTGTGGCGGATGCGTTGACGTTTGCCCGGAAAATTGCCTGTCGCTGGTGCCGCTAAAGAATTTTGTTTTCACCGACGAAGAGAAAGAGCGCCTTAACCGGGAGCGCGAACTGCGTTCCCTCGACCTGCAACACATCGTTCCCGATGAGTTAAACCAGGTAGAAGGCTCGGTGATGGTCAAGGACGAGACCATCTGCATCCGTTGCGGTTTGTGCGCCGAACGCTGCCCGGTAAACACCATAACCATGGAAGCGTTTGAGGTATTTGAAGAAAGCCCCGGTGTGCAATTTCAGGAGGAGTTGATTCCAAGACCATGAGCGACACAATGCAAAACCCGGCGCAGAAGTCCCCGCGCGGCAAACCGGTTATTTCCCGCCGCGAGTTTCTCAATGAAACGACCCTGGGAGCTTTGGGCATCGCGGGATTGGGCGGAACTGCGCTGCTCTATCAATATTTCTCCCCTAATGTCCTGTTCGAGCCGCCGATGACGTTTCGCGCGGGGAATCCGGACTTGTATCCGGTCGACTCGGTCACGTTCTTGCAAGACCAGTTGGTTTATATCGTTCGCACCTCATCGGGCTTTTACGCCGTATCTGCCGTGTGCACGCACCTTGGCTGCATCACGCAGTGGAAACCCGATGCGAACATGATCGCTTGCCCCTGCCACGGCAGCAAATTCCATCGTGATGGCGTAAAGATCGAAGGTCCGGCGCCGCGGCCTTTGCCGCATTTCGCAATCAGCCTGACATCCGACGGCGAGTTATTGGTCAACAAACTGGAAACTATCAAACCCGACAAGGTTCTGAACGTCTGAGGAGAATCATGCCCACGCCTTTCAACGCAGCGCTCGAGGATCTACGGACCACGCGGGTATGGAAATCGATCTTCCGCCGCGGACCCGCCAATTCAAACCGAACCCGTAGCATCGCGGTGTTCGGCAATCTGTTCCTGCACTGGCTCCCGGTGAAGGTGCGCGAAAAGTCCTTGCGCGTTCGCGCAGCCTATTACCTGGGATCGTTGTCCTTCCTGCTTTTTATCATGCTTGTGGTTACCGGCGTTTTGCTGATGTTTTATTACCACCCCGCCGTCCCCAACGCGTACCGGGACATGAAGGACCTGCAATTTGTGGTGTCCAACGGAGTGTTTTTGCGCAATATGCATCGCCTGGGCGCTCATCTCATGGTGTTGCTCGTGTTCTGGCACATGTTTCACGTGTTCTATCGCGGCGGCTATAAACCCCCGCACGAATTTAATTGGGTTATCGGCGTCCTTCTGCTCCTGGTTACCCTCTTTCTCAGTTACACGGGATATTTGCTGCCTTGGGACCAGTTGGCGTTCTGGGCCGTGACCGTCGGCACCAACATCATCTCTGCCATGCCGGTGATTGGGAGAAAAGTCCGCTTTGTGGCGCTGGGTGGAAATATCGTCGGTGAAAACGCCCTGCTCCGCTTCTATGTCTTGCATGTAGTCATTCTTCCGCTGCTGGCCTTCCTTTTTATCGGCGTGCATTTCTGGCGTGTGCAGAAGGACGGCGGACTGACGGTTCGCCCAACGAGAGACGAAGATGGAACAAACAAAGATTGAAGCCGGATTCCAATCGGATGCGAAGAAAGAGCCGCGCCGGATTGTTTTCATAACGCGAAACACATCTGCGAAGGTACAGGACGACCGTGGGCCGAAGTTGATGACCTATCCGAACCTTCTGGTTCGAGAGGCCATCGTCTTCGAAGTGCTCGTGGTGATTATGGTGCTTATTGCCTTGTTCTGGGATGCCCCGCTCGAACAATTGGCCAATCCGCTGCTGACACCGAATCCCGCCAAGGCGCCCTGGTATTTCCTGGGGCTGCAGGAATTGCTCCACTTCTTCCCGCCCTTTGTTGCCGGAATTCTCATTCCTACGCTGGTCCTTCTCGCGCTGGTGGTTATTCCCTATTTCAAAGTCAATGTCGAAGGGAAACCTCTCTGGGAAGAACACCCGAAGAAGCGCGCCGGTATTGTGGTGGCCGTCATTCTAACGCTGCTGGTTTTGCTCGCGGTCTTTGATGCCTGGACGATCATCGTGCCTACCGCCGCCGTTTCAGTCCTGCTGCTGTCTTCCTATCAATCGAAAGCGAGCCGTGGCTGGTTGGCCGTTCTACGAAGGAAGCCGCTTTCCTGGTGGATCATGACCTGGTTCATTGCGACGGCAATCTGCCTGACCGTCGTCGGAACCTTTTTCCGCGGGCCAGGATGGTCCTGGATCTGGCCATGGGGGACACATGCCGGCTGAGGATATGGGGAAGTTGTCAGACAAATTGCGGTTGACTTTCGCCGTGTCCACGGTGGTCTGCGTTTTGGTGCTCGCCATCTCGCCGGTGAAGGATTTCCGCGCCGAGTGGAAACACTACAAGCGTGCCTATGTGAAGTTTGCGCAAGGGCGCTCCGACACCAAGCGGCTCCTCGGCGATTACACCATGGAGATTGACCAGATCTGGCTCCCGACGATGAATGTGACTGACCGGTGCATGACCTGCCATCAGGGCATTGCCCAGCCGAGCCTGGCGGATTCTTCCGTTCCTCAGCCATTTCGGGCGCATCCATCGATTCCGCACAATATTCGCGAGTGGGGCTGCACGATCTGTCATCGTGGCCAAGGGCCTGCAACCGAGGTAGCGGAGGCGCACAAGACAACTCTCGCGTGGGAGCAGCCACTCCTTCCGGCGCGTTTCCTGCAAGCTTCCTGCGGCAGTTGCCATCAAGCAGACATCAAAGAGGCGCCGCAACTCGCCCGTGGAAGAGAGCTTCTGTCCTATCTGAACTGCCAGGGCTGCCACAGGCTCAACACTGTGGATCGCTCGCGTCTTGGGCCGGATTTGTCGAGCGTCGGTTACAAAGTTTCACGGGAATGGATCTACAAGTGGCTGAAAGAGCCCCGGACCGTCCTGGATAAAGATGGGAATACGACGGTTAACGGCTACGAAAACGGCGACGAATCCCGAATGCCCAAATTCCGTTTGAAGGAAGAGGAAATCCGGGCTCTCTCGGGATTTCTCAGCGTCCAGAAGGCCAAGCCGATTGAGGTGTACAAAATCAATCCGGCAGTCGTTTCTGCCTGGAGCAAGAATCCGGAACTTCTCTCCCAAGGCGAGTTGCGGTTCCGGCAGATGATGTGTACTACCTGCCATCCACTGGCCGTGACACGCGCGGGCGAAACCAAACTGATCGGGGGGAATATAGGGCCGGAGTTAACCAAGATCGGAAGCAAGGTCAATAAAGCCTGGCTGATTGCATGGTTGCGCGATCCCAAGAGCTATCTGCCGAATACCAGCATGCCGCAGTACCGGTGGAGCGACGAGGATCTCTACAAGGTATCAGAGTACGTGACGAGCAAGCTGTCCGATTCCGATCTCTTCAGCAATGTGCCGCAACTTGGCGCTCCGACTGAGGAGGAGATTCAGACCGGAAAGAGGCTGTTTACGGACAAGGGCTGCTCCAGTTGCCATGTGCTGAACGGGGCGCCCACCCAAAAAGATTTTGGCCCGGACCTGACCGCACTCGGGCGAAAAAACGCCTCCGAACTCGAATTCAGCAAATCGAAGATTGAGCGCAATCTGGTCTCTTACATCCAGGCCAAATTGCAGGATCCTGTCTCTGTGAATCCCGCGGCGCGCATGCCGCAGTATAGTTGGAACCAAGAAGATTTGGATGCGGTGACCACGGCGCTGCTGAGTCAGACAGGCCCGCCGCCCACCAGTGCCTTGCAGCACTTGGTTATTCCAAAGAAGGAAACGGCCTTCCAGGTGGTCGGAGCCTTCGCACAAGTCTTTGAACGCTATAAATGCTACGCATGCCACCGCTTCAATGGCTACGGCGGAACACTGGCGCCGGATCTTTCCTACGAAGGAAGTCGCGCGCAAAAAAAGTGGATTGCAGAATTTCTGAAGAATCCACAAACCATCCGGCCGGCGCTAATTCTGAGAATGCCCCAATTCAATATGTCCGATAAGGATGCTCAAGTGGCGGCGGAATACTTATCGTTGGTGCTGCAAAAGCCGGATGTGGATCCGGAGAGCGTGGATGTGCGGCAGTTCACTCCGGCGATGGCCGCGAAGGGCAAACAGTTATATGAAGTGAAATACGAGTGTCAGTCGTGTCATACGATTGGTGCCACTGGCGGGTACGTCGGGCCAAATCTCAACAACGCAGGAAACTGGTTGACTCCCGCATGGATCGAAGCCTGGCTTCGCAACCCGCAAGCGCTTTTACCCGATACCCTTGAGCCACGGCGCAACTTCACCGAGGAAGAAATCCGGGCGCTGACTGCCTACTTGTTGACGCTGCGGACAGGGATCAAAACGCAATCGGTCAAGAGCGCGGGTAATCTTCACTCACTCGCGCAAGGAGCGGGCCGATGAGGAAAAAACTCATTCCAGCGATCCTTCTCGTCAGCAGTGTGCCGGCGATCTTGTTCTCTGCGGGTTGCAAGAAAGAACCGCCCGGGAACAGCGCAACGGCAACATTCGGCGCCTATGATACGGAGCCGGATTGGAACGATACCTCAAAGCTGATTAAGTTGGGGTACGCCGAATCCCAGGGCAAACACATCTTTTATACCTACTGCGTTTGGTGCCACGCGGACGCCACTCCCGCAGGCCCTTCCAACCGATCCAATCTGACACCCATGCCGCCACTGCTGAATGATGGAGATAAGCTGAATGGAGAAAGCGACGAATACCTGCAAAACATGATTACTCTTGGAGGCGGCGCGCTCGGCAAGTCGGAAATGATGCCGCCCTATGGCAAGACGCTGACTCCAGAAGAGATCAAGTCGGTAATTGCCTTCGCCCGCGCGATCGCGCAACCTCCCTACCAGAAGCCGGGACGGCCGGGTTCAGCGTATGCGCCGAAGTAGCAGGTGCTAAACTCAAGAAATGATGACAACCAGTTGCATGGCGGGGAGCCGTGTTCTCCGAGTCCTGGGGATTTTAGCGATCGTCTTTGGCTCTGCCATTCGAGCCCACGCCCAGGTTAGTCCAAACGAGATTTTGGACCCGCATCTCAAGGAATTGGAAAAGGAGTATTTCCCTCAATTAAAGACCATCAACCAGGAGATTGCCCGGACAAGTTTTCCCTTTCCATTTTACCTAAGCCGCGTGGTTGGATTGGATCCTGCTCACCAAGTCGAAGCCGATTCTCGAGGCCTGGAATTCCGGCGCTTTCAAGACCGCATCATCCTGATAGCGACCGGGAATTACAATGCGGCGTACGATTCAAAGCAGTTCACGCGCAATGAGCGAGCCGCCCGGACCTTCCGCGATGTATTTTTGCCGATCCTTCAAGTCATAACCAGCAATCTCCCTCCTGATGCGGATTGTGACGCGATTGGCATCGAGGTCGCATTCCATGTTCGCGACGTGGCCAAAACCTATGATTTTGAGGGACGAGACATCCTTGTGACCGTGTTGGACCGCAAGGATGCGTTCCAGATGGTTCAGGAAAAGGACGACAATGCCAGGCAAGAAATCCTGAATCGCTCGCTTATCTATCTGGGCGGGCAACCCTATGGGTTGTCCCTCCTCGACCGGGACCCATTTATCGTGGACCCGCAAGCGCGCTCGCAGTCCAGAAAGGACCAGGCCGCGTCCACCCCTGAAGTCTCCACTTCCGCGAGCCGCCTCATCCGCAATAACCCGAATCTGCTGCCTTCCGCTTCGATGGCAAACTCCGCCGCGGGAATGAGCGATGCTCCCAAGGTCGATTTGTCCCAGGCAAAACCTGCCGTTACCCAGACGGATGCCGACCGATTGCAAAGTCAGTATCAGCCGCAACTCGATGCACTGGCAAAGGAAGGCCTGGCGAAATTTGCTTTCGTCGATTACGATCCCCCGGCGTTTGTAGCTGTAAGCAAGCAAATGGTCTTGCAGATGACGATGAAAAACACGGCGCGTTTTGACCCGGAGAAGGCAAATATATACAAACGCGCAGCGCAGACATTTGATCTCTTCCTGGCCCCGAAAATGAAAGACTTGCTGGAGCAAATTCCGAGTGAACTGCCGTTTGATTATTATGACTTTTCCGTGATCAACCCGCTGGTATCGAATACGGATGGAAAAGAGCGCTCGGAGGCGATTGAGTTCTTGCTTCCGAAGACCCTCGCGCAAAAATTTGCAAATGCTGAAATCACCAACCAGGAGTTACTCGACAAGGGCCAAGTCCTGGTGAATGGCGTGCGCATCGCCTTGAATTTGCAGTTGGTGGAATAGCCAGCGCTGCTTTGACGGCAAGCGACCTGGGAATGACTCGAAATCTTACGTCCATGATGTTTCTTGGCTTCCAGATCTCGGGTTTCGGGTCCATGGTGAGCGATACGTGAGGCGCATCTTGTTCTGACGAGGTGGTGTGTAGCATTGTGGCCTGCTGGTGGGGAGGCAGGCCCGATGACGCAGCAAGAACGAAGCAGAAAA
>JAJPIE010000080.1 GCA_021324935.1 Acidobacteriota bacterium
AGAAAATAGAAAATAGAAAATAGAAAATAGTTCACCCCCATAAGGGCGGATTTTCGACGGAAGTGGTTGCAGAGAGCCTGAACAAAGTCACTTCCTCACGAGCCGAAGTCCACGGTCTGCCTCGGCTGGATGTCGGAGCTGCTCACTAAGGCTCGGACCACTGGAAAAGTATTATCGGTTGGACAGACAGATTCTACTTTTCGTCCGTGAGTTTCTTGCTATTTTCCAGTTTCGAATTTTTATTTTCGCTTTTGGAGAGGCGGCTTGTCGGCGAAATTGACTATTGCGATCGATGGGCCAGCGGGCTCGGGGAAGAGCACGGTGGCGCGGCGCGTGGCGGCGATGCTCGGATACGTCTACCTGGATAGCGGGGCGATGTATCGCGCCGTGGCGCTGAAGGCGCTGGAGCGGAAGATTCCGCTGGGGAATGATACACGGCTGGCGCAACTGGCGCGAGAGACTCACATCGAATTGAAGGCGCCGACGGCGGAGCAGGAGGCCGCGGGGTTCAAGAACCGCGTGGTTCTGGACGGTCGCGAAGTAACGGCGGAGATCCGCACGGGAGAAGTGGCGCAGGCCGCTTCGCGGCTGGCGACGATTGCAGGCGTGCGCGAAGTGCTGGTGGCGGAGCAACAGAAGTGCGGCGCGGGCGGCGGCGTGGTGATGGAAGGGCGCGACATCGGCACGGTGGTGTTTCCACGCGCGGAGCTGAAGATTTTTCTGGAGGCTTCGGCGGAGATCCGCGCGCAGCGGCGCTGGATGGAGCACCAGGAAAAGGGCGAGACGTTTTCGATCGAGCAGGTGCTGGAAGAAGTCCGCGACCGGGATCGCCGCGACCGCGAGCGGAAGGTTTCGCCGCTGGTGCGCGCGGCCGACGCGGTGCTGGTGGACAACACCGCGATGGGAATTGAAGAGACTGCGCGATTGATTGTGATGCTCGCGAGAGAAAAGGAAGTGACGAAGCAATGAGGTAAGGAAGTAAAGACACGCCGGAATTTGGGCAGACCAGGCGCCTCGGATGGGTAGGGGCGCCTGGTTTTTTTGTAGCTCAGGCCTTCAGGCCTGAGGTTTTTCAACTGGGAGGGCAGGGTTGCCAACAGTGCGCCGACAGTCTTGCCGGCGCGGGGGAGAGCCTCACCCCTGAAGGGGTGAGCTACAGCGGCGGAAGGAAGAATCAGTTGGAGACGGCGGAGGCTTTTTGGAGCGCGGACTGGTAGGAGCCGGGTACGGAGTCTTCGGGGCAGCCGAGGCGCTGGGTGAAGGCGGAGAGCCTGGGCCATTCGGCGCGTTCGAGAGCGAGGAGGACTTCGTAGAGATCGCGGTAGCGGTTCTCGCCGCCGCAAAGGGCGGACTTGATGTCGGAATCGATGGGCAGCGATTGCAAGACTTCGCGGATGGGCTTGTCGAGGAGCGCGTCGGAGACCGAAAGAAGGCCCATAAGAAAGAGGTTGGAGCTTTTTTCGCGGAAGCCGGCGGGCTGGGAAAACTCCTCGCAAAAATAGGCGCGGGTGAGCGCGGTGCGGATGAGTTCGGGCGGCTTGCCGGAACTCATGGCCACGACGGCAAAGATGGATACCCAGCGGCGAAATTCGTTTTCGCCAAGCAAGGTGAGCGCGTGGCGGATGCTGTGGACTTCGGAGCGCAGGCCGAGCGCCGGCGAGTTGAGATAGCGGAGCAGGCGATAGAGCAGGGAAGGTTCCTGCTTCAGAAGGTTCTCGATGGCGTCGTAGTTGAGCTGGGGTTGCGCGACGGCGCTGAGAAGCTGGAGCTGGATGAGCTTGTTGCCGGGAATATCGCGGGTTTCGAGCATGGCGGGCTTGCAGAAGAAATAACCCTGAAAATAGGAGTAGCCGAGATTGCGGGCTTCGTCGAAATCGCGCTGGGTTTCGACCTTTTCGGCGAGCAGGGCAACGCCATTGCCGGAAAACTGTTCGGAAACGCGCTTGCGGCCATCGGCATCGAGGAGCGTGAAATCGACCTTGAGGTAGCTGGCGAGTTCCACGAGCGGAAGGAGCGCGGCATCGCCAAGAAAATCGTCGAGGGCGAGGAGGTAGCCGTCGCGGCGGAGTTCGCGGCAAAGGTTGATGATCTCGCTGGACGGCTTCACACTCTCGAGGATTTCGACAACGATGCGGTCGGGGGGAAGCAGACGCGGGGCGCCGAGACGCAGCGCCATTTCATCCACGTTGACGAAGGCGCGCGCCGGGCCGGTGAGCGTTTGCAGGTCGAAAAGCGTGAGGGAATCGGCGATGACGCTGGAAGAAGCGTGGCCGCGAGCCTGGAAAAAGTTCTGCGGGCCGCTGCGAAAGAGCAGTTCGTAGGCGTGCACCCGCAGGCGTTTATCGAAGATCGGCTGGCGGGCGATGAACTTTTCGTGCATGCAGGCACCGTTTCCCGCAGCGGCGGGGAATTCGTGAATGAGCCGCGCGGCCTCGCCGCCTGGCGGCCGATCTACAGTTCGGCCAGTTCAGCGGAGAAAGCCCGAACGCAAGCGGATCGATTTTTGCGCCACGGGAACACTCTCGGCGAGAGAGCGGGTGGGGTGCCGTGGGGAGACATTTCACTTCAGGGACTAAAGCCCCGAAACATTGCCGCCAGGAATGCGGGGGATGAAGCCCCTGCCTCCTAAAGACTCACGCACCGAATTACGCCGGGGCGGACATGGAGTTCAGGAACTCCATGTTGGTCTTGGTCTTGGACAAGCGGCTGAGCAGAAGCTCCATAGCCTCGACGGTCGAAAGCGGGCTGAGCACCTTGCGAAGCACCCAGACGCGGCTGAGCTCGTCGGGCGGAAGCAGCAACTCGTCCTTGCGCGTACCGGAACGCTGAATGTCGATGGCGGGGAAAACGCGCTTATCGGCAAGGCGGCGGTCGAGATAGATTTCCATGTTGCCGGTGCCTTTGAACTCTTCAAAGATGACGTCGTCCATGCGGCTGCCGGTGTCGATCAGCGCGGTGGCGATGATGGTGAGCGAACCGCCTTCCTCGACGTTGCGCGCGGCGGCGAAGAAACGCCGCGGGCGCTGCAGCGCGTTGGCGTCGATACCGCCGGAGAGGACTTTGCCGGAGGGCGGCGTGACGGCGTTGTAGGCGCGAGCGAGGCGCGTGATGGAGTCGAGCAGCACCACGACATCGCGCTTGTGCTCGACCAGGCGCTTGGCCTTTTCCAGAACCATTTCCGCGACCTGAATGTGGCGCTGGGGCGGCTCATCAAAGGTGGAGCTGATGACTTCGCCCTTGACGGTGCGCTGCATGTCGGTGACTTCTTCGGGGCGCTCGTCGATGAGCAGCACGATCAGCGCGACTTCGGGATGATTGATGGTGATGGAGTTGGCGATGGACTGCAGCATCATCGTTTTGCCGGTACGCGGCGGCGCGTTGATCAAGCCGCGCTGGCCCTTGCCGACGGGGTTGAGCAGATCAAGCACGCGGCCGGTGAGATTTTCCTTGGTGGTTTCCATTTTCAGGCGGCCCTGGGGATAGAGCGGCGTGAGGTTGTCGAAGAAGATTTTGTTGCGGGCGACTTCGGGATCCTCGAAATTGACGGCCTCGACCTTGATCAAGGCGAAGTAGCGCTCGCCGTCCTTGGGAGGGCGCACCTGGCCGGAGACGGTGTCGCCGGTGCGCAGGTCGAACTTGCGGATTTGCGAGGGCGAGACGTAGATGTCGTCGGGCCCGGGGAGGTAGTTGTATTCGGGAGCGCGGAGGAAGCCGAAGCCGTCGGGGAGGCATTCGAGAACGCCTTCCGAGAAGATCAGGCCGCTTTTCTCCGTCTGCGCGCGCAGGATCTGGAAGATCAGCTCCTGCTTGCGCATGCCGCTGGCGCCGGGAATGTTGAGTTCCTTGGCGATCTTCGCCAGATCGGTGATGTTCTTTTCCTTCAGCTCAGCGAGGCTGATGCTGATTTCCTTGTTTCCTTCAGTACTGGTTTCTTTTGGCATATTTCCTAACTTTAAGTTTTGGTTGATTGTTCCTTGACCCATGACCGGAACTGCACTGCGTGGTGGTGTACCTTTCCGGCAAAAAGAGATTCCGCCGGGGCGGGCAACCAAACTGTCTGCAACCGGAACCCGTCGCGGACAACTTGCGGGTGCAAGCGGAGCGCGGCGAGTTGTGTAAAAGCTATCGCAAACTCAATGCGAAAAGCGGGATCGTGATGCGACAGCTTCTAGTTGGTCAAACTCGTGTCTTTATCGGCGCCGGTGGTAAACGATTCCGCTACGGGCGCAACCCCACTGCCAACCAGTGGCACAATGGGCCGCTCCAGCGCTAGCTGCAACACCTCATCCATAGTTTCGACGAAGTGAATCTTCAAGCTGGAGAGGATCTCCTGAGGAATTTCCGCTAGGTCCTTTTCATTATCCTTCGGAAGGATGATGGTACGCAAGCCCATTCGATGGGCTGCCAGCAGTTTCTCCTTGACGCCGCCGATGGGCAGGACTTTGCCGCGCAGGGTGATTTCGCCGGTCATGGCAACGTCGTAACGCACGGGATTCCGCGTGAGCGCGCTGACGATCGAGGTGCAGATGGTGATGCCGGCGGAGGGGCCGTCCTTAGGGATGGCGCCTTCGGGCACGTGCACGTGGATGTCGAGCGTGCGGTAAAAATCTTTTTCGAGGCCGAGAGCGGAGGTGCGCGAGCGGACATAGCTCATCGCGGCTTGCGCGGATTCCTGCATCACGTCGCCGAGCTTTCCGGTGAGCGTCAAGCGGCCCTTGCCTTCCATCAGCGTGGCTTCGGTGGCCAGCACGGAGCCGCCGACCTCGGTCCAGGCCAGGCCGGTGGTCAGGCCGATTTCGCTCTGCTTTTCGAGGCCGAACTCGCGGAACTTCAGGACGCCGAGCAGGTCCTTGATATTGTCCGGCGTGATCTCGACGCTGGTGCTTGTGCCTTCGGCCACCACGCGGCGGGCCATCTTGCGGGCGATGTTCTGGATTTCGCGCTCGAGGTTGCGAACGCCGGCTTCATGGGTGTAGTGCCGGATGATGTGCAGCAGCCCGTCGTCGGTGAAAGTGAGGTTCTTTTCCGTGAGGCCGGTGGCTTCGCGGGCGCGCTTGACGAGGAAGCGCTTGGCGATTTCGAGCTTCTCCTGCTCCGTATAGCCGGGGAGTCGGAGAATTTCCATGCGATCCTGCAGCGGCTGCGGGATGGTGTGCATCACGTTGGCGGTGCAGACGAACATCACCTTGGAGAGGTCGTATTCGACATCCAGGTAGTGATCGGTGAAGGCGTGGTTGAGCTCGGGATCGAGGACTTCCATCAAGGCGGCCGACGGATCGCCGCGGAAGTCGGTGGACATTTTGTCCACCTCATCGAGCACGAAAATCGGATTCGTGGTGCCGGCCTTTTTCATCATCTGGATGATCTGGCCGGGCAGGGCGCCGATATAGGTGCGGCGATGGCCGCGGATTTCGGCTTCATCGCGCACGCCGCCCAAAGAAACGCGAACGAACTTGCGGCCGGTGGCGTGGCCGATGGACATGGCGAGGGAAGTCTTGCCGACGCCCGGAGGTCCGACGAAGCAGAGAATCGAGCCCTTGGGATTCTTCACCAACTGGCGGACGGCGAGGAACTCGAGAATGCGGTCTTTCACCTTTTCGAGGCCGTAATGTTCCTGATTCAGGATGTCTTCGGCGGCCTTGATGTCGCGGATTTCCTTGGAGCGCTTTTTCCAGGGCACGGCGAGCAGCCAGTCGATGTAATTGCGGCTGACGGTGGATTCGGCGGACATCGGGGGCATGAGTTCGAGGCGCTTCAGCTCGGTAACGGCCTTTTCCTGGACGTCCTTGGGCATGCCGGCGGTGTCGATCTTTTTCTTGAGCTCCTCGATTTCGTTCTTTTCGCCGCGGCCCAGCTCTTTCTGGATGGCCTTGAGCTTTTCGTTGAGGTAGTACTCTTTTTGCGCGCGCTCCATCTGGCGCTTCACGCGGGTATTGATGTTGCGATCGACGTTGAGCTTTTCCAGTTCGATTTCGAGAATGTCGGAGACGCGATTGAGGCGCTCGAGCGGGTCGGCGGTTTCCAGCAGGTCCTGCTTTTCATCGACGGGGAGCTGAAGATTGGCGGCGATGGTGTCCGAGAGGCGCGCCGGATCGTCGACGCGGGCGGCGGCGATCATGGTGTCGTAATTCAGGCTCTGCGAAAGCTTGATGAATTGCTCGTAGAGGCCGGTGACCTTCTGGACGAGCTGCTCGACCTGGGGGGTGGGCTCGATGCGTGCGGATAGCAGGCGGATAGTGGCGCGGAAGAAGCCTTCCTCGGCGCTGATGGAAAGGGAACGGGCGCGCTCGACGCCTTCGACAAGAACCTTGATGTTGCCATCGGGGAGCTTGACGCTCTGGACGATGTTGGCGAGGGTGCCGACGGCGTAGATTTCCTCGGGCTTGGGGTCGTCGATCGAAGCGTCGTGCTGAGTGGACAGAAAAATCTTTTTGTCGCCGGCGAGGGCTTCCTCGAGCGCGCGGACGCTGGCTTCGCGGCCGACGATAAAGGGAGTCATCTGCTGCGGAAAGATGACCATGTCGCGCACCGGCATCATGGGTACGCGTTTCATTTCTTGCCTCTCACGATTGAACATGCAGGCCCCTGAACCTTCCAAAGTTGTACGTAGTTAGTTTTCAGTTTTAAGTAAGAGCCTCTTGCTCAAAACTTAGAACTAACAACTTACGACTTGCCGAGGGGCGGTTGTCAGCCGGCCTTCTCCAGCAAACTCCAATTGATTTCGTGGCCCCGGACCATGTCGGCGGTGACCACGAAATCCCGGATGCGTTTCTGCATCGGCAGGTGGTACATCAACTCCAGCATGAGGTCTTCGAGGATCATGCGCAAGCCGCGCGCGCCGACCTTCCGCTGAAGAGCCAACTCGGCGACGGTTTCCAGGGCGTCGTCGGTAAAGCGGAGGCGGACATTTTCAAATTCGAAGAGGCGCTGGTACTGCTTGAGGAGCGCGTTCTTGGGCTCCGTCAAAATCTTCATCAGAGCGCCCTTGTCGAGGTCGCTCATCACCCCGGCGACGGGGAGGCGGCCGACGAATTCGGGAATCAAGCCGTAGCGGATCAAGTCGCCGGGCTGAACTTGTTCCAGAAGTTCCGTGTTGCGGCGCTGCGGCGTGGTGACCTGCCCGTCGGTATGGAAGCCGAGCGAGCGGCGGCCGACGCGCTTTTCGATCATCTTTTCGAGGCCGACGAATGCGCCGCCGCAGATAAAGAGAATGTTGGTGGTGTCCACCGGGGTAAATTCCTGGTGCGGGTGCTTGCGGCCGCCCTGGGGAGGAACGTTGGCTACGGTGCCCTCGAGGATCTTGAGCAGCGCCTGCTGCACGCCCTCGCCGCTGACATCGCGCGTGATGGAGGGGTTTTCGTCCTTCTTGGCGATCTTGTCGATTTCGTCGATATAGATGATGCCCTGCTGGGCTTTCTGAACGTCGCCATCGGCGGCTTGCAGGAGCTTCAGGATAATGTTTTCGACGTCTTCGCCAACGTAGCCAGCCTCGGTGAGGGTGGTGGCGTCCACGATGGCGAAGGGGACGTCGAGCATGCGGGAAAGCGTCTGGGCCAGCAGGGTCTTGCCCGTGCCAGTGGGGCCGATCAGGAGAATATTGGACTTGCTGAGCTCGACTTCGCCGGGCTGCTTATTCAGGAAAATGCGCTTGTAGTGGTTATAGACGGCGACGGCAAGCTTTTTCTTGGTGCGGTCCTGGCCGATGACGTAGCCGTCGAGGAACTGCTTAATTTCCGGCGGGCGCGGGAGGCGGCGCGCGGGAGCGGCGGCCTGTTCGCGCTTCTCATCCTCGAGGATGGTCTGGCAGACGCCGACACACTCGTTGCAGATATACGCCCGGGGGTAATCGGAAGGCGAACTGATGAGCTTTTCCACCTGTTCCTGCGTCTTGTGACAGAAGGAACAGCGAAGGGGTTCGTCTGGGCTATATTTTTTCACGTGTGTGAGGGCCTCTCCCCCGGTTCAGATCCGGAGATGCATCCTTATTCTAGGCCGATTTTTCTCCTGGGTGAAAGAACAAAGTGCGAGCGTGCTGTGAATCGGAAAACCGTTGTTGCCGCCGGGCCGGGGCCGTTTTTTGCATTTGGAAGTTGTAAGATTTCAATTTTCAGTTCTGAGCAAGAGGCCGTACGTAAGACTTATTCCTTAAAACTGGGAAATTAGAGCTTACAACTCCCGGCGCTGGCCGGTCTAAAGTCCGCCCACTACACAAGACGCCCGGCTCAGAAAGCATGCCCTGCATCAGCGGTGCTTGAAGATGATCTCGTCGATCATCCCGTATTCCTTGGCCTGCTCCGGATTCATGATGTAGTCGCGCTCGACATCCTTTTCGATGCGGTCGACGGGCTGCCCGGTATGCTTGGCGAGAATGGCATTGATGGTGGAGCGCATGCGCAGGATTTCCTTGGCGTGCAGGTCGATATCGGTGGCCTGGCCGCCGAGGCCGCTCATCCAGGGCTGGTGAATCAGGATGCGGGAGTTAGGCAAGGCGAAGCGCTTTTTAGGCGCGCCGCCGGCCAGCAAAACCGCGGCGATGGAGGCCGCCTGGCCGACACAGGTGGTGACCACGTCGGGCTTGACGAACTGCATGGTGTCGTAAATCGCGAACCCGGCGGTGATCGAGCCGCCCGGAGAATTGATGTAGAGCTGAATGTCCTTTTCCGGGTCTTCGGCCTGAAGGAAGAGCATCTGAGCGGTGGCCAGGTTGGCGACGTGGTCGTCAATCGGGGTGCCGATAAAGATGATGTGTTCCTTGAGGAGGCGCGAATAGATGTCGTAGGCGCGCTCGCCCCGGCTGGTCTGTTCAACGACCATGGGAACTAGAGTGGTCGCATGGTACGAAGGTTCGTCGTGGTTTTTCATTTGAAAAAGTCAGCTCGTTGAAGGGGGTCGGACTACTTGGCGCTGGCCGCGGCGACAGTTTTCACGTTGGCATTCTGCGCCAACCAGTCGATCGTTTTATCGCTTCGCAGCTTAGCTTTCATCCTATCGAGGGCTCCCTGCTTTGTCAAACGAGCGTGAATGGCCTCCGCGGATTCGCCGGAATGCCCGGCCATGTGTTCGAGTTCGTGGTTCAGCTCTTCGTCGGTGACGTCGATCTTTTCCTCGGTGGCGATGCGGTCGATCACCAGTTCGGCCTTCACGTCGTCCTTGGCGCGATCTTCCTGGCGGTGGCGCAGGCTGACCCAGTCGACGTTGACGGCGCGGGGGTCGACCCCCTGTTGCGCGAGGGAACGCACAACGCGCTCGAGGCGCACATCCATTTGATGCTCGACGAGGGATTGCGGAACCGGGAAGTCGTGCAGCTTCACGAGTTCCCCGATGATTTTTTCGCGCTGGAGAGCCTTCTGGCGGTGATCGCGCTCGTGCTCAAGGCCTTCGCGGATTTTAGTCTTCAGCTCTTCGAGCGAGGTCGCGTCGCTGACGTCCTTGGCGAATTCATCGTTGAGGTCGGGAAGCTTTTTGGTTTTGATGCCGAGCACGTCCACTTCGTAGTGGAAAAGTTTGCCGGCGAGCTTGGCGTCGGGATAGTCGGCGGGATAGTTGACGTCAAATTTCTTGTGGTCACCGACGCTGGCGCCGCGCAGATTTTCGTTGAAGGGCTCCATGGTCTCTTCCGCGCCGACGTGGCAGAGCACGCTTTCGGCTTGCACCGGCTCGCCGGGGCCTTCGGGCGTGCCGTGGAGCTTCACCTGGACGAAGTCGTCGTCCTGGACCGCACGTCCTTCGACGGGGGCGAAGGCGGCGGCGCGCTGCTGCATCTCGGCCAGCGCCTTGTTGACGTCCTCGTCGGTAATGGTCATTTCGGGCATTTCGATTTCAAGATGCTTGTAGTTGGCCAGGGTGAATTCGGGCAGAACGTCGAAGATGGCGCGGAACTTCACCGGCTGGCCCTCGTTGAATTCCAGCTTGTCCACCTGCGGCTGGGAGATGGGCGAGAGTTTCTGCTCGCTGACGGCCTTTTCGACGGTTTCGGGCACGAGATTCTGCAGGACTTCGCTCTTGATCTCTTCGGCAAAGCGGCGCTTGATCAGCGAAATGGGGGCCTTGCCCGGCCGGAAGCCCGGCACGCGGGCGACCTTCGCGAATTCCTTGGCTACTTTTTCGGTGGACTTGGAAACTTCTTCGGCGGGAATCTCGAGTTCCAGCTCTTTGCGGCAGGTGGCAGCGTCAGACATTCTTCTTCTCCCTTAGACAAATCCGGTGCACTTTAATTCCCCAGGGGCTGAAGCCCGCTTGTTTTGGGCCGTAGATGTCGAAGCTAAAGCTCCGACCCCCGGCGTTGTCCTCTTCGACGTTATGTTGGCAAGCGCTCACGGGCGGGCTAAAAAACGCATCCGCGCTCGGGACGATCCTCGCGTGCATCTCCGGCTGCACCGGAGTCCAAAGAACGGACCTGCGGAATTTTCCTGGATTGCAGTGCGGAACCCGGCGGAAACCCTGCCAGCAACAACAAGATATAAGTATAGGGGAGGCGCGGGGCGGGGTCAACGAATCCGGCAGTGACCCACGAGCGTCAGGCCCTCCCACTCTTTAAGCGGGGAATTATCTTGAATCTGAGGCAAGGGGAGGGAAATAATCCGGCGGGGGCATGCCGATGAAATATACCATTTGTGCGGGCGGAGTGATGATGGCGCTGGTGCTGGCGTTGACGAGCGGGATCGTGCGCGGGCAGGAGGCGGGAAAAGCGGGGCAGAATTGGCCGGCGGCACAGGAAGGCGATTATGTGGTGCACGATTTTCATTTTCAGTCGGGGGAGTCGCTGCCGGCGGTGCGGCTACACTACTACACCTTAGGCAGGCCGGAGAAAGATGCGAACGGGCGGACGACGAATGCGGTGCTGATCCTGCACGGCACGGGCGGGAGCGGGAACAATTTCCTGCGGCCGATCTTCGCGGGCGTGCTGTTTGGGCCGGGGCAACTGTTGGACGCCACAAAATACTTCATCATCCTGCCGGACAACGTGGGGCACGGGAAATCGAGCAAGCCGAGCGACGGGCTGCACGCGCGTTTTCCACAGTATGAGTACGCGGACATGATCGCGCTGCAGCACGAACTGGTGACGAAGGGGCTTGGGGTGAATCACCTGCGGCTGGTGCTGGGCACATCGATGGGCTGCATGCACTCATGGCTATGGGGCGAGACGTACAACGATTTCATGGACGCGCTAATGCCGCTGGCCTGCCAGCCGGTGCAGATCGCCGGGCGCAATCGCATGTGGAGGAAGATGGTGATCGACGGCATCCGGCAGGACCCGGAGTGGAACAACGGCGAGTATGCAACGCCACCGCGCGCGGGGATGCAAATTTTGGCGGACTTTCTGTTGATTGCCGGAAGCGCGCCGCTGCACCTGCAGGAGGATTATCCGACGCGCGTTGCGGTGGATAAGCACCTGGAAGATTCGATGAAATGGCTTACGGCAAGCCTGGATGCAAACGATTTTCTGTACGCCCTGAATGCTTCCCGCAATTACGATCCGTCGCCGAAGCTCGAGACGATACAGGCGCAGGTGATGTACATCAATTCCGGCGACGATTTCATCAATCCCCCGGAACTGGGAATCGCCGAACGCGAAATCAAGCGCGTGAAAAATGGGAAGTTCGTGCTGCTGCCGGCCTCCGAGCAGACCTTTGGCCACGGAACGCACACTCATGCGGCGGCCTGGCAGGGCTACCTGAAGGAACTGCTGGAAGAATCCGCAAAGCAAAATTGACGGCTGAAATATCCCGCCAGCCGTGCGACCGCAACTTCGGTGGCGCGAACGGTGTTGAATGGATATGAGACGCCGGTTACAAGAGTGTTGATGGGGCTGGAAGAATCAAGAAACGCGAAGTGAATCGCGCTCATCTAATGAGGCAGGACCCCAGAGAAAGCAAGGCGCGCAGGAGGTTCATTCGCATGAACACGACCCAGTGTGTTTCTAACCAGAGGGTGGGGCAACGCCTAAGGCAAGGCTTGGGCTGGCTATTGTCCGTTAGCCTGTTATTTGCCACCCTGCCTGCCGATCTTTTTGCCGCGCAGGACGCGCAGGCGCCGCCCCCGGCACCGTCCGGGCCGCAATACGCGGTACAGACTCCTGAGCAATTGCAGCGATTAGTGGCGCCGATTGCGCTTTATCCGGATTCGCTGGTGGCGCAGATTCTATCGGCGGCGACTTTTCCGGAACAAGTCGTGGAGGCGGACCGCTACGTTCAGTCGCACCCGGATTTGAAAGGCGACGCTTTGGCGCAGGCGGTGGACCAGATGAATTGGGATCCCAGCGTGAAGGCGCTCACCGCGTTTCCTTCGGTGTTGGGCAACATGGACAAGAATATTTCCTGGACCTCGACACTCGGGGACGCTTACTACAACCAGCAGCAGGATGTGATGGATGCGGTGCAGGTGATGAGGCAGAAAGCGAAGCAAGCGGGCAATCTGCAATCCACGCCACAGCAGACTGTAACCACGCAGGGCTCCACAATCATTATTCAACCGGCGGCGCCGGACGTGGTCTATGTTCCGGCTTACGATCCCTGGGTTGTCTATGGGCCGCCGATTGTGGCCTGGCCAGGATGGTACCCGTATCCGGGAATCTGGTTTGGCGGACCCTATCTGTCGTTTGGGATTGGCTTCAGCATCGGATTCTTTGGCGGGTTTGAATGGGGATGGCACCACTGGGGCTGCGACTGGCACAACCACTTTGTGGCGTACAACAACGCGAGGTATTACTCGAGGAGCACCACCTTTTATAACCGGAACGTGTACTACCGCGGCGGGCGCGGCGGGCCGGAAGCGTTCAGCCGGGGCGCGCGTCCCGCGTCCCCCGGCTTTGTCACGCGGGGAAATGTCTACAATCACCCGGGGGCGTCGCCGCGCCCGTTTGAAGGAAACAATCGCGCGGCGCGCGGTTACGCGGAACCTCGCGGGCAAAGTGATATGCGCACCGGGGCGTTCAGCCACTACGACCACGGTGGTGAGTCGCGCAGCTACTCGGCGCGGGGCAGCGGCAGCTGGGGCGGCGGCGGATTCCATGGCTGGGGAGGCGGCTTCCACGGAGGAGGTGGGGTGCCGCATGGCGGCGGTCCCCGCCACTAAGGGGACCAAAGGGCCCTTTCTGTTGCAGGAAACAAAGCGTGAGAAGAAATGAGGAGGAGTGGAATGTGGGGCGCTAAACGAGTTTTCCGTGGATATAAACAGAGTGGTCTTTTTGCGGTCGGGGCGTTAGCGCTAGTGGTGACGGGACTCACCGGGGTGCCTGCGGTGGCCCAGCAAAAAGGGCAGAAGACGTTTGCGTCACCCGAGGAGGCCAGCAAGGCGCTTTATGCGGCGGCGAACAACAGCGACGAAAGAGGACTGCTGGAAATTTTTGGGCCAACAGGGAAGAAACTGGTCACGTCTGGCGACCCTGCGCAAGACGCGGAAGACCGCGCGAACTTCGCAAAACACTACGAGGAGATGAACCGCCTCGTGAAGGAGCCCGACGGTACGGTGACCCTGTACATCGGAGCGCGCAACTGGCCCTATCCGATTCCGCTGGTGAACAAGGGAACCATCTGGTATTTCGACACGGCGGCGGGCGAAAAGGAAATCGTGTTCCGGCGCATCGGCAGGAACGAACTTTCGGCGATTCACATCTGCCAGCAATTGGTGGCCGCGCAGAAGGAATATTTTGCGGAGCACAACCAGTATGCGCAAAAGATCTTCAGTGAAAAGGGGAAGCGAGACGGGCTTTACTGGGCGGCAAAGGAGAACGAGCCGCAAAGCCCCATCGGGCCGCGCCTTGCCTGGGCGTTTGCGAGCGATCCGGCGACGAAGCAGGGAGGCGAGTTTGCGCCTTTTCGAGGGTATCTCTTCGAGATGCTGAGCGGACAAGGGAAGGACGCCGGGAGTGGGTTCATGTTTGTCGCGTATCCGGCGGAGTACCGATCGTCTGGAGTGAAGACCTTCCTGGTGGGCACGGACGGAATCATCTACGAAAAGGATCTCGGCAAGAAAACCAACGCCCTTGTGAAATCCATGAAGTATTCCAATCCGGACAGCACCTGGCAGAAGGCGGAAGTGGAACAGCAGCCGACGGACGGCGAATCAACAAAATAAATACGTACAAGTTGGAGCGGGTCAGCGGCGCGGGGGCTTGTAGCGGAAGAGCTTGCGGCATTCGTCGCGGAGGAAGCCCGCGGTTACCGGGATGACGTGATTGCCGCGCTCGAAAACAAGCTGGCAGGGAATCAGGCAGGCGCGCCACTTGTAGAATTCATTGCCGTGCCTGCGGCCGTAGGCTTCGATGTCCTCCTGAGAGACGCCATAAACGACGGCGCCGATGCGCGACCAGACGCAGGCGCCTGCGCACATGGCGCAGGGCTCGTGCGTGGAGTAGAGCACGAACTCCGGCAGATAGCGCCCGTAACCACTGCAAACATATTTGAGCGTTTCCAATTCGACGTGCTTGATGCTGGAGCCGGAAGTTTTCACGCGATTGCCGGCGCTGGCGATAACCATCTCGCGGCGGCCGACCAGACGTGTGATGACTGCGCCGATGGGATAGTCGCCGCGATCGCCGGCGCGGCGGGCTTCGTCGATCGCTAGCTGCATGAATTTTCTCTGGGGTTTAAAGGTTGCGGGGATCATGCCCAGGTATTATAGCGGTTTCTTGCGGACGCTTCCCTAGTACCAGAAGAAGCGCTATCCACCGATGGCGAGGGGAACGTACCAATCAAGAGATTTTGCGCAGCGGAACTTCCGAAAAAACAGAAGGGACCCGGGTTCACCCGGGTCCTTGCTGTTTGGAGTGTGGTTGGCTTACTACTTAGAAACGGAACTGGATTCCGGCCGCCAGGCGGAAGTTGTTCTGGTTCGCGGCGGTCAGCTTGCCCGCCGAGTTGAGCGTGGTGTTGAAACGGGTCAGCAAATAGTCACCCTCAAACAGACGAAGTGCGACGTGATTGGCGACCTTGACGTCGAATCCGCCGCCGATGGCCATCGCAAAGGAATTGGAGCTGCCAGAGAATTCGTTGATTGGGATGCCTGACGTCGCCGTGGCCACGAGCGTGCTGCCGGATCCGCTTACATGTGCGCCGCCAAGCAGGACATGCGCGAACGGCTGAAACTTTTCATTCCCGCGGTAGGTAAAGCGAGGGCCAAACATGTAGGTGAACAGGGTCGCGCTGGCGCCCGTGCCCTTGGGCAGGCCGGTGACATCGTAGCCCGCGAAGTCCGCCACCAAACCGATGCTCCGGGTGGGATTGTAAACGATATTTCCACCGCCGCCCTGCAGGTTGAAGCCTTCAGAAGCGGACACAGCCGGAGTTACCATCTGGTCCTTGGCGGTGACGTTGGCGCGGACGTAGGAATAACCCGCACCCAACTCAAATCTAGGATAATCCTGGGCCAGGACCGGGAGCGCGGCCATGGTAAACAGGCCGAGAACGAGAATTCGCTTGAACATGACAAAATCCTCCTTGGAAAATTGAAAAGTACATCTCCCTGCACAGAGGCACACACGGACTCTTGAGACGGAGCCAAGGGAGAAATTAAGGAGCGAGAGTCTAAACCCCAAGACAACAACTGCTGCATTTGCACGTGCATCCGGGCTGCCACGCGAGAAGGAAAATCGGGTACTGGACATTCAGAATCTTCGGCATTTACCAAATATGGATGAAAGCTCGCAAAAAGTAACATGGTAAACATGCGGCAATTGGCCCAAAGTGGGCGGTATCACCCAGAATGCACTGCGGTGCAGTAAACGGAACGGCGGGCGCAGACCGATTTCGCCGGCTTGCGTGACGCGTGCGGGAACGCAATGTTTTCCCGTCACACAAAAAAGGTTGGGAAACGCGAGCCGGTGCGCACGGAATCCGGCGAAGGACGGAAGGCCCCGATGGGGTTTCGGCGAGGACAAACGGACAGGCAGGCGGCAGAGACTGCGCCCGCCTGAGAACGCTTCGCTCGATCCGCAGGCGGCGAGACGAGCGGCGGGAGGTCAGAAGCGATATTCGAGGGTGGCCATCACGATGTGCGCGTGATAGGAGGGCTGATCGGTGCCGAGGAAGAGATAACGCGCGGCGGAGGGATCGCCGACGACGAAGCCCGGGAAAAAGGGACTGGCGGCGCCCGGAACGGGAGTGGGCGAAGTGGCGCTGTTGAGGATGGGGCTGGCGCAACCGGCGACGGGGGCCGCGGGAGGAGCGTTGCTGACGCAACCCATGTAGGGAGTCATGACAGTGGTCTGGTAGTCGCGGTTGTCCCACTGCTCGTAGCGGTACTCGAGCTTGGGCGTGAGGCGATCCGTCAGCTTGTACTTAAAGACGACCCCGGCTTCGTGATAGCGGTCGACGGTTTCCGGATAAGAAACCGCGGCGTTGGTGCCGGTGAGGAGGAACGCGTTTGCGCCGGTGGTGATTGTGGGATCGCCGAGGAATTGCGAGTTGACGTTGCCTTTGCCGGCGGAAAGCGAGTAGTAAGCCGTGAGATAGATCTTCTTGCGGAGATAGAGATCCACGCCGGCGGAGTAATCGTCGATGGGGTCGGTGGTAGTGCTTTGCCAGTCGTTGTTGGGCGTGTCGCAGCCGGTGCAGGTGAGGATGGTCTGCGCGCCGCTGGTGGGCGCGCGATAACGGGTGATCATGCGCGTGTAGTAATGCTCGCGGGAGTATTCCGCATAGAGTGTGACGGCGCTGGACAGGTCGTAGTCGACGTCGAAGCCATAGTTGTAAGAAATATCCTTCAACATGCCGTAGAGGTAGTAGGGATTGGTGGTGGCGGCCGCGCCGGTGAGGAAGTTCAAGGGCGTGGGACTGTTCACGCCGCCGGGCTGGTTGTAGTCGTTCTGCAAAGTGCCGCCGAACGCGGAGAGAGTGAGGCGATCGATGGGAGAATATTGCACGAGGGCGTCGCCGCGGTTTTGGATGCGGGCGGCTTCATCGAAGCGGCGGTGGCAGCGCTGGTCGGCGGTGAAGGAGACGTCAGTCGTGTCGGCACAGGGGACGAACGCACCGGTCGTGGGATCGGTGACATTGTCGTCGGCGTAGGAGTCAGGAGTGCGATTCGAGCGTCGGTAGGAGATGCGGACCATGAGTTCGCGGCGGGGATTCCAATCGCCGGAAATGAAGAAGGAATTGTCCAGGGAATGCGCGACGTCGCGGTAGGTGCGGTCCATCCACAGGGCTTCATAGCCGGCCTTGACGGAGCTCTTTTTGGCGAAGAACCAGATGCCTTGGGCAACGAAATCCTTGCGGTTGAAAGCGTAGGGAGTATTGTCGGTGGGCGAACCGGGAGCGGCGGCGTCTCCTTGCACCGGGGTGAAGGCCGTGACCGGCGTGTTGTCGTTGTAATCGTACTGGCGGTAGTTGGCCTGGAAGGTGATGTTCTTCCAGGAAGCGGTGGAGAGATTGTAGTTCATGGCCAGCGTCTGCAAGCTGCCACCGAGATTGGATTCCGGCAGGACGGCGGTGGTGTTGCAAGGCTGCGTGCCGGTGCCGCAGGTGTTGATGGCGGAATTGGTGGTGTAGGGAAGGAAGGACTGGTCTTGGCGGAGCCAGCCGGGATTGATGCTGGCGGTGAGGTGGAAGTATTTGGTGAGATCGGTGCCGGCGGCGAAATTCAGATAGTTGGCGTGATTATTGGGATAGAGCGCCATGGCGCCGGTGGTGGGGGTGGTGATGCCGACGAGGTTGTAGTTGAACGGGTTGTCCCAGGTCATCTGGTGAAGATTGTTCTGGAAGAAGGAACCCGTGTAGCCGCCCTGGACGACGAAGTTGCGCGCGCCGTATTCGAGGCCGAAGCGCACGAGGTTGTTGAAATAGTTGAGCGGCTCAAGGAGCTCTTCCCCGTAGCCGTTGGTGGTGCTGGCGCTGGGGATGGAGTTCAGGACGGTGCCAATGGGGCGGGCCCCTTTCTGGCTTTCGCGGAAGAACATGGCGTTGACGGCCCAGTGCGAATTGATGTTGTAGCCAAACGAAAGGGCGCCGCCTTTGCGCATATTCTCCGGGGTAACCTGGCTCATCTGGGGGATGACTTGCGTGTTGATGAGGGACGGGAGGCCGGCGGAGGTGCTTGCCTGCAACTGCTGGCGGATCAGCGCGGGGAACTGAAACACGCCGGGCGTTTTCTGCGAGTAGAGAGTTTCGGTGGTGTTGCTGTAGATGTGGGGGATTTCGTCGTAGCGGAACTGCAGCTTGAATTTGCCGTAGTCGCCGAAGCTGGCGAGGTAGCTCTGATCGCGGTAGAGGGTGCTTTGCGATTGCAGGGCGAAGTAGTCCTTGGTGTTGAGGACGTTGTCGAAGCGGACGCTAATCCTGCGGACGTAGAAGCCGTCGCGGATGTCCTGATACTCGTTGAACTGGGAAGTTTTCAAGCCCGGGGAGAAGGGAAGGTCGGGGCGGCCGTAGACGTCGCCGGTGGCCATGCGAATGCCGAATTCGACCTCGCCGATGTCCTGTTTTTGATCCTGGGCAAAGGAGCGCTGCGGGAAGAGAAAAACGGCGGAGAGCGCGAAGACCAGAAGTTCAGCTAGTTTTCTCATGTGCGTGAGCTCTCTTTCCTACCGCAGAAATGCGGAACCCGACGGGTGGTTCGAACCGTGAATGTAGGAGTGGCAATTGGTGCAGCCGCGGTTGAAGTTCTTGATGGAACTGAGGGGCTGTGCCTGGGTGGGATGCCGGCTGGAATCGTGGCAATCGTCGCAGACGCGGGGCATGCGCACTTTCAGGAGTTGCGGGTTGTTGCTGCCGTGGGGTTCGTGGCAGTTGTCGCAGTTTTCGACCACCGGCGGGTGCTCCCAAAGGAAGGGGCCGCGGCGCTCGGTGTGGCAGCTCAGGCAATTTTCATTGATGCTGCTCTGGATGAGCTGATAAGGATTCGGGGAGCCGTGGGGATTGTGGCAGGTGGTGCAGGTGACTTTGCCTTCGCGATAGGGCATGTGCGAGGAGCGCTGCAATTGCGCGCGGCGCATGGGATGGCATTGCAGGCAAAGCTCCGGCTGGCCCATTTTGAGGCCATGATTGTCGGTGAGCGGGGAGCTGTAGCGCGTGTCGGAGGATAGCTTCACCTGGAGGACCTGCTTCACCTGGTGGCAATCGACGCAGGCGATGCCGCGGGATTCGTGCGGGCTGCCGCGCCAGAAGATGTGCGTGCCGCGCGAGTGGCAGTCCATGCAGACGGCATTCTGTTCGGCGATGGTGTTGGGGGAATCCTTGCCGAAGCGGATGGGAATGGTGTCCTTGCCGCCGCCTGCCTCCACGTGCGCGCGGCCCGGCCCGTGACAGGATTCGCAGCCGCGCGCCTCTTCCGGCGTGTGCGGATTTCCCATCATGATCTTGCCCATGACGGTGTTTTTGAATCGGCGATTCGGATCCTCGTGGCAGGTGATGCAGACTTCGCTGCCAACATAGTCGCCGTCAGGCCCCTTCGCTGCTGGCTTGGCTTGCGCAGTGGCAGCCTGAGGGGAAGCTTTCGAATCGCTGAGAGTTTGCTCGGGCGGGGCGGCGCTGGCGGGTTGCTGAGGAGATTGCTGGCGGGCGAAGGCGTAAAGTCCCGCGAAGGAAAGTAAAGAGAAAAGCGAGCAAGCAAGGAACAACGGGAGACGCGGCACGTTTCGTCTCATCGACCCTCCGTAGGACCACCCCGGTTCTCAGCCGGTGAGCGTGCCGGCGCCAGAAGTTAGGCAAGCGCAATGCCAGAGTGCGTTGCGGATCATTTGCGAGGGGATTGTGCGGCGACAAGCTACGTAGCCGAGAGTGGCCGCGAGAACGGGCGGGCGAGAATGCACGGCGGCACCGGCGTCTATGTGGAGAATTACAAAGGATTAAGAAGCGGGCCGAGAGTGAAACACCAGAAACGAAGATGGGTTAGATTTCGTCCAAGGTAAGGCTGGTGGGTACGGCGGAGGAAGAAAGCGACGAAGATGTTGACGAAAGGGGTACTTCCAAATCAGTTCTAGTTTCCCGGATTGACACCAGGAAGTGCCGAGTTGCATCTAAGCGTTGGTGGCACACAGGGTAGTGAGAAGCGGCAGCCGCTTAGGTGGGAAGTTGCCTCGGCTGTCAGTCCCGCTTTTCACGGTATCTGGGGTACCTTAGATATCCCAGCCAAACACAAAAACCATGATCAGGAGAGGACGATAGGAGGTCCGCAAAATATGAAGAAACTGATTACGCTGTTGACCGTAGCAGGATTTCTGGCGGTGGCCGTGTGGGCGTCGGATGACGTGGTATCGGCGATCCACGGAATCATCACCAAGGTGGATGAAACGGCGAAGACGATCGTTGTGAAAACCGGGGATGGGGTCGAGCATACGATCCATTTCGTGGACAAGACCGCCGTCTACGGGGCGGAGGGAGTGGCCACCGGCGCGAAGGATACGTTCCACGGCCTGAAGGAAGGGTCGGAGGTGGTGGCGCATTACACCGTGAAGGGCACGGAGAGCACCGCGACGGAAGTGGACAAGGTCGGAAAAGACGGGATGAAGGCCACGGAGGGCACGGTGACCAAGGTGGGCGAAGGCGGGAAGACGGTGACGGTGAAGGCCGCCGATGGCACCGAACAGACCTTCGAGGTGGTCGGCCACGACACGAAAGTAGCCGCGCAGGACACCGCCAAGGGAGCGACCAAGGGCGGCAAAGTGACGGTGTACTACACGGAGAAGGCGGGGAAGAAGGTGGCGCACTTTTTCGAGAAGCTTTAAAGGCAGTGGCGAGTGGCCCTTCGCTTCGCTCAGGGCAAGCGAGTGACGAGAAAGAGAAGCTGAGCCAAGTTTCTCGCGACTCGATTGCGCACTCGCCTGAGTTAGTTCGGTAAAAGACAAAGGCCGGCGGGAACTCCGCCGGCCTTTTTTGTTGATGGTTGTGAGTTGCCGACTCTGGATTATTGGTCTCCGAGCTGGAGCTTCGGGCTATTCGATTGGGTATCCAGAATAACGGCCTTTGTCGGCGAGATGATGTAGATGAGCGTCTGGCAAGTGGTTGAGGTTGCCGAAACAGTGCAACTGGAGCCGCTCGACGGGATGGAGAGCAGGCCGGTGGAACTGATGGAATAAGCGAAGCTTTGCGTTCCGCCGACGGTTTGCGAACCGTTGCCGTTGTCGTCTTCGGTGACATTGACGTTGGGAGACGTGAAGACGGCTTCGCCGACATTGATGTTGGTGCCGGAGTATTCGGGATCGATGTTGCCGAAGGCGAAGCTTCCGCTCAGCGAGGAATTCGAGAACGGACCGCCAGTCTGCAACTGGAAGAAGCCGAAGTCCACTCCCCCGTTGCCGCCGAGGAAGAAGGCTTGAGAGTTGCTCACGAGATAGAAGATGGGCGGGTGATTTCCGGTGCCGGTAAGTGTCATGCGGCCGTTGGAGGCCACCGAGTAGCTGGCTGAGATGGCACCGGAAGTAAAGGTCCCGCCATCATTCTGGTACTGCGTTCCAGAGATGGTGGATCCGCTTGCGCTGATGGCGAGTACGTCCGTTCTTCCCGTGCTTGTGCTGCCAAGGCTCGCAGCGTAGCCCACGTAGGAGCCGGACAACGGGTTGGCGGAGAAGGACGAAGTAGACTGCTGGAGGAGTTCGCCACCGTAGAGACTGTTGTTGGTTTGATCGTCGGCGTTCATGATCAGGACGTCTGTCGCCGAAACCACGTAGATAATATTGTGCACCGTGGAGTTGCCACTTCCCGCGGGCAAGAAGTTAAACGTGCCGCGGCCGGTGGTGCTGGAAATGTTGTAAGCATTGCTGGCGCTGGCAAACGTCAACGCGCTGCTGGGCCAGTTGCCGCCGGAAGTCGAACTTCCATCCAGGTAGCCGCTGTTGTTGAAGTCGACGTAGCCGCCGCTCAGGTTGCCGCTGGAGAGGAGGAAAACACCTACGGCGCCGAATTTGCCGCCGCAAGTAGCGCCGTTACACGAGTTGGAGTTCTGCGGAGAGGAGGCGCCAAAGGCGTAATTGCCGGTGACTTGCGCAGTGGAGAAGGCTGAAGTGGTCTGCTTCTTCATCTCGCCGGCGACAAACGGTCCGGAGGGATCGAAGTTGATCATGTGGGCCAGCGAGGACACGCCACCGGAGATGCTGGCGAGGCTGGCGCGGTAGTGCTGCGTGCCGGACGCGGTCGTGATGCTCAAGCAGGCACGGTGGTCGGAGCCAACTTTATAGGTGCCGCTGGTTACTGACTGGCTGGCGATACCCGCGGAATTATAGGTATTCATGTCAATCGTGCCGGCGGAGATGGAGCCGCTGCCGTTCATCGTCAGGACCCCGCCGACAACCACAGGTTCGGGCTGCGTTTCTCCGGTGCCGGTGCCAGTGTCGAAGCCCTTGAGGACGAAGGCGTACTGGCCGTTGAGCAAGGATTCGCTGCCGGTAGCTGCCCCGGCGCAGGGATCGAGAACGACGGTGAGCGTGAAGCTCTGCGTGGCGTTGGTGCCGACTCCGTTGCTGGCGGTGAAGGTGATCGGATAGGTGTTGGCGGTGCCGGTGGCCGGAGTGCCGGAAAGGGTGTTCAAGGTGGAGCTGAAGCTAACGCCGCTCGGGAGAGCACCCGATTCGGAGATGGTTGGCATCGGATAGCCGCCCGCGGCGACGTTGAAGGTGCTGGCTTGGCCGACAGCGAAGGTGGCGGTGTTCTGCGAGTTGAAGTACGGCGCTTCGTCGACCGTCAGAGTGAAGCTCTGATTCGTCGTGCCCGTGCCGTTTTTCGCGGCGATCGTGAAATTGTAGACTCCGCCGGAGTGAGCCATCGGAGTTCCGGCGAGCGTGGCGGTGCCGTTGCCGTTGTCGTGGAAGGTGACGCCGGAAGGCAACGTGCCGGATTCGGTGAAGCTGGGGGAGCCTGAGGCGGTGACGGTGAACGTTCCCGGGAAGCTGACGGTGAACGTGGTGCTGGTGCCGCTGCTGAAGACGGGCAGGGTGTTCACGGTGAGCGTGAAGGATTGCGTGGCGTTCGGGCTGATGCCGTTGTTGGCCGTGATGGTGATGGGATAGCTGCCGGAAGTGCCGCTGGCGGGTATGCCGCTGAGCGTGGCGGTGCCATTGCCGTTATCGACAAAGGTGACGCCGGAGGGCAGTGCGCCGGATTCGGAGAGCGCGGGTTTCGGAACGCCGGTGGTCATGACCGTGAACGACGCCGCGGAGCCAACGGTGAAGGCAGTGCTGTTGGCGCTGGTGATGGCGGGCGCCTGATCCACGGTGAGGGTGAAGGTCTGGTTGGTAGAGCCGGCGGTGTTGGTGGCGGTGAGCGTGAGGGTATAGGAACCTCCCGTATTCGCCGCGGGCGTGCCGGCGAGGGTGGCGGTGCCGTTGCCGTTGTCATGGAAAGTGACGCCGGAGGGCAGCGCGCCGGATTGGGAGAAGGACGGGGTGGGCGTGCCGGTGGCGGTGACGCTGAAGCTGCCCGCGCTGCCAACCGTGAAGGTGGTGTTATTCGCGCTGGTGAAACCGGGGGCGGTGTTCACGGTGAGCGTGAAGCTCTGGGTTGCGTTCGGAGTGATGCCGTTGCTCGCGGTAATCGTGATGGGGAAAGTGCCGGGAGCGGAAGCGGTGCCGCTGAGTGTGGCGGTGCCGTTGTGGTTGTCCACAAAGGAAACGCCGGAGGGCAGCGGACCGCTTTCCGACAGGGCGGGAGCCGGATAGCCGGTGGTGGTCACGTTGAAAGAGCCGGCCGCGCCGACCGAGAAGGTGGCGGCATTCGCGCTGGTGATGGCGGGAGCCTGATCCACGGTCAGCGTGAAGGTCTGGGTGGCGTCGCTGCCGATTCCGTTGTGTGCTATGACGCTGATGGAATAGACGCCGCCAGTGCCGGAGGTCGGAGTGCCAGCCAGCGTGGCGGTGCCGTTGCCGTTGTCCTTGAAAGAGACGCCGGAAGGGAGAGCGCCGGTTTCGGTGAGATTGGGAGCGGGGAAACCCGTCGTGGTGACCGAGAAGGTTCCCGCGGTGCCAACCGTAAAAGTCGTGTTGGCGGTGCTGCTGAAGGCCGGGGCTTGGCCGACGGTCAAAGTGAAGGACTGCGTTCCATTCGGGCTGACGCCGTTGTTCGCGGTGATGGTGATGGGGAAGGAACCAGAAACGGTGGGAGTACCCGCAAGGGTGGCGGTGCCGTTGCCGTTGTTCACGAACGTGACGCCGGCAGGCAACGCGCCCGACTCGGACAGTGTGGGGGCGGGATAGCCGCTGGTAGTGACACTGAACGTGCCCAAGGTGTTGATAGTGAAGGCGGCGGAATTGGCGCTGGTGACGGCGGGGGCCTGATTGACGGTCAAAGTGAAAGCCTGCGTGGCGTTGGTGCCGATGCCGTTGCTGGCGGTGATGGTGAAGGTGTACTTGCCACCGGAGTTGGCGGTGGGGGTGCCGGCGAGGGTGGCGGTGCCGTTTTTGTTGTCGGTAAAATTGACGCCACTGGGAAGCGCGCCGGATTCGGACAAGCTGGGAGCGGGATAACCGGTGGTGGTGACGGAGAAGGTTCCGGCCGTGCCGACGGTGAACGTCGCGGCGGCGGCGCTGCTGATCGCGGGAGCCTTGCCGACGACCAACGTGAAGTTCTGCGTGGCGGCGGTGCCAATGCCGTTGTTCGCGGAGATGGTGATGGGGAAGGAACCAGTGGTGGAAGTGTTGCCGGCGAGGGTGGCGGTGCCGTTGCCGTTATCGGTGAAGGTGATGCCGGAGGGCAGCGCGCCGGACTCGGTGATGGCGGCGGTGGGAATGGCGGTAGTGGTTACCTGGAACGTTCCGGCGGTGCCGGCGACGAAGGTGGTGGTATTCGCGCTGGTGATGGTGGGTTGCTCATTGACGGTAATGGTGAACTGTTTGGTGGAGGTTTGCGGCGAGGCGGTGCTGGAGTCCTTGACCTGAACGGTGAACGTGAAGGTTCCGGTGCCCGTGGGCGTGCCGGTGATGGCGCCGGTGGAGGCATTGAGGCTCAGGCCGGGAGGAAGACTGCCAACGGTGACGGAGTAGTTGAGGGCGCCTGCGCCGCCGGTGGTGGTAATCGAGGCGTTGTACGAGGTGCCCTGGATGCCGCCCGTCAGCGTGGAGGAAGAGTTGGAGATGGAGGGAGGGGGAGTGACCGTGACGGAGATGGTGCCAGAGATGGAGGGGTCGGTAACCGAGGCGATGGTAATCGTGGCCGTGCCACCCGCGCCCGTGGCAGGAGCGGTGTAGGTCGCGCCGGTAGCGGACTGGCTGCTGAGGGCGCCGACACCGGAGACGGTGAAGGTGACACCCTTGTTCAGCTTGTCGTTATTCACCTGAACGGAAATCGTGAAACTCTGCCCGAGATCGAGGGCTTGGGGTCCGGTGGGGGAAACCAGGGTGATAGAGATGGGTTTAGAGCCACTGTTGCAGCCGGCAAAGAGGAGGAGGATGGCTGCCAGGGAACACACGAACACTTTGCGCATGGAACGCTCCAAAAAAAGTTGGATGTCTCGATAAAGACCAGGGCCGCGACCGATCGAAAGCCGAGCCCGTAGGACCACTTTAGGCAACAGGTAAATACCAGGACTAGAATATTCTTGCGAAATTTGCGGGAATGTTTTATTTGAGTTAATAAACAGTTTGCAGCGACGAGGCACCGCCCATGGAAAGCCTATCTTATTTAAGGAGTTCCGCCCTTCCGGGTGTCGAGATACTGGTTGCGTCGCCGTCCGCCTCGACCTGGCGGATGTTGCATGAAAGGTACCTGCTGTGCGGATGTCAGTCGGTATCGAGTTCGTGGATCTACCGGAGAAAAACCCGCTACGTGAACGATGGGGCGACCGCCTTCATGGAGCCCGGGGAAATTCACACGGTGGTTGCCAAGCGCAAGCCCTCGTTCTTTTGGGCGCTGTTCATCGAGCCCGCCAATTTTCTGAAAATGGCCGGGGAGTTTGGAATCAAGGGAGTTCCGCATTTTGCGGTGACCGAGGTTTACAGCAAGTCGTTACTCCGGAAGCTTCAGGCGCTGTCGGCTGGCCTGAAAAATAGGGAAAATCATCTGAAGCTGCAGTCGCAAATGGCCGAGTTGATGCACGAGGCATTGCCGTACGCGGAGGGGCGCCCGAATCCAGGCGTGCCGGACGGCCAAGGATTGGCGCGCTCGCTGAGGACCGCGAGGGAGATGTTGGAAGAGCGCTACCACGAAAATATTGCCCTGGAGGACCTGGCCAAAGAGGCGGCTTTGAGCAGGTTTCACCTGGTGCGCAGCTTCAGGCTCCGGTACGGATTTGCGCCGCACGCATATCAGATTCAGCTCCGGGTGAAACATGCATGCCGGATGCTGCGTTCCGGGGCCACCTGTGCCGAAGCGGCCTCTGCCGTGGGCTTCGCAGATCAGAGTCATTTGGCGCGGCATTTCCGGAGGGTGATGGGAGTGTCCCCGCGCAAATATCTGCAAGGCCAGTAGGATTTGGACCAAACCTTCCCCGGTTCGCCAGAAATTCCCCTCGAACCCACGCGATGCCCTTTGCTGACCTGAGATGTCCCGTCATGTCTCTTGCGGGTGGGCGGGGCGTAACCGCAATATTCTGTTCAACTTTCGGCTGACCAGGGTTTTGGAGGAGCGGGATGCCTGATGCGGGGGCAACAGGTTTCCCGGCAATTTCGAGACCCTGGGCCAGCCGATGGGCTTGGAAACCTTCCAGCAATACCAACCGCGTTCCCCATTTCCTAACCGAATGAGATTTGGCGGTGCTCGACGTTGAAGGAGCGCTTCCTGGGGCGTTGCGCGAGTTAGTCCGCGGCGACGGGGCGGGCCAGCGCCTTGGTCAGATCGGCGTGGAGCAGGCGGTGGAAGAGGTGTTCGCCGGCTTCGCGGCGGACCGAGAGGCGCCCGGCGACATAGGCGCGGGAGGCGAGGCCGCGCTGCACGGAGTCGCAGATGGCCATGTCTTCGTCCTGGACCTTTTCGCTGACGGCGATGCTTTCCTGATGCGTTTTCGCGGCGGCGGGGCTGACGTCGGCGAAGTAGTAGTCGAAGATGACGGCGCACTTGTCGACGCCGAGGGGCAGGACGAGGTTGGTGTCCATGACGCCGGAATAGGCGTTGATCATGAAGTTGGGATAGACCCAGAGATAGAAGGCGTGGCCCTGGCGCGTGGCGCCGATGGCGGATTCCAGCGCGGTGGAGGAATCGAGCGGGCTGGATTGCAGGCAGGAGCGCTCGAAATTTTCGATGGTGTATTTGGTGTATTCGACAACGCTGCTGAGACCCTTGTGCGCGTGGGGGACGTGGTAGCCGCCGTCGAGATAGTTGTCCACGTAGACTTTCCAGTTGCATTGCAGGGTGTAGATTCGGCGGTCGAAATAGCGCAGCTTTTCGGTGATTTGCAGCGGCGCGACCAGCTCGGGGACTTTGCCCAGGAAATCACGGAGGGGCGCGGCGCGGCCGTCCAGATTCACGAAGATGAAGTTCTCCCAGGAATCCACGCGAATGGGAACCAGGCCGTTGTCGGCGCGATCAAAGTTGCAGACGCCTTCGAATTCGACCATGCCTTTCAGGGCGCCGTCGTTGCCGTAGGTCCAGCCGTGATAGGGGCAGCGGAAATTTTTCGCGCAGCCTTTCTCCTCCGGTACGACGGCGGCGGCGTGATGGCGGCAGACGTTGTAGAAGGCGCGGAGTTTGCCGTCGTCGCCACGGACAACGACGAGAGGTTCCTTATTGACGTCGATGGTGAAGAACTGGCCGGGTTCGGTTACTTGATCGAGATGGCCGACGACCTGCCAGTTGGCTGCGAAGACGGAGTCGCGCTCGAGTTGCGCGATGCGCTCGTCGAAATACCAGGGGGCCGGGATGGTAAAGGCTTTTTCGAGCGGGTTGGAGGGATTGTAGAGATTGAGGATTTCGCGGACGGTTTGCTCGGGCATGGAAGATGACTCCTGTATGAAATGCAAGGAAGAAGGCGGGGCTATTTTCGTTCAGGAGAATGGAACGAAGCAAGTGGCAAGTGGCGAGAAGGGAGGAGAGCAAAGAAGCAAAGAAGCAAAGAAGCAAAGAAGCAAAGAAGCAAAGAAGCAAAGAAG
>JAJPIE010000085.1 GCA_021324935.1 Acidobacteriota bacterium
GAGAGCGAGAAGCTCTTCCGCCTGGTGGCAAATACCGCCCCGGTGATGATCTGGAAATCCGGAATCGACAAGCTTTGCGATTATTTCAATCAGCCGTGGCTCGATTTTACGGGCCGCTCGCTTGAGCAGGAAATAGGGAATGGATGGGCAGAGGGGGTGCATCCGGACGATCTGGCGCAGTGCCTGGAGATTTACACGCGGTCGTTTGACGGGCACGAAGCGTTTCGCATGACCTAACGCCTGCGGCGGCACGATGGGGAATACCGCTGGCTGTTGGATCAGGGCGTGCCGCGTTTCGATTGGGGCGGACGATTCGCGGGTGGCCAAATTCGAACATCGCCTCAACGAGCTGTACAATTTCCACCGGCATGAAATCGCGGTGCTGTGCGTGATGCTGCTGCGCGGGCCGCAGACTCCCGGCGAATTGCGCACACGCACCGAGCGCATGTACTCCTTTGAGGACCTGGAGGCGGTGCACTCCGCCCTTCATCATCTGATGCGTCGCGAGCCGCCATTGGTCAAGGTGCTGCCGCGCCAGGCGGGGACGAAGGAATCGCGTTACATGCATCTGCTTTCGGGCGACGCTCCGGTGATTGGCAATGCCAGCGGGGAACCGAGCGAAGAGGCGCCGCGGGCCGCAAGGCGTGCCGCTGATTCGGAGCGGATTGCGCAGCTCGAGGGGGAAATCGTGGAATTGAGAAGGGAACTGGAAACGCTGCGCGAGCAATTCGCGGCGTTTCAGAAGCAGTTTCCATAGCGCCGGCGGATCAGCGCGCGCGGAAGACTCCGTGCACCACGGCGGACAACCCGCTGTGCTTTGTGCCTTCGTCAATGTCGACTTTGACTTCCTCGAGTTCCAAGACCTCCGCGCCCGCAAAATCCTCGCGCAAGAGGTCGGCGGTATACAGCAGACTAGCGTCTTTGGGCCCGCCCGAATGAAATTGCAATTGCTCCGGGGTAAAAGCTTCGATGATCAGGATTCCGCCGGGCTTCAGCGCGCGCAACATTGCGGGATGAATCTTGTTGCGCAATTCGGGCGGCAAGTGCAGAAAGATGGAGGCCACGCCGTCGAACTCTGCCGCCGGCCAATTCCAACTGGAGAGGTCGGCTTGCTCGATGGTCAGGGTCAAACCCGCTTCCCGAGCGGTTTTGCGCGAACGCTCGACGCCCACGGGCGACAAATCCACCGTGTGCACCGCGAAACCCTGCCTCGCCAGCCAGTGACCGTTGCGTCCGTACCCGTCGGCGGGCACAAAAATCCTGCCGGCCGGCATGAAGCGCGATGATTGCTTCTCGAGATAGCTGTTCGGCCGAGTGCCATAGACCGGCTCCGGTTCACGGTAACGCTCATCCCACATGGCTTGCGGATAGGCCCACTTATCGGTCGCCAAGATACGTCTCCTTGTGTGTTTCATTTTTCATTTTAGCCCATCGGCGAGGAGTTTTGCCCCGCGCCCCGAATTCTTGCAATTTCCGGCGCAGGCGGTAAGATACGGGTTCTGGTTCAGGGTGCCGCGAAAAGCGGAACTTCAAGGAAAATGGTCACTTACGACGACGGCTCGCCGCGCACGGCCCCTGCGTCTTTCCTGGGACGCTGCGTCTTTTCCACGCACCATAAGACCATCGGCCTGCAATACCTTTGGCTGGCCCTGGCCAGCGTGCTCGTCGGCATGATTCTCTCCGCGCTGCTTCGCATGCAGACTTCCTGGCCGGACACGGCCATCCCGTTTCTCTCCGGCCTGCAGCACACGCCGGAACGATATGCGGCGATTCGCCTGCTCCACGGTTCGTTAATGGTCTTTTTTGTGCTGACCGCCGCGCCGCAACTTGGATTTGGAAATTTTCTGTTGCCGCTGCAAATCGGTGCGCCAGAGATGGCTTTTCCCAAGCTGAACCTGGTTTCTTTCTGGATGACCGTGGGGTCGCTCGGGGGAATGACTGTTTCCTTTTTTTATCCCGCAGAGACGGGCGTCAACGTGTGGCTGGGCAGCGCAGCGCTGTTTTCGCTGTCGGCGCTGCTGAGCGCGCTCAACTTCACGGCGACGACGATCGATCTGCGCGCGGAGGGGATGACCCTGCCGCGCCTGCCGGTGACGGTCTGGGCGTGGTTCCTCAACGCCATTTTGAGCATGCTGATTTTCAGCGTTCTGTTGGCGGGCTGCGCCAGCCTGCTTTGCGACCGGATGCTGGGCTCGCAAATTTTCTCATTTAGTTCGTTTCTGGCTACGCAGCCGCTGAATCTGGTTCGCCAGGGCAGCCTGCCGATTTTGTGGCAGAGGCTTTTCTGGTATTTCGCGCAAGCGGAAGTGTACGTCGCGATGTTGCCGTGTTTCGGCATGGTCACGCATCTGGTGGCGACTTTCTCGCGCAAGCCGGTGTGGAAAGAGCGGCTGGTGGTGCTGGCGCTGTGCGGCGTGGGCCTGGTCGGATTTTGCGTGTGGGGCTACCACATGTTTGCCACGGGCATGAATCCGTATGCGCCGCTCGTATTTTCCGTTTTGGCCTCTTCGCTGGGTGTGCCCGCGGCATTTTTGCTGGCCAGCTGGCTGGGAACGCTTTGGGATGCGCGCCTGCAGCTAACCTGCGCGATGCTGTTTTCGATCGGGTTCATTTCACTTTTTATCGCCGGCGGACTTTCGGGGATTTTCCTGGCGCGGCATGATCTGCGCAGCGCCGCGGTCAGCGAAGATTTCGTGACCGGGCACTTTCACCTGGTGATGGGCGTGGCCGCGACGTTTGCCATTCTGGCGGCGCTGTTTTTCTGGTTTCCCAAGATGTTCGGCGCGCGGCTGAACGAAGCGCTGGGAAAAGTCCACTTCTGGGCAACCTTCGCCGGCGTCTATTTCATCTTCATGCCCATGCACTGGCTGGGGCTGCTGACGCAATCACATCTTTTGCCGGATGCGTCGCGCGCGAACCTCGCTTCGGCGGGTGCTTCGATCCGCACGCTGGTTACGGTGGCGACCATCTGTACGGTAGCCGCGCAACTGCTTTTCATCGTGAATTTCGCGCGGGCTTTGCTGCGCCGCAGGGGTACGGAAGAAAATAACCCCTGGCGCGCCACCACACTCGAATGGAGTGTGCCTTCGCCCGCTCCGCTGGTGAATTTTGCGGGCGTCAGTCCGGTGATTTACCGCGGTGCCTACGAATTTCGCTCCGGCGAGACGAGCGATTTCGCTCCACAGCACCTCGCGCCAGAGTTGCTGTCGCAACACTCAAGCTGATTCAGGGAAGGGCAATATGCCGACTACGTCTGCAACGCAGGATCTCGAGCTGATCATTGAGAAGAAGCCTTCGAATGGCGGCGGAGGGGATCTGCCGCCCGTGGATCGCGATGGCGGCGGCGATGACGGGAAACGCCCGAGCCCGAGCAAGCCTTCCCCCAAGCGCTACTACACGGGAATGGCACTGGGGATTGTCTCGATTCTGATGTTCTTCATGGCGCTGGCAAGTGCGTTTCTGGTGCGGCGCGGCAGCGGAGACTGGGTTCCTATTCACATTCCCGCCCTGATTTGGATCAACACCGCGGTGCTGCTGATCAGCAGCGCGACATTGGAAATGGCGCGGCAACGCCTCGCCAAGGGCGAACTCGAGGCCTATAAAAACCTTTGGCTAACCACCACCGTGCTCGGCGTGTTCTTCCTTGCCGGGCAAGTGGGGGCCTGGCGGCTGCTGGTTGCCCAAGGCATCTATCTGGCCAGCAATCCTGCAAGCAGCTTCTTCTATATATTTACAGGCGCGCATGCCTTGCACTTGGTGGGAGGAGTTGCGGCGCTGCTCTACGTGGCCAAGCGCAATTTTGAAAAAGCGCAAATCACGCGAACGGTGGCGGCAGAAGTGACATCGCACTACTGGCACTTCATGGACGCGCTGTGGCTGTTCCTGCTCGCCTTGCTTTACCTCGGGAAGTGACCAGCGAGAGTTGCCATTCGTTTGTAGAATTCTCAACAAAAGCATTGGATTACCCTGGCAGCGAGCACGTGCCGCGACACTTTCCAAAATCTCCAGATTCCCAAACGGAATCCCAATTTATGGAGAGGCGACTTGCTGGCAATGGCCGCTCTGTTTGTAAGCCTTCTCTTTTCTGAGAGCTTAGTCTTTACATGATTTGGCAGAATGCTTGCTAGGCTGTACGCGACGGTGAGTGTCCTTCAGCAGGTGGCTGAGGATTCGCCGTGCCAGTCATTTCCGCGCGTGGTTTAGAGGTCGGCGTTCAAGGATCCTGTGGTCAGCGGTGGGATTTTCCTTGGCTTCTCCCTCTTCCCAATCTTCTGAGGCGGGTATTCGCGAGCTGTAAAGCTTCTTCGTGAGCCGCCAATCGTACCGCGAGTGAGTCTTCCCGTGCGTGGGCGCGCGTTCGCCCGCTTTCGGTGAAAAATTCAAGCGAAAGGCAGCGTTGATGACTCGATTCAAGCGTTCGTATTGGTGTGCCATTTTTCTGATCACTTGCATGTTGTGCCCCGCATTTACTCGCGCACAGGAACTTGCCGGGCTGGTAGGCACGGTGACCGACCCGAGCGGCGGGGCGATCGCCAAGGCCAGCGTCAAACTGATGAACACCAGAACCGGAAGCAGCGTGGATACGGAAACAGGTGAGACGGGCTTCTATCGCATCGTGCAATTGGCCCCCGGACCCGGATACGAGTTGACGATCAGCAAAGATGGATTCAAGAGTGTAACGGTTTCCAATCTCTATCTTGCGGTCGCCACCACTCGAACCCAGGATGTGCAATTGCCGGTTGGTGTGGTCAATCAGACGGTGGAAGTGAAATCGGAGGGCTCGGTGAGCCTGGACACGACCGACTCCACGATCGGGAACAACTTCGACCTGCGCGCGGTTTCCAGTTTGCCGAATGAGTTTCGAGGGGACGCGGCGAACTTGCTTCGCTTGCAGCCGGCGGTGGTTTCCGCGGACACTTCCAACAACGTGGACGACAACGGATTGAGCCGGAACGGGGCGGTGGCCGGAGGACGGGCGGACCAGAACAACATCACCGTTGACGGGATCGACGCTTCGGATTTCAGTTTTGGCCAGGCGTTCCACACGGTCGCGCCCATACCGGTGGACGCGATCCAGGAATTTCGCACCGAGGTGGCGAATCCGCTGGCGCAGGAAGGCCGCGGCAGCGGGGCACAAACCGCGATCACTACCAAGAGCGGCACCAATGAATGGCACGGCAATGCCCGTGAATACCACCGGAATACGGTCACCGAAGCGAATGACTTCTTCAACAACAAAAACGGTATTCCCCGGCCGGCGCTGATTCGCAATCAGTTCGGCGCAAACATCGGCGGGCCGATCAAGAAGGACAAGCTGTTCTTTTTCTTCGACTACGATGGGCGCCGCGACGCCTCGCAAACGCCGGTGACCGCGATTGTGCCGCTGGACCACGTGCGCCAGGGACAAATTGCCTACATCAACAACTCTCCCGGCTGCGGCCCACAAAGCACGCTGACGTCGACTCCCAATTGCATCTCTATTGCGACACCGCAAATGCTGGCGAGCCTCGATCCCTGCTCGAATCCGGGCACGGCTCAAGGGCCCTGCACCGTCACTGGCAATCCGGGAGATGCCGCGGTCACGCCGGGCTTCAATCCCGGGCTGCTGGCGTTGTTCAATTCGCGCTATCCGCACGCCAACAATCTATCCGCGGGCGATGGCATCAATACGGGCGGATTCACGTTCAACGCGCCGAATCCGGAAACGGTAAATACATACACGACGCGGGTGGATTACAACATCAGCGCCAATCAAAAGCTCTTCACGCGCTTCAGTTTCTACAACGTGCATGCCATCGTCGGCGGGCTGCCGTCGATCCAATTTCCCGGCGACCCGATTACCAACGCCGCGATCACCAAGGATCGTTCCTGGGTGATCGGACACAACTGGATTATCAGCCCGGAGCTGGTCAACCAGTTTGTATATGGCGAGTCGCGCGCTGAATTTGATGCGCTGGCCTCGTTGACGGGAAGCGCGGCGCCGGGGCCGGACCTGGGCGTTTATGCCGGTTTGAATTGGCTGTTTCCCACCGGCATCACCGCGCCGTACGCGCGTCCCGGAGGCAACACGGCGCTTAATCCCGTGCCGACATTCCGGGACGATCTGTCCTGGCAGAAGGGCAATCATTCGTTCCAGTTCGGCGGGGTGTTTCGCCCCATTCGGACGCGCGACCTGAATGTAAACAACATCATTTTTACCAATCAAGGATTGGTCACGAACTTGTCGGCCCTGGACAGCAACTTGCGACCCGCGAACATTCTTGCGGATCCCAATGTTGATCCCAACGGCATCGCCGCTTCGAACTGGGACGCGGCGTTCGCCAGCCTGGCGGGTCTGGACGGATTGCATTTCACCGTCTTCAACTACGCCAAAACAGGAGACGCGGTTCCGCCGCTGCAAGGAGCGCGCCGCGATTACCGTTACTTCGAAACTGAAGCCTATGCGCAGGATACGTGGAAGGTGCGCCGCGACCTCACCGTGACGCTTGGCTTGCGGTACGGCTACGATTCCGTACCCTACGAAACGAACGGGTACGAGGCGACGACCAACGTTCAGTTGAGCAATCTGCTTACGACTCGCGGACAGAACGCCTTGAATGGAATTGCGACGTTCGATTCCACCCCGCTGCTCACCTACAATCTGGCGGGCAAGGGGAACAACACCGGCCTTTCGCTCTACCAGAACAATCCGCTAAACTTTTCGCCGCGCGTCGGCTTTGCCTGGAACCCGGGATTCAAGGAAGGGGTGCTTGGAAGCCTTTTGGGTGACCACAAGACCGTAATCCGAGGGAGCGCGGCGCAGATTTACGACCACACGGCGTTGAACGAAGTCAACTTCATCGAAGACCAGAGCAGTTTCATCTTCTCCGGCTCCAATGCATTTTCCGCGAATGCCAGCACGCCGGAGCAACTGTTTGCCATCTCGCCGCGCTTCACTTCGGTGGATTCCGCGGCCGTAAACCTCCCCATTCCGCCGTTCGAAAAAACGGTCACTCCGTTCACGGGCGACGCGTGCCCGCCGGGATTCCCGGTTTGCGGGACGCTGTTCAACCAGTTCGGAAACTACGTGATCGATCCGCATTTCAAGACGCCCTACTCCCTGGCATTTTCGCTGGGTGTGCAGCGTGAGCTGGCGGCGGACTTCCAGTTGGAAGTGGACTACGTGGGGCGCTTCGGGCGCAGATTGGCGGCGCTCGCCGACGCGGGGCAGATCTTCGATTTCGTCGATCCCGCTTCGAAGCAGAGCCTTTCGACAGCGGTCACTGCACTGGAACAAGATGCGCGTAACAACGTGCCGGTCACGCAGGTGCAGGCCCAGCCGTTTTTTGAGAACCAGATGGCGGCGGCGGGCGCCAACTGTGCGCCGTTTGCCAACTGCACGCAGTTCGTTTACGGCGGCAGCGGCAACCTGACGCTGCTCCAGCAAGGAAACCTCAACGGGCTGATTCGCGGGCTGGTGCAATCGGCGAATCTCCCTCCGAACGTGGGCTTCACGCCGCAGTTCGTGAGCAACTACTACCTGTCGAACAAGTCCTATTCGGACTACAACGGCATGCTGGTGGTTTTGCGCAAGCGGCTCTCGCACAATGTGCAGATGGATTTCAACTACACATTCTCCCATTCCATCGACAACTTCTCCTCGATTGCACGCAACAACGGCAACCCGTTCAACAACGCGCAATCGGTGCTCTGCGACGCCATCGACCTGGGAACGTGCAAAGGCAATTCGGAATTCGACGTTACCCACCAGATTACCGGCGACGTCATTTACGATCTGCCGTTTGGCCGCGGAAAGGCCTTTGGCCACGACACCAGCCGGTGGATGGACGAAATCATCGGCGGATGGCAGGTTTCCGGCATCTATACCTGGCGCACGGGCTTTGCCTTCCCGGTGCTGACCAATGCGTCGACCACCACGTTCGGAAACACCGCCTATCCGGTCTTCGACGGCAACAGCTCCGCGCTTGCGGTCGATCCACACACCGATCCCAACCTGGCCAACAACGGGATTCAATTGTTCAAGAATCCGCAAGCGGCTTTGGCTGCCTTCTCCGCTCCCACGGGTCTCGAGACCGGAAGCCGCGATGAACTTCGCGGCCCGCACTTCTCGAACGTGGACCTCGCGCTCGCGAAGAATTTCCCGCTGTGGAATGAAAAGTACCGGCTGCAGTTTCGCGCCGAGGCCTACAACGCGTTCAACCATCCGAACTTCGCGCTGCCCTCTTCCATCAACATCAACGCTTCAAACTTCGGGCAGATCACTTCGACCTCATCCACTTCGGGTGACCAGGCGGCTCGCGTCCTGCAGTTCGCCCTGCGCTTCGACTTCTAGCCGAAGCGGCACCTGACCCGGGAAAAGGGAGGCCCGCCCCGGGGCCTCCCTTTTCCATTTCCAAGGAATTCAGCGGAGGCGGGCAGGCGGATCGGCACCGGGAGGCAATTCTTGCACGCGCTGCGGATCAAAGCTGTTGGCGGTGACTTTCGTGGGAGCGGCGTGGGGAATTCCCACGCCCGCGTTCCAATCGAGATGGTCTTTTCCGCAGGCCGGGCAGTAACATTTGCCGGTATCCTCGTCGCGCAGGCTGGCCAGTTCATAGCAGCCACAGACGCAGTCGCAGTAGCCTGTGGTGGATGCGGTTTTCAGCGGGATGAGAGCCATGGTATTCCCAGGGCAAAGATAACACGGCGCGGCGAAGCGAGGAAAGGCAGCCCAGCGCCGCCCGGATGGATCAATTGCTGAAATTTTTCAGATGGGCCAGGCGGAACGGCGAGCCCAGGTTTTCGCGGAGCTCCGCCCAATGCTGATCGGGAATGGAAAGAAACACTTCCACGATTTTGGGATCGAATTGAGTTCCCGCGCAACGCCGAATCTCTTCCTGGGCGTGTTTCATCGGCAAAGCCTTGCGATAGGGACGATCGCTGATCATTGCGTCCATGGCGTCCGCAATCGAGAAGATTCTCGCCCCCAGGGGGATCTGGTCGCCGCGCAGGCCGCGGGGATAACCGGTGCCGTCGAAAAATTCCTGGTGCGCCAGCACGATTTCCGCGGCGTCGCGCAAGAAGGGAATCTTCGTCAACATGCCGTAGCCGATTTCGCAGTGTGTGCGCATGATGGATTTTTCGTCGTTGTTCAAGGGACCCGGCTTGCGCAATATGGAGTCCGGGATGGCCATCTTGCCGATGTCATGCAAAAAGGCAGCGCGTGCCAGAATGGGCAAAAACGAAAGGGGTACCGGAACAGCCTTGGCGATGGAAATGGTGAATGCAGTGACGCGCTGGCAGTGTCCTTCGGTTTCGGCGTCCTTCAAGTCCAGGGGGCTGCCCAGCGCCTCCAGGGTGTCGTCGTAGGATTGCTCGAGCTGCGCCAGGGCCACGGTGAGTTGCTGGGTGCGCTCATCCACTTGTTGCTGCAAATTCAGTTGATAGTGCTTGTTCTCCAGCACCAGACGGCGGTGCTGTAAGGCGCGCCCCACACCCAGGAAGAGCTGGTCCTTTTCAAACGGCTTGAGGATGTAGTCATAAGCCCCGCGGCGAATGGCTTCGAGGGCCGTGGAGATGTCATGGATGGCCGTGACCATGATGACGGGAACTTCCGGGTCATGATTTCGCAGCCAGTCGAGGAGCTTGATGCCGTCCATTTCCGGCATGATCATGTCGCTCAAGACCAGGTCCGGCGATTGCCTGCGCACACATTCTTGAGCTGCCCGGCCATTGCTGACAGCCGTACAACTGTACCCTCGGGATTCCAACATCGTCGAGACCACTTCTCGAATAGCCTCTTCGTCGTCCACCACCAGGATGTGTTCCGTCTCCACTTGTGTGTTCTCCCAAGCAGCATTATACGGGACAGCACACGCTCACGGGGGCACCCTTGCCCAGTCAGAAAATAGCGTGTTAGCGTCAAATTAGCGCGGTGTCGCCGCTTGCAAAGCCTCGGAGAACGCGGCACCTCTTCTGTTTTCTTTCCCGAAATGACCCCTGGGAGGGGCCGTCGTGATCGCGACCCAAGGCATCCAAGGTATCGCCTTCTTCGAAGCGACAGCATGCCTTACCCTGCTGGTCCTGTTCGTTCACCTGAAGCGCGACAACCCCGGCATTTTTTATAGCCTGTGGCTTCTGGGCTGGATCTCACTGACGGTCGCCTCGTTCAGCGAAATGGGTTTCTTTTTTGGGATGCCGCCGGTATTTCTGATTCTTGCGGCGATTTCCGGGACCGCGGCACTGGCGTTCTTTCTTGCTTCCATCGTGCAATTTGCGCTGGGACAAAATCGTTTCTTATGGCCGATGATCTGGCTGGCGGTTTTATTGGCTTTGACGTCCGGTTATTACCAGGCAAAGGCGGGGGCATGGGGCGCATCGCGATGGGAGAGCTCGATTCTGCAATGCTTTCTTTGCATCGCCGCGGGCTGGCTGCTATGGCGTGCCTCCGCCGCGATTCGCGGACACGGCACGAAGCTTCTCGCGGGCGCCTTCACCCTGCTGGCACTGAATAACATCGACCGGCCGCAATGGGCCCACGGGGAGATCCATCTGCTGCGCTTCGCCTTCGACCACTTTCTGAACGCCAGCCTTGGCATCGGCATGATCGTGCTCTTGCTGGAGGCGGCGAGGACCCGCTCGCAAGAGATGAGCGAGAAGATGCGGCAGTTCACGCTGTTGACGGCGTCCAGCAGCCAATCGGTGGCGTTGCCGATTCTCCTGCAAAAAGTTCTGAATCAGCTCACCAGCAGCCTGGGAGTCACACACGGGATCATCCGGCTGAAGGAAGGGGAGGCCGAGGCCGCCGAATATGTTTGCCGCGCTTCGATCGGCTATTCCGATGCCTACCTGAAGCAACTCGAGCGTTTGGCATCTTCCTCTCCCTGGCTGCAGGGAGTGCTCCAGGAGCCATTCCGAGTTTCGCGTTTTGAAGAGGAGAAAGATCCCAAAGTCCGCAAAGCAATGGCCGAGGCGGGGATTACCCAGTTTGTGAGCGTGCCCCTGAGGGGGAAAAAAGGCGTGGTCGGGTTGATCAACATTGGGGCGTTTCCCGGCAAGAGGTTCCATGAAGACGAATTAACGTATCTTGTAAACGTGGCGAGTTTTCTCGGCACCACCGTCGAGAACGTGAATTTGTTCGAGCAAATCAAGACCGTGCAGCAGCAGTGGGTTTACACGTTTGATTCCATCGGTGATCCCATCCTGGTGCACGACAATGAAGGCCGCATCGTCCGGGGCAACTTGCGTTTGGCGAATCTGCTGGGCCGCGATTTCTCGGCGGTTGTGGGGCGCTACGTCAACGAACTGTTCAGTCCGCGAACCGGTACTTTCCACCTGTGTCCCTATTGCGAAGGAATCGCGGGAGACGCCGACGCACCTGATCGCTGGTTGCACGGCTATTTTCTGGCCTCGAATTCTGTATTTTCCGATCCCTCCGGGCGCAAGCTCGGCACCATTCACGTGCTGAAAGACATCACCGAGCGGAAGCGCGCGGAAGAAAAATACCGCAACCTCGTGGCCAGCGTGCAGGAAGGTGTTTTCATTTCCACGCTGAGCGGGCGGTTCCTGGATTTCAACGACGCGCTGATGCGCATCGTCGGTTACGAGAATCGCGACGAACTGATGCAGGTGGACATCCCGCAACTGCTTTACGTGAATCCGCAGGACCGCGAGCGGTTGAAGAAGTTGCTGCAAGAGCATGGCGCTGTCAACGACTTCGAGTTCGAAATCCGCCGCAAAGACGGGGAAATCCGCACCGTCAGCGAATCCTCCACGGCCATCCGCGACTCCAACGGCAACGTCACCGCCTATCAAGGGTTCTTGCTGGACGTCACCGAGCGTCGCCGCGCCGAGCAGGAAATTCGCCGCCGCAACCGCGAACTGCTGGTGCTGAATTCGATTGCGGAGACGCTGGTCTCTTCCCTGGATCTGCACGACTCCCTGCAGCGCACGCTGCGTCAGATTCTGGAACTCTTTGCGCTCGATGCCGCATCTCTCTATCTGTTCGAGAAAGACGGAGTTTCGCTTCGCCGGGCCGCCGCGGTCGGGCACCGCTCCGAATACGCGAAGCACTTCCCGTTGATTGCCGTGCCTCCCGACCTGATCCAGCAGATTCGGGCGATGCGCGCCCCGTTTCTGTCGGCCCAGGGGTTGCCGCTGCCGGCGTTGATTACCGATCTCAAGAAAAAAGAACAAATCGAATCGGCTTATATCGTTACGCTCTGGTCGAAAGAGAAGATTGTGGGAGGATTGGTGGTGGGTAGTCGCGTGCCGAGGGAATTCTCGGCCGCGGACATCAGCCTGTTGATTGCCGTAGGCAGCCAGGTCGCCGGAGCGGTTGAGCGCAACCAACTTTACGAAGAGACGCGCCAGGCGTATGAAAACCTGCGGCGCACGCAGGAGCAGCTTCTGCACAGTGAGAAGCTCGCCGCCGTCGGCCAACTGATTTCCGGCGTCGCGCATGAACTCAATAATCCGCTCACTGCCATTCTCGGCTACAGCCAGCTTCTGGAATCCAGCGGCCAAGTCGGCCCCCTGGCGCTGAGCTACTCCGAGAAGATGTACAAGCAGGCGCAGCGGACGCACCGCATCGTGCAGAACCTTCTAAGTTTCGCGCGGCAACACAAACCCGAGCGCATTCCGGTTCTGGTCAACAAAGTGATCGAAGATACGCTGGCGCTGCGCGATTACGATTTGCGCATGAATCAAATTCGCGTGCATCTCGACCTCTCCTTGGATCTGCCGCTCCTGCCGGCCGATCCCCACCAATTGCAGCAGGTTTTTCTCAACCTCATTAACAATGCCGTGGACGCGATCCTGGAACATTCCCAGGACGGCGACCTTTGGGTTTGCTCGGGCGCGGATGACAAGTGGTTGTTTGTGGAATTAACCGACAGTGGCCCGGGTGTGAAGGATCCCTCGCGTGTGTTTGACCCGTTTTACACGACGAAGCCCGTCGGGAAGGGTACGGGGCTCGGCCTGAGCATCTGCTACGGCATTATCACCGAGCACGGCGGTACCATCCGCGTAAGGAACTGCCCGCCGCGGGGCGCCAGCTTCCGGATCGAGCTTCCGCTGCAGCTCGAAGCAAAAACCCCGCAACTCTCCGAGGCGACCACAAGCCGCTTCTGATTCAAATCGGTATTGGGCGGAGATCAATCGCCTTCATGGCCGTTGCAGGGAAACTCCGGGAAATCCGGCGTGGTCATGGCATTTTCGGCGATTCTGGAAATGGCGGCCTCCAGGTGGCGGGCCATGCCTGTGGCCATGCGGGAGATTGCTACAAATCCGCCTGCCGGCCTGAGTCCGAGGCGCAACCTCCAACGCAGGATCGCGCAGTTCATGGCGAACACCAGGTTCAGCTTCCAGCGCTGCAATTCTTCGATGGCAACCACTTCCGGCGCCATGACGGCAAGGGCGCGGGAAATCTCGATTAGTGTTTTGAACTCTGCCTGCAACATGTCCAGGTAGCGCAGCGCAATTCGGCGCCGGTCCGCGCGCAGGGCGTGCATCAGGGCGCGATTTCCGCCCAGTTTCAAGTATTCGGTGTCTTCGGGCTGCAACGCTTGGAGGATAAAGCGCAGCCGCACGCAATGGCGTTGCTGGGAGAGCAGTGCGAAAATGTCGTGCCCAGGCAGTGCGATGGTCTGGGGAGGCCGCGTAGCCCAAAGCAGCAGGCCGATCAGCATCACAGCAAATGGGATCAATAGTGCCACTCCCAGGGTCATGGCCGGCGCTCCTTCATTTGCATAAGCCGCTCAAGTTGCCGGTTCAACAAGTACAATCGCAGGTTGATCTCGGAGGATAACGCTCCGTAGATCTCCGGGGAAATGGCGGCAGGCAAGGATTCTTCTTCCTGAAAGGAGTACCTGCCGGAGGCGTGCAGCCAAATCAGCAAGCTGGCGAGGAACGTCATAATCCCAAGGAAATTCCAGAACTCGGCGTAGCGTTGCAGAACGTGTTTCAGCAGGGTGTAATCGACGACGTAAAATGAAGAGTAAAGGCACAATCCCACGGCGATGGCGCGGGCGAACGGTTTGACGGGAACCCGGTAATAGCGCGCGAACAAGAGCATGGTTACAATGACCGCGGCCATGGCCAACTCCAATCCCCGCACCCCGCCCATCACCATCCACTGGTACTGCCCCTTCGAGAGCGCAAGCCCATAGGCGACAACGCCCGCGCCCACCCAAAGCACAATCCGCCGCGCCAGCGCCCAGATGCCCGTGTATCGTGCGAGCACTTTGCGCGCCAGTTCAATCAGTGCCAGCGACCTTGTGACGGTTACCACCCCTTGCGTCCCCCAGGCGATCGTCCACACGGTGGGCGCCGCCAGGCCGGGTTTTCGATACAAAACGAACAAAGCGGCACTTTGCAGAATGGTAGAAGCCACATACAAAGCGAAGAATGGGTAAGTTCGGCACGCTTTGCGCCATACAAGACTCGCCAGCAGAGCAAACTCAAGCGTAGTCGTTCCCGCCCATGTGATATCTAAAAGGGAAAGAAACTCACTCATCCTGGCGGTAAGGTACCATAAATTAACTGGCCAGTAAATGGAACAGGCGTCTGATTCCGATCCCCGGGCCGACCCACACACCTCCGTTTCGTGGCCGGCCCGGGTTGCGCCAGATAGCCTGGCGGGAGTTCTAGGCAGCGTTCACCTTCGGCGGCGGCTGCGTAGGAGGTGGCAACGGCACGCCATCGGCGATCATGGATTCATTGAGATCCGGCGGAGGTTGCGTTGGCGGAGGCAGGGGCACACCGTCGGCCATCATTTCTGGAATTAGCTTTGGCGGGGGCTGCGTGGGTGGCGGGAGAGGCACGCCGTCGGCGATCTCCTGCGTTCCCAGGTCTGGAGGCGGCTGAGTGGGCGGCGGCAAGGGGACACCATCAGCTAACCGCGTTCCGGGCAGGATGACGTTTGCAATTGTGCGATGATTGACCCAATCTCCCAGCAACAGTACGATAACCGTTACTGAAAGAAAACCATTCAGGATGAGATACTGTCTTTTCATGGGGACCCTCCTCGGCGCGAAGGGTGGCCCAAAATTGAACGGTTGCTTGACTGCGGAAGAAAAAGTTCCGGCCGCGGAACGCGCGCTGACGGAGAAAACCCGATGGAAGAACAACTCCGCTACAATCGCCAGATCCTCCACGACCTGGCGAGCCGCTATCTGGAACCCTTACCAGGATGCTTTGCGCGCCTGGTTTATCTGGCCAGCTTTCGTCAGCTGGCCACGGGCATATATGAGCATCCGGAGTTATCGCTGGTCTTTCGAAAGGAACCGGTTCATCAGGCGCTGGCAAACTGCCATGAGGAGCTTTTTGAGCGTTTACTGGAGCTTCCGTTGATGGAACAGCAGCAGGAGTTTTTTCAATATCTGGAAGCGAGCGGCCAGCCGATTCCTCAGGATAAAGCGCAGCGCGCGGAACTTTTCGATTCCTGGACGCCTCCACCTGCGCCGGACTATCTCAAGGAGCTTTTTCGATCCAACTTGCAGGCCCTGTGCGAGTTGCATCGCGAGCACAACTCCAGGGCTCGTTCAAATAGGTGAGCACTCTTACGACTGTACCCAGCACTTCGGCCTCCTGAGGCAGGCGCCAGGCTTCTGGCGCGCAACGCGAAAGCGTGTGGGGTTGCATGATGAGCCGGGATTTGTGTTTCTGGAACCAGCCGCAGCGGAAACCCGTTCGTGTTTGTACAAAATAGAGCGGGCGGTCGTATTCGCTGGACCAATCGGCATCTTCAATGTTTCTGAGTGCCGTGTCGACCAGAACAATGCTGCCAGGACGCAGGATCGGAGTCATTCGCCGGTCGGAAAGCCCGATAAATCCATAGCGGAATCTATGTGATGCGCTTTGCTTCATTCCCGGAAACGTGGCTGCGTTCCCCGGAAGCTCGTTCCGTGTACCAGTGGCATTGATATCCTCCATCGGCATGCCACTTTCCGGTGTTTCCAGATGAAAAGGGGTTTCGTAGAGGTGGGTCGTCGGCGATGGAAAGGCTGCCCCGTCGTCAAAAGTCTGCAGGAAGGGAGCCTCATACCAGCCAGAGATTTCCAGAGGGCTCAGGTGGTAAATTGTCGCCAGGGAATAGAGCTTGTGGAGGCTCGGAACGACATTTCGGTTCTCAATATCTGCCAGGCGGCTGATGTGCAGGATGAAGTCCGGGCGGCCGCGTTTGGCGGCAATTTCGTAGCTGGCTTGCTCAACGTCTCGATAAGTAAGTCCGAGGGATTCTCTGGTCTGCCGCAAGCGCAAGCCGGGTGGATACATGGGCGCCCCCTGAGGGAGAAGTTATACTTCGCAGGGACTCTAGCAAATTACCAAGTTGTTACGCATCCAGAACATCATAAACGCCTGTGGAAATTTATTGGACGGGGGTTTCACGCTGAAACGTCTGGTTCCTCCTAGGGAGCCCCGCTTCCGTCCCCTTCCGCGGAATCTGCTATCCTGACTTTCTATGGCATTCTGCAACCGTTCGATCCGGCCCCTGCTGTCTGCTGTCGCCCTCCTTGTTCTGGCCCTCACCCCAACTTTTGGCGTGCTCGCTCAACAAGCAAGCCCCGCGCCGGCGCAGCCTGGTGCTCCGCTAACTCCCAACACACCGGAATTCCTGGCAACGGCAGATGAAGTTCTCAAGGACATGAGCCAGATCACGGGCTGGGACCTCAAGGTGCCGTTGAAAAAGTCCATTCGTTCCCGGACGGAAATTCGCGCTTACGTGCTGAAGCAGATGGATGAAGAAAAAGACGCCAAGGAGCGTTATGCCTCCAAGAGGAGCGCCGAGGCCTTTGGACTCCTTCCGAAGGATTTTGATCTGGATTCGTTTCTGGTGGACTTGCTCACAGAGCAGATCGCAGGACTCTACGATCCCAAAGCGCACGAGTTTTACATCGCCGATTGGATTCCGGCGGACGAACAGCGCATGGTGATGTCTCACGAGCTGACGCACGCCCTGGAGGATCAGCACTTCCAGATCGAAGACTGGGTGAAAGCAGCGCGTCCGAACGATGATGCCGAGATGGCCCGGGAATCGGTGCTGGAAGGCAGCGCCATGGCCGCTATGCTGGAATACGAACTGAAGGACAAAGGTTTGAAGCTGAAGGACCTGCCGGAGTTTGATCCCTCAGTGTTCGTGGGCGATCTGGCGGATACGCCGATGCTGAAGAAGGCGCCGCCGTTCATCAAAGATTCGCTGATGTTCCCCTACTTCAGCGGCTTGACGTTTTCGATGGCGGTGTTGAAGTCCTCCGGCTGGCCGGGTTTTACTTCCGTGTTCGCGCGTCCACCGGCCAGCACTCAGCAGATCCTGCATCCGGACCTCTATTTTTCAAATAAGGTTCCGGCGGCGATCGGCTTGGAATTGCCAGCGGGGGTACCGGGCGACGACTGGGTGCTCCTTGAAGAGGATCACTTAGGCGAGTTGGGCTGGAAAGAAGTCCTGAAGCAGTTTCTGGACAAGCCGCGCGCGGAGACCACCGCGGCCGCTTGGGACAACGATGTGTATGCAACCTATGAAGAGAAGCAAAGCAAGCGCTTGATGCTCTTCACGCACATGCGCTTGACCGGTAGCACCGCCGCCGCAAATTTCTTCACCCAATACTCCGAAGCCCTGGAAAAGAAATATCCGAAGCGCTCGATGCTCAACCAGAGGAGCAATTTTCTTTCCTTTGAAAACGGCGATGGAGTGGTTTATTTCCGTTGCCAGGGGAATGAATGCGTCACGCTGGAGGGGGGAACCTCCGGTGTGTTTTTGCAGTGGCTGGGAAAACTGGGATGGCCCCTGCTGCCGAAAGCGCCGGCCAAGCAGGATCCATCCGACGTGCAAACCACGATGAACGGATGGGGAACACCGGAAGCGGATCCGGTTTTGCATTTGCGGCAGTAGATGCCGCCTGCAGTGGCGATTTGCGAATTACTTCAATTCGCGTAGCGCATGACCAGCAGCGTCAGGTCGTCCGTGCGTTTTACGCCGGCGGAAAAATCCCGAATTTCCCGCAAACACTCGGCGAGCATGTGCTCAGGCAGCCTCGTGGAGTGTTTGGCCACCAGCGACTCCACGCGCGTCAGGCCGTATTCATCGCCCTGGTGGTCGAAGATTTCCGTCAAGCCATCCGTGTAAAGAAACAAGGAATCACCCGGCTTCATGACCAGATGGCAGAGGGGGAATTCCGTGGTGCAAAACATGCCCAGCGGCACACCGGTCGCCTTCCTGGAGTCGATTCCTTCGCGAGAAACGTGGAGGAGCGGCAAGTGCCCCGCGCTGGCATATTCCACGCGTCCGTCCTGCCAGGCGCGGCCCACAACCAAAGTGACATATTGTCCGGCGGTGGTGCTTTCGCAAAAGAGGCGATTCGCAGTGCCCATTATTTCTTGTAGCGGCAGATGTTGACCCGCGAGCGCGCGGAAGGTGGCGTGGAGATGACTCATCAGCATGGAAGCGGCCACGCCCTTGCCGGAAACGTCGCCCAACAAAAAGAGGAAGCCGCCGTCTTCCTCGATCAGATCGAAATAATCTCCGCTGACCTGACCTGCCGGTTCATAGTGATATCTGGCATGCCAATTTCCCGCTGACCAATCTTCGCGGGGCAGCAAGCCCCGCTGGATTCCGGCGGCGAGGGTCAAGTCGTGCTCCAGGGCGCGCTGTTCCGCCGTGGACAGATGGTCGAGGCAGAAGCGCGTCAGGGGATTGCAGATCAAGCGATCCGCTTCGATGGAATCGTGACAAACTTCACAGATGCCGAACGTCCCGGTGTTCAGCCGAGCCAGTGCTTCGTCCACGCTTTCCAGGAGATTTCGCAGTGAAGCGTCGGCTAGGTTAGCCAGCGAAGCAGTTTCCAGGCTGGCGCGCCGGCGTTGGAGTTCGATTTGAAGATAGGATTGCGTAGCGGTGTCCATGGCAGCTTGGGCTATAGTTTGCTGTTTTGTGGCCTGGGATTCCATCCGTTTTGTGCCTCCAAAATCCAGAGAGTCTTGCGAGGGAACGGAAACCTGGGAAAAGCCTATCGAGCGCCCGCGTTCGCTGCAGCTTTTTCCAGCAGAGGGGCGGACTTGCTCCCATTTATGCGATGCCGGAGGCGCTCGACGCGGCACATCAGTTTTTCGTGATGGCGCATGCGGCGAGCGTGCCAGAGCGGATCGCGGGACACCCAACCCTGGCGCTCGAGTTTCATCAGCGCGAGTTGCGTGAATTCGAGCGCACGGTCGAAATCCTTGCGCCGGCGTTCATAGTAGATGGCCAGCTGCTCGCAGGCTTCCATGCCACCTTTGGAATCGCCGGCAAGTTCGTGCCAGATTTCGGCGGCGCGCTCCCAATCGCCCTTGCGTTTTGCCAGCAAGGCCAGTTCGCGGCGCGCCTGCGGCCGGAATTCTCCGGGGAGGCCCACGCGGAGCGCCTGGGAACAGGCAGCCTGGGCGCGCTCGGGTTCGCCGCGGCGTTCGAGGAAGCGGGACAGACCGAAAAGATCGAGCGGATCTTCCTCCTCCAGAGAGCCTTGTTCATCGAGCAGGGAACAGATTTTGCCGAGGAGCGCCGCCAGGCCCCGCAAGTCCATTTGGTTGTGCTTCACCACGCCGGCCAGCGGGTCCGGGCTGCCGCCACGCAAATAGTCGAAGTAGTATTGCGGGATCAGCGCGGAAGCAACATCGCCGAAGCGGTGCAGGCCCAGCCTTTCCGCGCCGAGCACCTCGCGCTCCAAATCCATCAGCCGCACCGAGCCCAATCGCAATTTCCAAAGGGCGCGCGCCGGGTGCAGCAGGTCGAAATGCGCGGCCAGCTTCGGCGCCTGGATCGCCCTTGTCATGGTGAAGCGGTTCTCCAGCAGCGGCCAGTCAAAGGTCTTTCCGTTGAAGGTGACCAGCACGGGGCGCTCGGCGATGCGCTCCGCGAGTTGTTGCAGCAGCGAATGCTCTTCGGAGAAATCGCGCAAAAAGAGCTGCTCGATCTGCAGGCCCCCGCTCGCCCACCAGGCCAGGCCGACCAGGAAGGCGTACGTTCCCGTGCCGCCCGCCAAGCCGGTGGTCTCGGTGTCCAGGAAGAGCCACCTTTCGGGGTCGCCCATGGCTCCGCAAACGTGGCCCTCGCCTTGTGAGGCGGGCCGCTTCCGAGGGTTGGAGCCAGGATTCAGAGCAACCTGGGGGCCCGATGACTTCCGCAGCAACAACTCCAGAGCCTTGCCGGTGGGTTCGACGAACTCCGGCGTGGCGAACCAGTTGCGGATCGACAGGTGTTCCCCGTAATGGTTTCGGGCGATGCCTGCGCCCAACAATCGCGCCAGCGGATCAACGTCGCCGTCCGGCGCGCGCAACGCTTCGAGATTATCCCGCGCGCCGCGGGCCGGCCGCAACGCCGCCAATCTGGAAAATTTGTCTCCCAATTTCGCGCGCCCTCTCCGCGCTTACCTCTGCATTCTCTCTGCTAACTGCCTGCCTCCACGCTGACCAGCCGATCCAAAATCGCGAGCGCGGCCTCCTTGGCCTTTGGCGCCAGATCTCCCGCGGGACCCACGCACGAGGGGCATCCCGCCTCGCACGGGCACGCCTGAATCAATTCTCTAGTTTTTGCCAGGAGCAGTTCGTGCGCGCGGAAGAGCGGCTCCGAGAATCCGATTCCGCCGGGATACGCGTCGTATAAATATAAATTCGGCTCAAAAAATTCCTTCGCGCCGGCCGCAACGGCATCTTCCAGGCGCACCGGTGAGAATTCCTCGCCTTCCGCGCCGGGAGCGGGCGGGCGTTCGCCAATCGCCGCTCCCAAATCGCGGCCATCGCACATCAGCAGCAACGTAGCGACCGAAGCGAATGCAAAGAGCATACCCAACATAGCGGATTGGCGCTCGCTGATCGTGTAGGGAAGCGACTCCAGCAGCGCCCGCTCGAGCGTGATCCAATACGACGTGGTGTGCATCTCGTTTTCGGGCAGCTCCAGTTGACCCGCGCCGATATTTTCGTTGGTGAAAAATTTGATTTTCTTGAAGCCGACCACCTGCGACCGGACCAGAACGTCGCCGTGCGAACGCCAGTGGCACAGCCCTAGCCCGCGAGGGCCCTGGTCACCGCCGCCGCGAGGCAATCGCTCCGTCGCCGCCACTTCCAGCGCGCGCACCTGCGTGTAGCGGATGGCATCGGTGTAGTAATCCACGTTGACTTGCTTCACGTAAGCTTTCCGCTCTTTGAAGTCGAGATGCTCGACGTGGTATTGCTGGCCACCGTGAAGGTAGATGGCTTTTTCGTGCACCGTAGTGAGGGCGCTGGGGAAATCCACTTCGCCAATCACCTGCGGCGCGCCGGTGATGTCGATGATCACGAAATTGTCGCTGGTCACGGAGCGCAGGCTGATCGTGTCCGCAGGGTAAGCTTCGTGCGTCCAGTGATAATTGTCGCCGGCGCGATGGAGATAGCCCGCCTCTGCCAGGCGAGAGCACAGGTCCTGCACGTCCACGCCGCCGAATTTTTCCCGCGGTCCAATCGGCAGTTCGAAGGCCGCGCATTTCAGGTGATTCACAAGAATTTCCAGGTTGTCGGGCTGGATGAACGCGTGTTCCGGCGAGTTCCCGAAAAAATAATCGGGATGCCGCACGATGAACTGATCCAGCGGCGCGGACGAAGCCACCAGCACGGCGCAGGAACTCCCGCTGCGGCGTCCCGCGCGTCCCGCGCGCTGCCAGGTGGCCGCGATCGTGCCCGGGTAGCCGGTCATCACCACGGTGTCCAGCGAGCCGACGTCGATGCCCAACTCCATCGCCGAAGTGGTCACCACGCCGCGAATCCTGCCCTCGCGCAAGCCGCGCTCGATTTCGCGCCGTTCGTTTGGCAGATAGCCGCCGCGGTAGCCTCGAATCGTTTCCGGCCGGCCGGGCTGCTGCGGATTCGCCTGCCGCAAATAAGTGAGGATCAATTCCGTGTGCAGGCGCGAATTGGCGAATACCATGGTCTGCAAATCGTGCTTCAGAAACTCCTGCGCCACGCGCGAGCCTTCGTTGATGTAACTCCGGCGGATGCCCAGCGCGCGATTCATCACCGGCGGGTTATAAAAGACAAAAGTTTTCTCCGCGGCGGGCGCGCCGTTGCCGGACAGCACTTCGACTTCGCCCTCGATCAGGCGGGAAGCGAGTTCTCCCGGATTCGCGATGGTGGCCGAGCAGCAGATGAACTGCGGCTTGCTGCCGTAAAATCGCGCGATGCGTCGCAGGCGCCGCAGCACGTTGCACAAGTGGCTCCCGAAGACGCCGCGATACGTGTGCAGCTCGTCGATCACGATATAGCGGAGATTTTCGAACACGCGCGTCCATCGCGTGTGGTGCGGCAGGATGCCGGTGTGCAGCATGTCCGGGTTGGTCAGCACGATGTGGCTTTTTTCGCGGATGGCCTTGCGGGCGTCGCTGGGCGTGTCGCCGTCATAAGTGAAAACGCCCACGCGATTTGCCAGGCGCGTGTTCAAGTCGTGGAGTTCCGCCAACTGGTCCTGCGCCAGCGCTTTAGTGGGAAAGAGATACAACGCCCGCGCATCGTCGTTTTCGAGAATTTCATTCAGCACCGGCAGGTTGTAGCAGAGCGTTTTGCCGGAAGCCGTCGGCGTGACGATGACAACGTTTTTTCCGGCGTGGACGTCTTGCGCAGCCGCCGCCTGATGTGAATAGAGCCGCTGGATGCCCTTTGCGTTGTAGGCTGCGCGCAGATCCGCACGCACCCATTCCGGAAACTCCGCCCACTGCGCTTCGCGCGCGGGAAAGTGGCGAACCGCTGTCAGGATTTCACCGTCGCGGTCGCGGGAAGCGAAGCCATCCAGCACCTGGTTCACCCGCGCCAGCGTCGAACTTTGCCTCGCCCGCGCCAGTGAATACGCATTGCTCGCCATGGCATCCCCTTTGGAAAGCGAGCGTCCGGCTTCCGCATTCCCGGTTGCCGGCACTCCCCTCCATGCTCTTTGGCCGAGTTTTCGGCCCCTTGAATGATTCGCCTTTTGTTCGCTAAGGCTAACATTGTGCGGTTCGCCCCGCAATACGCGATTTTGGCGCTTGTGGAAGGTTGCCAACGAGAGGTGCTCCGGGGGCTCGTTCCGGGAGCGACGTCAAATAGGCCGGCGCTCAGGCCAGCAGTTTCCCGATGTCGCTGCCATATAGCGGTTCGTTGCTCATGGCCGTGAACGTGCCGGCGTCTTTCATCTCGCGCGCTGCGCGCAGAAAAGCGGCAAGCGCCACGCGATAAAGTCCGCTGCCGACGCTGATGCGGCGAACGCCAATGGCCGATAATTCCTCGAGTGTCAGAGAAACGCCTTTCAATCCCATCAGGACGTTCACCGGGCGATTGACCGAGCGCACGACCTCGGAAATCTCCTCTTTTGTTCGCAAGCCGGGAGCGTACAAAACGTTCGCTCCGGCCTCCTGATAGGCCTGCAAGCGGCGAATGGTGTCCTTTAAATCCGGGCGATTATGCAAGAAGTTTTCCGCCCGCGCGGTCAGCAGGAACGGGAAGGGCAATGACTTTGCAGCTTCCGCCGCCGCGCGAACCCGCTCTACGGCCTGCGCCATTTCGTAAATGGGATTTTCGGGGCGCCCCGTGGAATCTTCGATGGAGCCTCCCACGAGTCCCGCCTGAGCGGCCAGGCGAATCGTTTCCGCGGCGGTTGCCGGCGCATCGCCAAAACCATTCTCCAGATCGGCGCTGATGGGGAGATTCGAGGCTGCGGTCAAATCGCTCGCGTGCGCCAGGACCGCTTCGCGGCCGGCGGCGTTGTCCTGCTTGCCGATCGAGAGCGCAAAACCCATGCTGGTGGTGGCCAGGGCCTCAAAGCCCAGGCGCTCCAGCATTTTCGCCGTTCCGATATCCCAGGGATTTGGGATGAGGAACGCTTGCTTGCGCTCGTGGAGCGCTTGAAATGCTTTGGCCTTTTCCGCTTGTGTCGCCATGCTGAAGTCTCCATTTGGACGAATCGCCGGATTCCCAGCGTACCACTCGCCCGTCTGCAATTTGACCAATCCCCTCCCCAGACGTTAGCTTTAGAAGGGAAATATTTTTGGAGTGTGAATGAGTCCCGCCGAGTCACCGTCCAACGGTCGCCGCAAATCTTCTCTTCAATCCTTTCTCTCCTTCCTGAAAGTCGGGGGCATCAATTTTCTGATCTTTGCTGTGCTGGCGGAGCTTTGCAGCTTGGTCTACATCAATGTGACGAACTGGCCCTCCAGCAAGCCCACCTATCACGTCAATTACAATTCGTTTTGGGCGGACATCAATCCGGCATTTGGTGTGTGGCACCGGCCGAATGGGAAGTTTTATCACCAGGGCGGCTGCTTCAATGTGGTCTACACGACGAATAGTTATGGCGCACGCGACGTGGAGCGCAGCCTGCACTCCGAAAAGCCCCGGACCGTTGTGCTCGGTGACTCGTTCATCGAAGGGCTGGGCGTCGCGGATCAGTATCGCCTGACCAACATCCTCGAAAAGGACATGAGCCGCGAATATTTGAATTTTGGCACCGGCGGCGATTTTGGTCCGTTGCAATATGCGCTGCTCTATAAAACTTTGGCGGCGAAATTCGACCACAACGTGGTGCTGGTGGCCGTGCTGCCCGACAACGATTTCCGCGACATGTCGCTAGAATGGGGCAAGACGCATCATGCCGGGCGATATCGGCCCTATTACGCGGGCGATTTTTCAATCGTCTATACAGGAAAAGTAGACCCGAATGCCGGCGAAGGCTTCTGGGATCGCGTGGAGGCGTACCTGCGAGCGTATCTCGCTTCGTATCATGTTGGGCAGTTTCTCTATTCCAGCTTGTACTGGCGGATGGCCCCGCCGTATTCCGGCTACAACGATTACAGCGGCGTGGACTTTGCGCGCCTGGAGCACGCGTTAGCCGATATCAGGGCCACAGCCGAGGCGCATCACGCGCGGATGGCGGTTGTACTGATCCCGACTTATACGGATTTCTTGCGCTATCGCCAGTCGCGCGCGGATCGCGTTGGACCGGCGGTGGAACATTGGGGCCAGTCGAATGGCGTGCCGGTGAAAGATTTGCTGCCGGAGATGGACGCGCGGGCGGGCGGGAACGTGCGCGACTATTTCTTGAAGTGCGACGGCCACTGGTCGCAGCAAGGCGGAAAAGTTGCCGCCGAGGTTCTCGAGCCGTGGCTTGCTCAACTCGACCAATCGATCGACAAGGGCGGCGCGAACGCAGCGGCTGAAAAGAAGTAAGGCAACCCGAAAGGCGCGGCTGCCTACTCCGCGGCCTTCGCGGCGAGCGCATCGATCACCGCGAGGTTCGGCATCAATTCTGCCGCCAATCCGTGCCGCGCCTGCAAATACCCCGGCGCGTTGTAGGAAATCCAGGTTTTGCCCGAGGCGTCTTCCGCCACCAGAAACTTTAGAGGCAAGTCGATGGCGACGCTCGGCGCCCCCAGCATCAAAGGCGTGCCCGCCTTGGGATTGCCGAAGATCAGCAACTTCGTATTGGGCATCCGCAATCCCGCGCTGGCCGCTTCGCCGCTGTGATCCACCACGGCAAACAACTTCACATTCTTTGCCTGCAGGATGTTTTGCAGTTTCGCCACCGTCTCGTCCACGGAATGGTGGCATTGCAATGTCACGATTCCGCTACCCGCACTCATAGTCGGAGTCGCCATAAAGTTCTCCCTTGCCGCAGATGCATGCAAGAACCCATTGGGGTTCGCAAGAATCAGATAACCCGCCATCACCAGTCCCAGCACAATCAGTGCCGCTGCAACCCCCACCGCCAGCCGCGGAGCGTGGGTGAACAACGATTCGCCCGATTGCAATTTCCTCAACATCCGTAAATGCCGCAAGATCGAAAGCAGGCACACGGCCACGCCCAATAAAATCAGGGCCACGCCGATCCAAAGGGAGAGTCCGTAGGAGTGAGCGGGCGGCTCAGGCTCCAGCCGGTTGAACTCCTGAAGAAACAATCCGAATCGCGCCAGAACGAAGCCGAGCCCCATCAGCGCAATTCCTGTGCGAATCCAGGCCAGAAAGGTCCGCTCCGCCGCCAGATAGTCGCTTGCACTGCCTTGCACGGACACCTTCCCTCGTCGCCGGTTCCTCCGTCTGCTAGCGGCTACCTAAGCCTGGATGAATTCCGAAGAGTATAGCCCCGAAAGATGAAAATCGTGCATCAGGGAGATACCCGCAGCATGACGACGCCGTGCGAAGGCACATTCGCCTTGTAGCTCCCCTTGAATTCCCCTTTGTCCCGATGCTCCCAAAGATCCCGGACCTTAGCCGATAGATGATTGGGATAACCGATTTCGTCCCAGGTGAAACGAATTTCGTTTTCCGCGCTGCCGCGATTGAAGAGGATGACCGCGCGGCTCCCGTCGCTCATCTCCTTGCTCCAGACCTCCAAGTCGCCCTCCTTGCGCACGCGGCGGCCTTCGCGGCCGAGGGGATCCTGATCGACGGCGATAACTTCCTTGTTCGTCAAGATTTCATTGGTTTCGGCGGACATGGACCGTATGTCGTTCCCGGCCATCAGCGGGGCGGCCAGCAGCGCCCACAAGCTGAAGTGCGACCGGTATTCCGTCGCGGTCATGCCGCCGTTGCCCACCTCGAGCATGTCCGGATCGTTCCAATGGCCCGGCCCGGCGAAAGACTCAAGCCCCACTTGTAGATCCAGAATGTCCACCATGCCCATTTCGCAGCAATTGCCGTTGGGCCAGCGCTTTTTGCTTTGCCAGTGGTCGGAGATGTCGTCCGTGGTGCGCCACAAATTTCCGATGCCCCGGCTCCAAAGCCACGGCTGGTTCTTGCCCCATTCACAAATGCTCAGCACGATGGGCCGGCCGGAGGCGAGCAGTGCGCGATTGATGGTGGAATAGGCTTCCTGCGCATTGCGCGTCTCCGTGTGGCACCAGTCATATTTCAGATAATCCACACCCCACTTTGCATACATCAATGCGTCTTGAAATTCGTGGCCCTGGCTGCCGGGCCGGTTCTGACAGGTTCCGGAACCCGCGTCGGAATAGATTCCAAATTTCAAGCCTTTTGAATGGATGTAATCGCCCAGGGCTTTCATGCCGGAAGGGAAGCGCCTGGTGTCCGGAACGATGTTGCCGTCGGCGTCGCGATCCACCTGCCAGCAATCGTCAATCACCACGTATTGATAGCCGGCCTCTTTCATGCCATTGGAGGCGACCGCGTCGGCCACCGACTTCATCAAGTCCTCGCTGACGTTGCAGGCGAATTTGTTCCAGCTATTCCAGCCCATGGGAGGAGTGGGAGCCAAACTCTCGCGCGGGGTTTGCGCGGTACTTGAGATGGCCGAGAGCAACGCTCCCAAAAGAGAGAGGTAAAACGCTTTACCTTTCCGACGCATTCCTTCCATTTCGGACCTCCTGAGTTCCCCTTCCAAACCTTCGCAACATATCTCCCTGGCGCCACAAAGTAAAGCGTCTCCCTCTGCTTTGGCCCCTTGTGCCCAACCGGAAAATGGCGGGAACAAAACATCCTTGCCCGGTGTCGGAAACAATATGCGGCTTTTGGGCGTATCTTCAGGGCGTAGGCATGCTGCTCGGGCTCGACTTTTGCACGCCGTTCTCTTGGAGGAGCGCTCCCGCCATGTCCACGGTAGACTTGGGATCCCGCCGGGCCGATCGCCGCAGAGCGCCCCGCTACGCGTATCAAGCCCACGTGGAAATCGAGTGGGGTTCCGCCCGATTGAAAGCCCGCACACGTGACATCAGCGTTGGAGGGATGTTTCTGGAATCCGAAGACATTCTTTGGGTGGGCGCGGGATTTCGCGCCAGGCTGATTATGGACCGGCCGGTGTGGATGGAATGCTCTGTGAAGCGCGTGGAGCCGGGGCTGGGCATGGGAGTCACCGTTGCGCTGGCTGAACCGCAAAGCACGGAGCAATATCAGGAGCTATTGGCGAAGCTCGCCGACACCCGCTAAAGCCTTATACTATTTTCCATGACCCGCTGCCTGGATTGCGGCTCGGAGCGCAACACCGATCAGTGCCCGGTCTGCGGATTGACGTCCGCCGCCGCGGAATTGGTCTTTCGCCGCAGGCTCATTCGCCAGATGGCCGTATTTCTGGCCGGCTCGCTGCTGTTTCCCTACATCAGCCAGATTTATCCGCCGCTCGATATCGATGCGATGCTGGTGTTCTTCGGGCTGATCTTCTTCCTGGGCCTGGTGCTGGCGATCCTGCTGGAGAGCCGCGCGCGGGCACGAAAAGAGATTGAAATTCTGCGGCATCTTTTTACCGGGTTGATTCCCATTCCATTGATTCTTTCGGCGGCGCTGTTTTTGAACGGGAAGCTGGATTCACCGAGCAAGGTGATGTATCACCCGACCGCGGTGGTGAGCCGCTACCAGATGAAAGGCGTGATTCGCGGGACACGGCGGCTGCTGGTGCCTTCGTGGCGACCCGACCGGAGACTCGAGCGGCTGGCCGTGGATCCCGACGATTTCGACCGCTTTCACGACGGCGACAAGATCAACGTGGGGGTGGCGCCTGGCGCGCTGGGCATCCCGTGGTTTTATGGCGTGTATCGGCGGTCGGAGTAGCCCTCGCTTTGTGATTGCTGATTGCTGATTCCTGATTCCACCCACTCAATACATTGGATCGCCGTTGATGGCCAATGGAATCTCCAAGTCCAGCACGTGGCCATTTTTCCCGAAGCGGAACAGGATGCGCTGCATCGAGCCAACGTTGCGCTCTTTCCATTCGGTAACCTCGATGGGCTTTTCCGGAATGTCCGCAGGCGACCACTCGACGGAATCGCCATGAACGGTGATTTTCTGCGGGTCCATGTCGTAGACCTCTTCATCGGCGATGCGGATCAGCAGATAGCGTTTCCACAGGCGCACGAGCAGAATGCCTTTTTTTTCGCCGTGATAGATGTTCCAGGAATTGGGCGCCTGGTCGTTGAAACGAATGATGGCGAATTCAACGGATTTCCAGGTGAGCTTTCTGGGCGGCTCGGTTTGCGCGGCAGCGGGGCGGGGAAGAAACGCCAGCGCCAGGACCGCGGGCAGCAATACCGATTTTGCGAAACGCGCGATGCTCACTTGCCGGAACCGCACTCGCGCCACAGCGTGCCCCATTCCCACAGGGCAAATCCCGCTTTGGCCGGAACGCCGTGGCCGACCTGGCGCGCCAACATGCAAATCTGGCCACGATGATGGGAATCGTGGGCGATCAGGTAGCCGACGAAATGAACCACGTCCGGCTTGAAACTGGGCACGCGTCCGGAGGGGTCTTCGAGGGCATTGGCGAGCAAGGCTTCGATAGCGGCGGCGCTGGCTTTCAACGCGGCTTGCGCCTGCGCGGGCGTGGCTTTGCCGGGATCGAGTTTGGCGGGGATTTTGGCGGATTTGTCGGCGGCGGTGAGCCACATCAGCCGGACGCTGTGCATATGCGCGGCGATGTCCGCAATGGTGCGGCCCTTGCCGGAGGGCGGCGGGGCCTGCCAGGCCTTGTCGTCGATGTTGCTCAGCAGAAGCTGGTTGGCCCTTTCGTTGACGGCAAAGGCGCTGAGCAGGGATTTTTTGAAGTCGAGCGCAGCGGCAGGGGAGCTTGCGGCGGTGGCAGTTTTCATGCTCGGTGTCCTCGAGGGTGCTCCCGAAAAGTGTACGACGAATGGGGAGCAGTGGCGAGTGGCGAGAAGAGAAAGGAACGGGGTAAGTGAAGTAAGGAGGGAACGAGAAGGGATGGACGCCGTCCGTACTCGGTGGGCCGAGTGCAAGAGCCGAAAATAAAAAAATAGGAAGAATCGGCGGTGCGCACGGTTAGGAGCGGGGCATAGAGAAAGGGGCGCGCGTTTCAGGCGCGCAGGGAAAAGACGAAGAGAAGAGCGGCCCATCCTTGCAAAACCCGCAAGGAAAGGCCACCCCAGAAGGGTTCTCGAGGCACGATCCACTTCGTGGCTAGGAGCGTGCCACCCGCCGCTCCGGGTCCGGCGAAACGAATGACTGTGACGATTGTTCGAGTCACTCTGTTCACCCTGACTTCAGATGCCTTGCCGATAAAGCGAGGGACTTATGACCAGCCCGAGTTTTTGTACCAGGGGATGTGAGAGAGTGTACATCAGAAAATCCCTTGGGCCAGTTGCGGCTCGCAGGGAGCCGTAGGCGACCGGAGAGCTGCAACTGGCGGCGCGAGCGCTGCCGGGGCAGGCGGCCTGTAACCGAGCGCCGAGTGTGGCCGCCTCGTGTTGTACTCCGCCCGCCACTGCTCGATCATGATCTGCTCCGGCTTGTACCTGTTCATGGGCATGACCGGTTTTCCTCCAGGTGAATTCTCTCTCACTTCACCTGGTACAAAAATCCCCGGTCAGGTCAATTGAAAGCGGGCGTGGCGCTATCCGAGGGCGACGAATGGACGGGGCGAAGCGGTTCAGGTGCGAGTGTCGGTGGCGGCTTTCCTTGTGGCGTCCACAATTTCGCGATGAAAGGGATCGACGGCGTAAGGAAGGGCCGCACTCCTGGAGAGCATTGGGGAGAGGCCCAGGTCACCCGAGTGCGGCGGGTGGTTCGGGGATGGAGCGATTGCTAAGCGTAAGTGTTGAGCAGCGTGCCGGTGGTGTCCGGCGTGCCGCCGCCGATGACGGAGGCTTCGTTGAGCTGAGCTTCCGCTTTGGCGGTTTTTAGCGTTGCGGCGGTTTGCTGCGCCGGGGTTGTGGACGAGGTCTGGCCGGTCTGCTCGAGAAAACGCTGGAGAATATCTGCCCCATTGGCTGCTGAGATGGCGTTCACAGGGATAGGCCTCCTTTGGACACGCAACAGGCGTGTAATCGGAAGATCGGCAGGGAAGCGGGGAACTTTAGTGTGGTTAGAGAAAATTTAGATTGAGGAGTCCGGCTATAATGTCGAGCGATGCCTAGCCAACGGAGTGTTCCGTCGAAAATCTGGGGTACGGTGGCGCGGGTGTTTCCGCGGTGCAACGTGATTTCGCAGGCCATTGCGTTCAACGTGTTCCTGGCGTTTTTCCCGACGCTGCTGCTGGCAGTGGGGCTGGCTTCGAGCTGGATCGGGACGCGCGCGGCGTTGCTGGACACGATCCGCGACTTCACGCAATTTCTGCCGCCGGGCAGCCAGGGAATCGTGGCGGAATTTTTGACGCGGCGCGGAGCGGACGTGTGGAAGTTCGCGCTGCTGGGCTGGGTGGGGAGTTTGATCGGCGGGTCACAGGTGATGAAGCTGGTGATGGACGGGATTCACCTGATTTACGGCGACGAGGAGCGCTTGGGTTTTTTTCACCGGCAGTTTCGCGGGTTGTTGCTGCTAGTGATTACGTTTGCGCCGATTCTTGTGGCGGGAATTCTGGGAGTTTTCGGGAGGCCGCTGAGGCACTGGCTGACGGGAATTATCGGGAAGCACGCGTTTGTAAGCGGATTGTGGCTGGTGTTTTTTCCGCTGGTGGCAATGATACTGGCGATGCTGGCGCTGGCGGTGATTTATTGGGTGGCGCGGCCGGACGAGGAAGAGCGGCTGGTGCAGGTTCTGCCGGGAGCGGTGGTGGCGACGCTGCTGTGGTGGCTGGTGAACGCGGCATTTGGACTGTACGTGAGGCGGGTTTCCTACAGTGTGTTGTATGGCGGATTGGCGGCGGTGATCGGGTTGCTGATCTGGATGCAGATTTCGGCGGTGATCGTGCTGCTGGGCGCGGCGTGGAACGCGGAGGAAGCGACGCACCGGCAATCCCGGTAGAATCTGGGGTTCGATTGCGAGAAAATTGGGTAAGGAACGGAGCGCGTGGCAGCGAGGCCATCCGATATTGAAGGAATGGCCGTGGCGCATGTTCCGGAGCAATTTCTGGAGGTGGCCGACGGAAGTCGTTGAGGTGATTTCCTACGCGGGTTATAAGGCGGACGAATCGCCGCGCATCTAGAAGTTTGGCGAGAAGCCGATTCCAATCGCGCAGATCGAAGACCGGTGGTATTCGGCCGGCGAGACGTTTTTCCGAGTGGTCACGGAGTCGGGCGACCCCTACCTGCTGCGCTACTTGGAAACCCAGGATCAGAGGACACTCGAAGGGTATCAAAGCGGCGCGTTGACACCTGAAAAAGCGGCGGCGTATAGTCGATGAATCCCACCCGCGCGAGGCGCTCAGTGGTGTGTCTCTGGGAGTGAGGGAAGCCCAGGACGCGAATGGGAGCTAGGGAAGGGATGAACCCGCGCTTGCCCGATCGGAACCCGCTTCGCCGCATCCTCCGGCTATTATCCCCTGTCTTTTTGCTCGTTGCTGGTCCGTGCTCCCAAGCGCAGTCCCCGGCAAACGCACCTGCGCCTGCGGTGGCCGCTCCGGGCGCGGGAACGCAATCGAAAGCCGCCGGAGCGGCGGATTCCGCGAACAAGCCCAAGGCCGACAACGGCTCGGAAATTTCACAGACAGAAACGAGCGCGACGTTCAAGGTTCGCGTGAACCTGGTGCAGGTGCGCGTGACAGTGCGCGAGCCGAATGGCAAAGCCGTGGGGAGCCTGACAAAACAGGATTTCCTGCTCTACGATCAGGGCAAACTGCAAAACATTACGAACTTTTCGGTGGAGACGCCCGAGAGCCGCATGCAGCGCGACGCCGCAGCGTCCCAGACACAGGGCGATCTGGGAGCGCCGGCAAAGCCTGTTACGTTGCCCGGGCGATTCGTGGCGCTGGTTTTCGACGATATCCATCTTGCGATGGAAGACGCCGCGTATGTGCGGCAACAAGCCGGCCGTTTTTTGGAGAAGATCGGGCCAAACGACCGCGTGGCGATATTCAGCACGTCCGGGCAGAACACGGTGGAGTTTACCTCGGACAGAGAGGCGCTGCACCGCGCCATCTAC
>JAJPIE010000009.1 GCA_021324935.1 Acidobacteriota bacterium
AAAGTGAGGGGAATGTTCTGCGGAGGCGGAACGAGAGAAGCGGTGACGGATTGCGCGGAATTCATGGTGACGCTGCAACCGGCGGTGCCTGTGCAGGCGCCAAGCCAGCCGCCGAAGGTGGCGCCTGAGTTTGGCGTTGCGCTTAGATTCACGACCGCGCCCACCGGATAGCTGGCGCTGCAAGCGCCGGAAATGACACCCGCAGCGTCGACGCAGTTGATCTGGTTGAAATTGTCGGTGATGGTGCCGTTGCCGGTTCCGATGAGTGTGACATTCAAGGTGAAGGAATTGGCAGGAACGAAGGACGCGGTGACGGTTTGCGGGCCGCTTACGGTAACGATGCAAGGTGCGGCGCCAGTGCAGCCTGTAAAACCGTTGAAGTTTGTGCCTGATGCGGGGATGGCGGTGAGCGCGACAATCGAGCCGGTGAGATAGCCGGCAGAGCAGTTGCCGGAGATGACGCCTCCGGTGGTGGTGCAATTGATCAGGCCGAAGTCGTCGGTGATTGTGCCGGTGCCGGTGCCCTGGGGCGTAACAGTGAGCGTAGAGGTTCCGCCAGTGCCGGCGACAACAGTGAGCACGACTGAGCCGGGGTTGTAAGTGGCCTGCCATGCGAGGCCGCTGGGCAGGCTGGGAGAATTGATCGCGGCGAACTGACCGGAACGTGAGTGGGTGGTGAGCACGGTAAACTGATTGTTGAGTGCCGGTGTGAATCCGTTGGCGAATGCGATATCTAAATTGCCGGCAAGAGTGGTGTTTCCAGTGTCCTGCTACTGAGAATACTGCGTCGGCGAAGCGATGCTGATACCAAAATGCCCGGTAGAAGTCTGGGTCAGGTTATTGACGGAGAGTATCCCAGACGAGGACGCGCCGGTCTGCTGCATCTGGCCCTGATTGGTGACGGAACTTCCGTTCAGTGACAAGGAGAAAGCGGAGTTGCCTAGCACGCGACCGGCGGAACCGTTGGTGAAAGGCAAGCCGTTGTTGCCGATTTGTCCGGCGCCTTCGATGAGGTTGGAGACGTTGGTGAGCGATCCGGCGTTGGCGTTGTTGATGATGGGCTGGCCACCCGAAGCAAGCTGATCCAGGAACACAGTGCCGTTGCCAGTCAATGTGACCGCATTGTTGCAGACGAGAAACGAATTGTGGCCGTTGGATTGGAGGTCGAGCACGCCGGTGTTGTTGATCGTGCCAAACAAAGTCGCGTTTCCATTGTCCACGATGGTGATCGTGCCGGCGAGGGTCAAAGCGCCGGAGGTTAAACCGTTGAGAGCAGGATTCTGCCCGACGACGGTGGTGATGGAACCACCCGCGGCGCTGGTTAAGGTGCCACCCTGAATATTGGCGCCGCTAAAAAGCTGGATAGCGGAGCCGCCGCTTACGGTCCTGATCGCCGCACCCTGATTCACCACTTGCGCGCTGAGCTGCAGCGTGCCGCCATTCGCCTGGATCAGACCCAAGTTGGTGGAGTTGTTGTTGATGCCAAGGGGGAAGCTCGGATTGGTTGCCGAAATCACGCCCGCAGCCTGGTTGGTGATGCCGAGGCCGTTGTTGCCGATTTGTCCGGCGCCTTCGATCAGGTTGTTGACGTTGACCAACGCGCCGGCGTTGGAATTGTTGATGATCGGCTGCCCGCTGGAAGACGCTTGTGAAAGGTTGACCGTGCCACCGCCGGAGAGGGTGACGATGTTGTTGCAGTTGAAGAAGGTGTTGTGCCCGGCCGCCTGGATGACGATGGTGCCGGTATTGTTAATCGAGCCGAAGAAGGTGGTGGTGGAGTTATCCAGCGACGCAAACGTCCCCACAATCGTGAGAGCGCCCGAGGTTATTCCGTCGAGAGAAGCTGAGTTGCCTGCCACAGTGGCGAAAGTACCGCCGAGAGTATTGGTGATCGTGCCGCCAACAATGTCGCCACCGACAAGGAGAATGGACGCACTGGCAGCGCCGACAGTGACGTTGGCGTTCTGGTTCTGGATGACGGAGGAAATCTGAAGGGTGCCGTTGCCGGTGGCTTCCAGGAGTCCCTGGTTGGTGAGGTTGCTGTTGATGAAAAGAGGGCTGGAAGAGTTGTTGGCGTTGATGATGCCGGCGGCCTGGTTGGTGATGACAAGGCCATTGTTGCCGATTTGCCCGGCACCCTGAATCAAGTTGTTGAAGTTGGTCAACGAACCCGCATTCGTATTATTGAGAATTGGCTGGCCGCCGAGGGTGGTGAGAGACATGTCGACCGTGCCGCCGCCGGACAAGGTGACAGCGCTATTGAAAGTGAGAAACGTATTGTGGCCGGCGGATTGGAGCAGGAGGGTTCCGGCATTGTCAATGGCGCCGAAGAGGACCGTGGTCGCGTTGTCCTGCGTGGTGTAAGTGCCGAACAGCGTAAGCGCACCCAAGGTTTTGCCGTCGAGGTTGCCGACGTTGCCTGTAGGGGTGGCAAAAGTGCCGCCGGCGGCGTTATTGACGATGCCGCCCTGAATGCTGGCGTTCCCGAGCAAAAGCACCGAGGAAGTGGAACTGAGAGTCCTCACAGTGGCGGCCGAATTGGCAATAACGGCGGCAATTTGCAAGGTGCCGGAGCCGCTGGACTGGATGGTGCCGAGGTTGGTGACATTGTTGTTGAGCGTGAGCGGGAAGGAAGCGTTGTTTGCGCTGATAACACCACTCACCTGATTGGTGATGTGGAGACCGTTGTTGCCAATCTGGCCAGCGCCCTGAATGGTGTTATCGACGTTGGTGAAGGCGCCATTGTTGGTGTTGTTGAGGATAGGTTGGCCGCCGGAAGTAGTTTGAATCAAGGTGATGGTGCCACCACCGGTGATGGTGACCGAGCCGCTGAACGTCAGAAAAGTATTGTGACCGGAAGCATTGAGAGTGATCTGGCCGGAATTGGACAGGGTGCCGGCGACGATGAATTGCAAATTGTCCGAGATCGTCAAGGAGTTGCCCGGATCGATGGTGAGTCCGCCAACGCTGGCGCTGACGTCGAGTGTGACAGAGGAGACGGGAGACTTGGCGCCGTTGATGCAAACATGCGCGCCGGAGACAGGGACCGCGGCGGTGCTCCAATTGGCAGGGTTGCTCCAATTGCCGGATGGCCCGCCAATCCAGGTCGTATCGGAAGGCGCGCAATGAGAAGGGATCGCGGTGGTGAAGATGGCCGCGACGATCTGATTGGAGTTCATCGTGAGCGTGCAAGTGCCACTGCCGGTGCAGGCACCATCCCAACCATAGAAAATCGAGCCGGCCGAGGGAGTAGCCGTGAGCGTAACCTGAGCGCCAGGGGTGTAAACGTGATTGCAATAGGTCGTGGTGCTGCAAGTGAAGCCAGAACCGTCGCTGATCGTTCCGGCACCGTTGCCGGTGATGGCCACGGAAAGGGTCTGCCCGGGAGCCTGACTGAAACCTTCGAGAACGACGACGCTGGGGGTGTCGGCAATTCCAAGAGAGTTGTCGAGGAACTCCACCTCGGCGACTTCGGCACCGGCAGCGGTGGGGTGAAACGCGACATTGACGTCGCAGTAGCTGCCCGGAGCGAGGACTCCCGCCAAGGTATTGCAGAGAGGATCTGAGCCGGTGTAGGGGACCTCGGCAAAGTCGGTGGCATTGGGGCCGGTGAAGGTGTAGGTAAAGTTCAGCGGGGCGCCGCCATGATTGACGAGGATGGCTTGCTGCGGCGCGCTGGTGGTTCCCTGAGCGACCGATCCGAAATTCGCCAGGAACGATGTGCCGGCGTTGGGCGGAGCAACGATAAAGCCGTAAGAAGCGATAGCGCCAACGAAAGGCCCGTACTGAAAACCAGCGCCATTGTTGGAATCAAGATTGTTGGTCTCATAGCCGCTGGTGGAGTAGGCGTAAACCACATGGAAACCCGGAGTGAGGGGGAGGGAATAAATTCCGCTGAAGGAACCGGAGGTTCCAGTGCTGCCCGCATAACTCCATGGGCCGGTGAGCGTGTCCACCTGGAAGTAGACGGCATAGGGCCCGTAACCGTCCAGGCCGGCAGTGGCGGAGAAGTTGAACGTGGGGGTGGCCGAAGTGGTCCAGATGTTGTTGGTAAAGGGCTGGATCGTCGTGGAGGGACCAGCGTTGCCCTGGGGAGTACTTTCCGCGATGTAAGAGACGGTGTTCGAAAGGCGATCCAGGGCGTAGACAGTGTTGTTGATGGGATCGGTGGCGATTTGCGTGTTCAAGGGGCCAATGGAACCTTCGGGGGTGCTGCCGCCGAGGAAATATTGGCCCGTCGGATCGATGGCATAGATGGCCCCGTTGGCGCCGGTGGTCTTCATCTGGACGTAGACCTTGCCGGAGGCAAGATTCACGGCGACGCCGACTGGAGTGCCGCCGGTGGAGAGATTTGTGACCGAGCCGGTGGCGCCATCGATCACAGTAACGCTGCCGTTTCCGGAGCCGTCGCCGGCATTGGCGACGAAAATTTTGTTGGTGATGGGATTGACGGCCACGGCGACGGGAGAGATCGCGCTGGGATCCTGGTATACGGCGCTGACGCCACCAAGGAATCCGCCAGCATGGATCACGGCATCCACTTCTTTGCCCGAGCAGGCGACATAGACCGTGTTGGTGGTGGGATTCACGTCCATCGCGGTCGGCTGAGAGGCCGTGGTGCCGCACACGCCGACGATGAAGGAATGGGGAGTGGATTCGTCGGCGACTTCCAGATTTCCATCGCGGAACAGTGTGTAAGCAACGCCGGCCGCGGGATTCGCAAGCGAGGCAATCGGGCCGACATTGGAGGTGGGACCCGAGGTCCAAGGGTTTGGACCGAAATTCGAAGGAAAGTTGAAGGCGGCGCTCTGGGTGGAGCTTGCGCCGAAAACAAGTCCGCGAATGGGGTCAACTGCGATGGAGTCGGGATTCGCGACGTCGATGGTTTGAGATTCGACTTGATCGTTTGAGGCATCGATGATGGTTACGGAGCCGGTGAAATCGGCGACGTAGACGAGATTCTTCGCGAGGTCGATGGCAATGGCATCGGGATTGCCGCCGGTAGGAATATTGGAGGTTGTGCCAGCGTTGGGGTCGTAGGCGGTAACGCTATTCGAGCCATAATTGGCGACGTAGACTTTATTCGTTGCGGGATTGACGGCGATGGCCCAAGGCTGGATCTGGCCGAGGGTGAGCGTATTGAATGCATTTGTGGACCCGTCAACGACGGCGATGGAATTGGAGGCGTTATCCGCGTAGACACGGTGCGTAACGGGATTGAGAGCGAGGGCAGCCGTGCCGCCCGGACCAACGGGAGGATTGGTTTCCGCGAGAGTGCCGCCATCGATGGCGGTGAGATTGCCACCCTGGATGGAGACAAATACTTCGTCCGTGGTGGGATCGACGACGATGGCCGCCTGTCCGGCCGGACTGGTGCCGGCTTGCGCGGAGAGCACATGGGTTACGGTGTCGGTGGAGCCATCGATTACGTCCACGTGGCCGTCCAGAGTTGCGACGAAAATCTGGCCGCTTAATGGGCTGGTGGCAATAGCAGTTGGAGCGGTGGAAATTCCAGAGATCGAACTGGCGATATTCGTGGCGCCGTTGATGACCATCACATCGTTGGAACCTTGATCGGCAACATAAATTTTGTTGGACGGTGCGTTCAGAGCGAGAGAAGTTGGGTGCATGCCGACCTGGATGGTGGTCACGACGGTGTTGGAACTACCATCGACAACGCTGACGGTGCCGTCCGCGTAATTCGCGACATAGATCCGGTTGCTGGCGAGATCCATGACCATGGCATCGGGCTGCGCGCCGACGGAGATGGCTGCAGTAAATTGAAGGCCGGAACCATTGTTGACAAAGACCGAAACGGAGTTGCTGCCCTTATTGGCGACATATAAGGTGCCGAAGCCGTTCGGGGAAAACACCATGGCCGCGGGCTGAAGCGCGTTGGGATCCTTGACGAGTTGCTCGAATGTATATCCGCCTTGGGGAACGACATAGTAGGCGACGATGTCGTTGGAGGCACTATTGGCGACGAAAACTCCGTTGAGGTAAGTGAGGATAGCGGAAGCGCCGTTGGTGGTGGCGGCGCCGGGGTCCTTGACCTGGTGGACGGTGTTGGTCCAACCATCGATATAGGTCAAGGTGTTGTCGCCGTGGGTTACATAGATGATATTTTGCGTTGGGTTGACGGCCAAGCCGACGGTGGGAGAACCGGTGCTGACGGTCGAGAGAGTGGTTTGGGCGGAGGAAGGCAGAGCGGCTGCCAGGCCAAACAGAAGCGTCAGGAAACCCAGGAAAGTGGTAAAGCGAATGGGGCACAACCCCGAGCGAAGCGCCGAGCGCCCGGAAAGATCAGGGCGATTGAGAGGCAAACGGCAAGCTTGGCCGCTACTACCTTGCAGAGCAGTCATTTCACGCCCTCCGTCGCATTCCAAATGCCGCTGGATTCAATCCTTAAGGTTCTTACCTGGGGACACCGCACCGGGTTGGCGTCGATTTCGCTCAGGGTTCTCCGGCTCGGTTTCGGGGAGAGAACCAAGAGGAACGCAGGGGGCACCCGGGGAAAAGAGCTGAGCAAGTTTCCCCATGAGCAACGACTTGTCCAAGCGGCGAGGAGAAGCTGCGGCTTTGCGCGATTCGTGGCCATCGCTAAGCGCTGGCAAATGCGACACTTCCGAGAGGTCTGGAGGCCCATCGGGAAGAGAGCGATCGCAACGTGGGGGCATAGTACGGACTCTGCGCAAAGTGTTTCCGAAAAGTGCTTGGCCCCTAGGCGAATAGGGAAAAGTCTTGCACACTTATCCCCAAAGCCCGACGGCCGCCGACTTTAGAGCCCTTCGCAAGAAACCAATGAAACAAACCTGGCTTCAAAAGAAAGACCTTCTGAGCGATTTGATGTTTAGTACGATGGCAAGCCGCGAGCAAGGGACGCGTTAGGACATTAAAGGGCTTTTCAGGTCATGTCGAAGGATACACCCGCAAAACCAGGCAGTCAGCGACTCGATTCTTGGAAGGAAATTGCAGGCTTTTTCTCGCGCGATGAACGTACGGTAAAGCGCTGGGAGAAGGAGCGGAACTTGCCGGTGCACCGCGTGCCGGGCGGGGGCCGGGGGAGTGTCTTTGCGTTCACGAATGAACTGACGGCCTGGCTGCGATCAGCAGGGAGCGGAGCAGTACCTGGTCCCGAATCGGAGCGAGGGGGGGCTGCGGGTCAGGGCCCCCGCCAGAGTTCCGAACCGTCCAAGGGCCAAGCCGGGCTTTTTATTGGCGGGGAACCTGCGGCGGGCGTGCTGCTGCGCTGGACGATTATCGCGGCGGGTATGGCAGTGCTGGGGCTAGGCGCTTACGGGTTTGCACACTTCTTCCGTGTGCGGCCGGTCCAGGGACACGTGCTGCCGAACGTGTCGTTTCGCCGATATAATCCGGCGCGACTTGAGGCGGAAGATTTGTATTTGAAGGGCAGGTATTACTGGAACAAGCGGACAGCGGATGATCTGAGCCGTGCGGCGGATTATTTTTCAGCGGCCACGCAGCGGGATCCCACGTACGCGCAGGCTTATGCGGGGCTGGCGGATACATACGACCTGATGCGGGAGTACAGCAACATGCCGGCCAGCCAGGCGTTCCCACTGGCGGTGGCCGCCGCGCAGAAAGCAGTGCAACTGGACGAAACCTTGGCGGATGGGCACCGGGCGCTGGCGTTCGCGGAGTTTCACGGGAATTGGGATATCGCGGAAGGCGAACGCGAATTCCGGCGGGCAATCGAATTGAATCCGAACGACGCCGTGGCGCATCACTGGTACGCGACAGCGTTGATGGCACTGCCGCGGCTGCCGGAAGCGGTTTCTGAAATCGAAAAAGCGCGGACGCTAGATCCGAGTTCGCGCTCGATCGCTGCGGACCGTGCGCAAGTGTTTTATGCCAGCGGCCGGGATCAAGAAGCGATCAATATTCTGCAGGAGTTGGAAGAGACGGACCGGGAGTTCCGGTCGCCGCATGCGTATCTGGAAGGAATCTATTGGGACCGGAAAGAGTACGCGAAATCGCTGGATGAACAGGAGGCGCTGGCGCATCTTTACCAGAATGAAATTGTGTTGAAAGCGGTGGCGGCAGACAAGGAACGGTTTGAGGCGGGGGGCGAAAGCGCGCTACTGGAAGGCCGCTTGCACGATCAACTGCAAGAATTGCGCGAAGGGCGCGAAGACGCGTTGAACGTGGCGAGTACGTATGCCATTTTGGGAGACTACAAAAAGGCGCTGGAATATCTGACGCGGGCCTACCAGCGCCATGAGTATGAGTTGCTCTACCTGCAGAACTTCCGAGCGTTTCGCGCGATCCACGAAGATCCGGCGTATCAAAATCTGCTGCAACACATCGACGCAGGCGGCAAAGAGCCGCTCTAAAATTTCCGCGGGTGAATCAATTCAAGGGCAGTGCGAACCCACGCGCTTTGCCGGCGTGGAGGATTTCGTGGGCCCGGTAGGATTCGAACCTACGACCAACGGATTATGAGTCCGCTGCTCTAACCGCTGAGCTACGAGCCCGAAGGAATGAGCGAAAGTTCGGCGAGTGCGCTCTGCATGCGCGGATTTCCACGCGTATAGGGCACAATCCTCGCCGCTCGAACGGCCGCTTCTCCAGTGAGGAAAAGAGACGCTCGCAATCCGATTGTACCGCAGGAAGTGAAAATCCTCTGTGTTTGGTGGGTGAAGAAGGGGGATATGGTGAACAATCGTGGACGCAGAGATGCCAGGGGTCGTGAGCAAGAGAGAACGAACCGCAAGGTGAAGTCATAGCTCAATTGGGAAAGTTCATTTTCGCTTGCAAGGCCACGAAGCGGGGATTCGTGCGCAGGGGATCGAGAGCGGGTTCGACCTTCAGGAAAACGAGGCCATTGGAGCGATCCCCATAGGCCTTTTCGAGCCAGTCGATGGCCAGGTCATTTTTTCCCAAGCCTAGATAGATCATGGCAATGTAATAAGGCGAAACGTATTGATTTTTCGCCAAGGCCTGCAGCCGGGCGAGCAATTGAAGCGCCTCCGCGTGATTTCCCGAGGCCGCGTAGGCATGGGCGAGCCCGGATAGCATCACGGGGCTGGCATTGGATAGCTCGACGGCCCGCCGGAACTCCTCGATGGCCTTGTCGTATTGGCCTTTTTGTTCGTAGGCCTGCCCCAAAACCAGGCGCGCCCATTCGAAGTTAGGATCCATATCGAGAGTGTCGCGCAACTGCTCGATGGAGCGATCGAAATCGCGTGCGAAATAAAACCGGCGGCCAATGCTGGCATGAATGCTGATGGAGAGAGGATCGAGATCGCGGGCTTTTTTGATCTGGTCGAAACTTTCATCGAACCTGCCCATGGCGATGAGGTAAAGCGAATAGCGCTGAAAAGCAGTGGCGTAGGTGGGATCCATCTGCATGGCTTTCTTGAAACCCTCGGCGGCGCCAGGCCAATCCCAGTCGTAATTGAACTGGGCAGTGGCGAGCGAAGTTTCGGCCTGAGCAAGGGAGGGGTCGATTCCGAGAGCACGCGTCGCCGCCGCCTTGGCTTTGGTGGCGGCTTCGGCGGAAGGGGCGGCTCCATAAATGATCGAGCCGATGATGCCATAACAATCGGCGAGACCCGCGTACGCCATGGCGTACTGCGGATCGCGATGAGTGGCTTGCTGGAAGTAGTCGATGGACTTGGCGAATCCGTCGTAACTACGCTTGTTCCAATAATAGCGGCCGCGGAGGTAATCCTCGTAGGCTTCCGGGCTAACGAAGGGCTTCCGCGCGAGGCGCTCTTTGTCTTCCTTGGTCAGGTTAATGCGGATTTCGTCGGCAATCGCGAAAGAAACCCGGTTTTGCAAGCTAAGGACGTCGCCAATCGTGCTTTCGTAAGTGTCGGCCCAGAGATGCTGGTCGGTGGAGACCTGAACGAGTTCGGCGGTGATGCGCACGCGATTGCCGACGCGCATGACGGTTCCTTCGACAACCGCGTCCACGTTGAGCTCCGAAGCGATTTGCGGGAGGGGCTTGTGCGTACCTTTGTAGGCCATTGCAGTGGAGCGGGAGACCACCCGTAAGGAGCGGATTTTCGCGAGGTTGGCGATGAGATCATCGGTCATGCCGTCGGCAAAATAATCCTGATCCTTGTCTCCCGAGAGATTTTCCAGCGGCAAGACCACAAGAGAGCTGGTGCGATTCGCCAGGTTTTTGCCAGCGTTCACGCCGGTGACGTAATGGACCGCAAGGGCGGAAATCAGGACGCTGCCGGCGAGAACCCCTGCGACCAGAAGGGCGATGCGGGAGATGGAGAAGCGGGCCTCGGTTGCACCAGTGGGTGTGACGGTTGCTGGAATAGGCTCACTGGCGTTGGCCTCGGGAGCCAGCCCACGAACGGAAGCTTCAGGAACAGCCGGGCTGCTGGAAGGAGACGAAAGTTCGACGGGAGCGATAAAACGATAACCGCGACGCGGCAGGGTCTCAATGAAGCGCGGGTGATTGGACGAGTCGCCGAGGACTTCGCGAAGCCGCATGACGGCGTTATTCAGGCCGTGATCGAAATCCACGAAGGCATCGCTGGGCCAAAGGAGTTGGCGAAGCTGCTCGCGGGAAATGATTTCGCCAGGATGCTCGAGGAGCATGGCGAGAATCTGGAAGGGCTGCTCGGAGAGCTTGAGACGATGGCCATGTTTGCGAAGTTCTCCAGCATCCAGATCGGATTCAAAAGAGCCGAAGCGCGCGATTCTCGAGGAGCGACGAGAAATTTCCATAGGCAGCGAAGGACGTAGCGAAGTATAGCCGCGGGCCTGGGGCGGGTCAAAGACTAGTTTTCACGCGCACTACTAAAGCCTTCATTTTCAAGAGCTAGGTGAAGGATGCAGAGAGGGTTTCGATGTGACATATGTGGTTTTTCACTTCTCCATCGTGGCGCGCGCCAGGGCGGTTAGGCCGTTCGCCCACTCGAAGGGACCCGATCCGCCATGGCAGAAAGCTTGAGTACGGGTGGATGACTCTTCCCGGACTGCCGGTAGATTCGCAGGTTCGATTCGGAGCGTCCCTGTGCGTATTGAGCGCCGTTCATCAGAAGCCTCGCGCCGTGTAATCCCCTGGTAACCGGATTGTGCCAGAATAGGGAGCAGACATCGGGGTTGCCTGGTAGTAGGGCTGCGAAAGGGCAGCCCAGAAGAAACGGAGAAATTGAATCTCATGTGACCGACTCGCCCACGAAAGCAAGGAGTTGATTATGAGTACGAATACCGCAGCAGCCGTTTCCAAATCCGCGGAAACGGAAAATCTCGCCGAGGGCGCCTCCCAGTTCAGCATTCCTCCCGCACAAGTGGCCAATACACTGCACGAGTTTTATTTGCGGCACCTTTTGTTCGACAACGGCGTCGATCCCGCCGTAACCAACGTGCGGGAACACTACGAGGCGTTCGCGCGATCGGTGCGCGAAATCCTTTCGCAGCGTTGGGTGTCAACAAACCGCACCTATCATCGGGCCAATGCGAAACGCGTTTATTACCTTTCAATGGAGTTTCTGATAGGAAGGTCGCTGGCGAACAATGTGACAAATTTTCTGCTGGACCAGCAGATGCAGGAAGTAATCAGTCAAAAGGACGTGGATTGGTTGGCCATGCTGGAGAAAGAGCCTGACGCGGGGCTTGGCAACGGCGGGTTGGGACGGTTGGCGGCGTGCTTCCTGGATTCGATGGCGACGATGCAGCTTCCGGCAATGGGCTATGGCTTGCGCTATGAATACGGGATGTTCAAGCAGACGATCCAGGACGGCTGGCAGCATGAAGAGCCGGACAACTGGTTGCGCCATCCCGATCCGTGGGAAGTGGCGCGGCCGTATGCGCGGGTGTCGATTCCAATGAACTGCGCATTCGTCCTGCGCGAAGGAACACTGCGTGCCATCGCAGGGAAATGTTCGAGGTTGTACGGAATCCCATATGACCGGCCGGTGGTGGGCTTCGGCGGAAAGACAGTCAACACGCTCCGGCTTTGGGCGGCGGCGGCGCCGGACTATTTTGATTTTCAGGAGTTCAGCAGCGGGGACTTTGTGGGTGCTCTAGCTGAAACCCTGGCGGCGGAGTCGATTACCCGAGTCCTTTATCCGAACGATGCCACGAGCATGGGCCAGGCGCTGCGATTCGTGCAGGAGTATTTCCTTGTGGCGTGTTCGCTGGCGGACCTGGTGCGGCGCTTCCGGCATGCGAACGCGGACTGGAACACATTCCCGGATAAGGTAGCCATTCAGCTAAATGATACGCATCCATCCATGGCCGTGGCGGAATTGATGCGCAATCTGCTTGATGAGGCGCATCTGGGCTGGGACCAGGCGTGGGACATCACCCAGAGGACGCTTGCCTACACGAATCACACGCTGCTTCCCGAAGCGCTGGAGAAGTGGCCGGTAAACGCATTCGCCGTGGTTGCACCACGGCTGCTGGAGATCATTTATGAGATCAACCGGAGATTCCTGGACTACGTTCGAACGACGCATCCGAACGATGATGAATTGGTATCTCGAGTAAGCCTGATAGAGGAAGGCGCAGTACCCAGAGTGCGCATGGCGAATCTGGCAATTGTGGGCACGCACAGCACGAATGGCGTGGCGGCAATTCATTCGCAACTCCTTCGCGAGACGACGGTGAAGGACCTGGCGACGATCTTTCCGGAGCGCTTCAACAACAAGACGAATGGGGTGACACCAAGGCGCTGGCTGCGTTTATGCAATCCGCCGCTGGCGCGGGCCATCACCGATGCAATCGGCGAGGGGTGGATCACCGATCTGAGCGAGCTATCGCGCCTGCAGAGACTGGCGGACGATACCGGATTCCGCGATGCCGTAATGAAGGCGCAGGATGACTGCAAAACACAATTTTGCAAATGGTTGAAAACAACGTATGGTCTCTCCGTCGATCCGCATACACTCTTTGATTCCCAAGTGAAACGGATTCACGAATACAAGCGGCAATTGCTGAATGCGCTGCGCGTGATCGTGCTTTACAACCGGATACGCGAAAACCCCAATCTGGAAATGCCACCACGGACGTTCTTCTTTGCCGGGAAGGCCGCGCCGGCGTACAAATTGGCGAAGCTCATCATCAAGTTCCTGAATAACCTGGCGGGAACGATTGACGGCGATCCCATCGTGAAGGGCCGCCTGCGGGTGGTGTTCCTGCCGGATTACCGCGTGACGCTGGCGGAACACTTGATTCCGGCAAGTGACGTTTCAAATCAGATTTCCACGGCGGGATACGAGGCCAGTGGGACCAGCAATATGAAATTTATGATGAACGGCGCGCTGACCATTGGCACACGCGACGGGGCAACGATCGAGATGGCCGAGGCGGCGGGGGAAGAAAACTTTTTCTTGTTTGGCTTGACCGCGCAACAGGTGGCGGGGAGCCGGGGATGGTACAATCCGCACTGGCACTACGACAATGAACCAGAAACCCGCACCGCGCTGGACCTGATCTTCTCCGATTACTTCAGCCGTTACGAGCGGGGAGTGTTCGAACCGATTCGCGACACGCTGTTGACCAACGGCGACTTCTACATGCATCTGGCGGACCTGAAGTCCTACCTGGAGGCGGATGCACGACTAACGCAGATTTGGCAGGATCCGCATGCCTGGGTGCGTAAGGTCATCTTGAATATTGCGAACTCGGGATACTTTTCGAGCGATCGTACCATCCGGGAATACAACGCGGAAATCTGGAAAGCCGCACCCTGCCCGGTGGCTTAAGTCCCGCGCGATTCGACGGCGGCATAACCACCACTGGCTGCAAAAGCAATATACGTGCGACAATTCGGGCTTAATCTGATACGTCTACCCGCATTTTTTTCCGTTGTGGGTGACTTTCTTCCGAGAGGCGGGACAAGTTCATGGCCGAGGGCGCAACACCAGCGAAGGGAATATCGCCGTTGGCAGGCCAGCCCGCCCCGAAGGAAATGCTGATCGACGCCGGCAGGCTGGAGCGGGATTACTTCGAGAAACACCCCGATGTGAATGACTCAACGCAACTGGTGAGCTTCGGAACGAGCGGCCACCGCGGTTCTCCCTTTTCCTCGACTTTCACTGAGGCCCATATTCTGGCGATCACGCAGGCGATTTGCGAGTATCGAAAAAAGAGCGGGATCGATGGGCCTCTCTACATGGGTAAGGATACGCACGCAATTTCCGGGCCAGCGCAAAGCACGGCGCTGGAAGTACTAGCCGCGAATGGCGTCGAGACAATCATCCAAGCTGAAGATGGAGTTACGCCGACCCCGGTGATTTCCCGAGCGATCCTGGTTTACAACCACGGCAGAAAAGAGCATCTCGCCGATGGGATTGTGATTACACCTTCGCACAACCCCCCGCGGGATGGGGGATTCAAGTACAACCCGCCCAACGGCGGGCCGGCGGATACGGACGTTACCGGATGGATTCAGAAGCGAGCCAACGAGTTGCTGCGTGGAGGCAACGCAGAAGTGAAAAGGATGTCACAGGCTTCCGCGAAGAAAGCCAGCACAACGCACGAGGAAGATTTTATTCGTCCCTACGTAGACGATCTGCGGAACGTAATTCAGATGGAGGCGATTCGCGGCGCTTCGCTGAAAATGGGCGTTGATCCATTGGGTGGAGCGGCAAAACCTTACTGGGAGCCGATCAATTCGGCCTACGGATTGAACATCACGGTGGTCAATCCGGTGATTGATCCGACGTTTTCGTTCATGACCGTGGACCATGATGGGGTGATCCGAATGGATTGCTCGAGCCCATATGCGATGGCGGGGTTAGTGAAACTAAAGGACAAATTTCAGGTGGCGTTCGCGAATGATCCGGATTCGGACCGTCACGGAGTCGTGACACCGGCGGCGGGGTTGATGAATCCGAACCACTTTCTGGCGGTCGCGATCCGGTATCTGCTGACGCACCGTCCAAAGTGGTCGAATGAATTGATCGTCGGAAAGACACTGGTGAGCAGCAGCTTGATCGATCGCGTGGTGGAGAAACTCGGACGCAGATTCTCCGAGGTACCGGTGGGATTCAAGTGGTTCGTGCCGGGATTGTTTGACGGGTCGTGGTGCTTCGGCGGCGAGGAGAGCGCTGGAGCCAGCTTTTTGCGGCTCGACGGCACGGTGTGGACGACGGACAAGGATGGGCCGATCATGGATCTGCTGGCGGCGGAGATAACGGCAGTGACGGGCAAAGATCCAGGGCAGCATTTTCAAGAGCTGGTAGCGGAGTTTGGGATGCCGTATTACACGCGCATCGACGCGGCGGCCACGCCGGAGCAAAAGGCAAAGCTGCAGAAACTTTCGCCGAGAGATGTGAAGGAATCCGATCTGGCGGGCGAGCCGATTGTGAGCAAGCTGACTGCAGCGCCGGGGAACGGCGCGCCGATCGGCGGATTAAAGGTGGTAACGAAAAGCGGGTGGTTTGCCGCGCGGCCTTCGGGCACGGAAAACATCTACAAGATTTATGCAGAAAGCTTTCAGAACGAGGCGCACCTGCAAGCCATTGTAAACGAAGCGCAGCAGATCGTGGACAATGCGTTGCGGTGAATTGGCGCGCAATCCGGCGTTCCCGTTGTGCTCCGATTTCTAACAGAATGGGTTGTCGGCGCACCTCATTCCCGCTAACATCAAGGGGTTGAAACGCCCGCTTTCCGGGTAGGGAGCAGAGCGCTTCAGCAGCCTTGGCCCATTTCCTCCGGCTGAGGCTCACGACCGGAATTCCAAGGAGCTGGAGATGTCAGGGTTCTCCAACGGCAGACTCACCACTCCGCTGATTCGCACAACAAACGGGCACCGGACAGCAAGCTGGGAAGAAGCGCTGGATTGCGTCGCTTCGCGGCTGAAGCAGCAGATCGAAAGGCACGGGCCACGGGCGTTTGGCATGTTCAGTTGTTCGAAAACCACGAATGAACTGAATTACGTCGCGCAGAAATTCGTGCGTGCGGTGGTGGGCTGCAACAACATCGATAGTTGCAACCGAACATGACACGCGCCGAGCGTCGCCGGTCTGGCGGCGGTATTCGGCGCGGGAGGGGCAACCAGTTCGTACCAGGAGATGGAGGATACGGACTTCATCCTCCTATGGGGATCGAATGCGCGCGAGACGCACCCGATACTTTTCCATCATTTATTAAAGGCCGTGCGGCGGGGAGCGCCGATGGTGGTGGTCGATCCGCGGCGGACTTCTTCGGCGCAGTTTGCGCGCGTGGCTGGGGCTGGACGTGGGCTCGGATATCAGCCTGGCGAACGCGATGGCGCGCGAGATCATTCACGCGGGGCTGGCCAACGAGAAGTTCGTGCGGCACGCAAGCAGCGGATTTGAGGCGTATCGCGCGGCGGTGGAGAAATATACGCTGGAGCGGGCGGAGCAGGAAACGGGCGTTCCGGCGGCGCTGATTCGCGACACGGCCCATGGGTATGCGAAGGCGGAGCGCGCGCAACTTTGCTGGACGCTGGGAATCACCGAGCATCACAACGCCGTGGACAACGTGCTAGCGCTGATCAATCTCGCGCTATTGACGGGGCACGTGGGGCGCTATGGAAGCGGCATCAATCCGCTACGCGGACAAAACAACGTGCAAGGCGGCGGCGACATGGGAGCGATTCCGGACCGTTTTCCGGGATTTCTGCACGTGGAGAACGACGAAATCCGTGCGAAATTTGAAAAAGCTTGGGGCGCAACGATCGATGCGAAACGCGGATTGCACGTGACCGGAATGTTTGAAGCGATGGAGCACGGGAAACTCACCTGCCTCTATGTGCTTGGCGAGAACCCCGTGGCCTCGGAGGCGGACGCCAAGCGCGCGAGCAAACTGATGAGCGCCCTGGAATTTCTGGTGGTGCAGGACCTTTTCTATACCGATACGGCAAAATTGGCGGACGTGGTGCTTCCCGGCGCGGCTGGCTGGTGCGAGAGCGAAGGGACAGTCACCAACAGCGAACGGCGCGTGCAACGCGTGCGCGCGGCGGTGGCGCCGCCAGCGGGCGCGATGGACGATACTGCCATCCTATATGCCGTCGCGAAACGGATGGGGCACGACTGGGGCGACCCGGCGGCCGAGAAGATCTGGGATGAGCTGCGCAGCCTGAGTCCGATGCATTCGGGCATGAGTTATCGGCGGCTCGAGGAACTCGGCGGAATCCAGTGGCCATGTTATGACGAAACGCATCCGGGAGAGCAATACCTGCATAGCCGACTCTGGCAGGAACCGTTGATCGGGCCTCGCGCGCCGTTTTCATGCGTGGAGTTTGCGCCGCCTGTGGACCGGTTAACGCCAGAATTTCCGATCCGGCTGACAACCGGGCGGCGGCTCGATTCTTATAACACGGGAGCACAAAGCGGAAAATATTCTTCGCCGCTGCGCCGGCCGGAGACGCTGGATCTTTCGCCGGAGGACAGTTTGCGCTATGCACTGCGGGAGGGAGAACGCGTGCGAATCCGATCGCGGCGCGGAGCGGTGGAAGCGCCGGTACACATCGACGAACGGCTGCGGCCGGGGCTGGCGTTTATGACGCTGCATTTTCCCGAGCAGGTGCGCACGAACGATTTGACGATCGAGGCGACCGACCCGAAGTCCGGCACATCGGAGTTCAAGGCCACGGCGATTGCGATTGAAAAGCTGCAGGATAAGTGAGTGGAACTCCATCTGACGAACGACCGCGCGACACCCGATGAGCAGTCGGCGGTAGATGGTGTGCTTGGGGCGCCGAAGGATAGGCGAGTGATCGCCTCAGGGAACGGGCATGGCGCCGGAGAAGATGCATTGGGTGGCGAGAACCGGCGGCATTTGCTGTTGCCTGTGCTGCACGCATTGCAGGCGAGGACGGGCTGGCTCAGCCCCGGCGCGTTGAACTATGCCGCGGCGCGACTCGATGTGCCACCCGCAGAAGTGTACGCAGTGGCGTCCTTTTACGATTTGTTCCGGCTGGAGCCGACCCCGCCGGTGAGCTTGCATGTTTGCGACGACATCGCATGCAAGACGCAAGGGGCGGATGCGCTCTGCGCACAACTGGAATCTTCGTTGGGACAGGAAGGCGCTCCATGCATGGACGGAAAGGCGACTTGGTTTCGCAGTCCTTGCCTGGGGCTATGCGACCAGGCGCCGGTGGCGTTGCTGCGTTCTGCGGGCAAGAGTCCCCGGGAAGCAATGGTCGCGCAGGCGACGGCACAAACCGTTCTAGCAAGTTTGCAGAATGTTATGGAAGACAAAGAGGTGCCGGCGGAATCGCGGCCGAGGATAAAGGAATTTTTGCCGCAGCTTGGAGAGACGCAACTTCGGCTGTTGCGACGTGTGGGCCAGGTTGATCCCACGAGCCTCCGCGAGTATGAGCAGACCGGCGGCTACGCTGCATTGCGCCGAGCGATGGAGATGGGCCGGGAGAAAGTGGTCCAGGAGGTCGTCGCATCTCGATTACTGGGACGCGGAGGAGCGGCCTATCCGACCGGGAAAAAATGGGAAGCGGTGTTGCGGCAGCTCAGGCCTGAATCGGTGCATTACGTAGTGTGCAACGCGGACGAATCCGAGCCAGGGACGTTCAAGGATCGCATCTTCATGAAGGGCGATCCCTTCGCGGTGCTGGAGGGACTGACGATTGCCGGTTTCGCAGTAGGAGCGAAAAAGGGCTTCCTCTATATTCGCGGGGAATATCCGGAATCGTTCCGGTTCATGTCGCAGGCGGTTGCGGCGGCGCTGGGGCATCATTATCTAGGCGATGGAATACTCGGCAGCTCGTTTTCGTTCGACGTGGAAATTCGGCGTGGCGCAGGGGCTTACATTTGCGGCGAGGAGACCGCGCTTTTTAATTCGATTGAGGGCTACCGGGGCGAACCGCGAAACAAGCCTCCCTTCCCTACCGAATCAGGGCTGTTCCGGCGGCCAACGATCGTCAATAACGTCGAGACGCTCGTGAACATCCCCGAGATTGTCCTACGAGGCGGCGCAGCGTACGCGCGAATCGGAACACCGCAATCGACGGGCTACAGGCTATTTTGCCTTTCCGGGCATGTGAAGCGGCCTGGAACGTATGAGGTTTTGTTTGGGATGACGCTGCGGCAATTGATCGAATTGGCGGGAGGAGTCGGCGGCACGGGTAGATTGCAGGCGGTGCTGCTGGGCGGGGCGGCGGGTAGTTTCGTTTCACCAGCGGAACTGGACACACCACTGACATTTGAAGGAGTGCGCGGGATTGGAGCGAACCTTGGCTCGGGGGTGGTGATGTTATTCGACGATTCCGTGAATTTGAAGGATATCCTGGCGCGCATCGCGAAGTTTTTTCACCACGAATCGTGTGGGCAGTGCGTGCCATGCCGCGTGGGAACGATCCGGCAGGAGGAAATTTTGGCGCGGCTGACGGGAAATCGAACGGACGGTTCTACGGAAAATGAAATTGCGCTGCTGAAGGAAGTGGCGCAGGCGATGCGCGACGCTTCGATCTGCGGCTTGGGACAAACTGCGCCGAATGCTCTGCTATCGGCGATCGAGCGATGGAGGCTTTTCGCATGAACGAATCGGGACTTGCCCCATCCGCGCTGATTCCCGTGCCACGCGGGCCGGTGCCGGAAGTTCCGGCTCGGCAGGCCGTGCGCATGGTGGATATTTCCATCGACGGCAAAAAGGTGTTTGCGAGCGAGGGATCGACCATCCTGGAAGCGGCGCGCCAGGCGGGAATCGACACGCCGACGCTGTGCTTTCTGGAGAACCTGACGCCTGTGAACGTTTGCCGGCTATGCGTGGTGGAGCTGGAGGGCTCGCGGGTGCTGGTGCCGGCATGTTCGCGCAAAGTGGAAGCGGGAATGGCGATCCGCACGGATTCAGAGCGCGTGCGATTGAGCCGGAAAATGGTGCTGGAATTTCTGGCGTCGTCAGTGGACCTTTCGGCGTGGCCGGAATTTGGCGGATATTGCGAACGGTATGGCGCGCACCCCGAACGATTCGGGAAGGATGCCCTGGATCACAAGCAACTGGTGAAGATTGATAACGAATTGTATGTGCGGGATTACGCCAAATGCGTGCTCTGTTACAAATGCGTGCAAGCTTGCGGCGTGGAGGCGCAATTCACGTTCGCGATTGGCGTGGCGGGGCGTGGATTCGACGCGCACATTTCAACGGAATTCGAGATTCCGTTGCCGGAATCAGCGTGCGTCTATTGCGGAAACTGCATCGGTGTTTGCCCTACCGGTGCGCTGATGTTCAGGTCGGAATATGAGATGCGGCAGGAAGGGCGCTGGAACGAAGCCGAGCAGACGAAGACAGATACTATCTGCCCGTATTGCGGCGTCGGATGCGACCTGACTGTTCATACGCAGGACGGGAAGATTGTGAAGGTGACTTCGCCGCTGGACCATTCGGTGACGCACGGGCACTTGTGCATCAAGGGGCGGTTTGGCTGGCAGTTCGTGCAGATTCAACCGGCATTACAAGACTACCGGTAGACAAAGCTAGCGCGCTTCCAGGCGCTTCATTTCCTGGAGAATATTTCCCCCATCCACAACCAGAATCTGGCCGGTGATATAGGACGCTTCCTTGGAAGCGAGGAAAGCCACGGCGGCAGCAACCTCTTCGGGGGTGCCGGGGCGGCCGAGCGGGGTGCAGTTTGCGGCTGCAACTTCTTCCGGACGCGAAGAGCCGGTCTGGATCCAACCGGGTGCGACGCCGTTGATGGTGATGCCGTCGAGGCCGTGTTCGATGGCGATCGCGCGCATGAGTCCGTCCATGGCGCCCTTTGCGGCGCCGTACGCTCCGGAGCCAGCGTTGCTGACAAGGGGGCCGGTGACGGATGTGACGTTGACGATGCGGCCGTATTTTTGTTTTTTCATGATGGGTAGGACGGCGCGGGTCATTAGGAAGGCGGTGTTCAGGGTCATGGCCAACTGTTGCTGCCAGTCGGCGAAGTTCAGTTCGAGGACCACCGTATTTCCGGGCTGCCTGCCCAACTGCGCCATCCCGGCATTGTTCACGAGGATGTCGATGCGGCCCGTGCACTTTGCGACTTCCCCAACTACGCGCTGCGCTTCGGCTTCTTGCGTTAGATCAGCGATGAATGGAAGCACGCGCTGGCCTTGTGGATTGAGTTGTCTGGCGTTTTGGTGGATGCGGTCAGAAGTGGCGCCGAGAGCAATGAAAGCACCTTGCTGGTAAAGATATTTGGCGATGGCGAAGCCGATGCCAGTTGGGCTGCCCGCGCCGGTGACGATGGCGGTTTGGCCTTGGAGAGATTGGTCCATTTGCGAACAAGAATATTAACGCAGAGACGCAGAGGAGAGGAAAGAGAAGCGAAGAGAAGAAAGGCCCACCCTTACAAACCAAGGGTGGGGCACCCCGGCGACGCGCCATGCAAAAGCATCCAGGGTCCACACCGCGGACCTCAGATGGCGAGCCCTACTTGATGCCGCCGATGCAGAGATATTTGATTTCGAGGAACTCCTCGATGCCGTATTTGGAGCCTTCGCGGCCGAGGCCCGATTCTTTCACGCCGCCAAAGGGCGCGACTTCGGTGGAGATGATTCCGGTGTTGATGCCCACGATGCCGTATTCGAGCGCTTCGGCGACACGCCAAACGCGGGCGAGGTCGCGGCCGTAGAAATAGGCGGCCAGTCCGAATTCAGTGTCGTTGGCGAGGGCGACGGCTTCGGTTTCCGTTTTGAAGCGGAAAAGCGGGGCAACGGGGCCAAACGTTTCTTCCCGGGCGACGGCCATTTGCGGCGTGGCGTCCACCAGGATCGTGGGTTCGAAGAACCGTCCGCCGAGCGAATGGCGGTGACCTCCGACAACGATTCTTGCGCCTTTTTCGACGGCGTCTTTGATGTGACTTTCGACTTTTTCGACCGCGGCGTCATCGATCAGGGGGCCCTGTGAGGCGCCGGGGTCGAGGCCGGGGGCGGGCTTCAATTTTTTCACCGCGGTGACGAGTTTTTCGGCAAAGGCATCGTAGACAGCGTCCTGGACAAGGATGCGGTTCGTGCACACGCAGGTTTGGCCGGTGTTGCGGTATTTCGAAGCGATGGCGCCCTCAACGGCAGCATCGAGATCCGCGTCATCGAAGACGATGAAGGGGGCGTTGCCGCCCAATTCCAGCGACAACTTTTTGATCGTGCCGGCGCACTGCGCCATCAAAACCTTGCCGACTTCCGTGGAACCGGTGAACGAAAGTTTCCGGACGATGGGATTGGAAGTAAGCTCCGCGCCAATTTCCCGCGCCGGGCCGGTGATGACGTTGAGCACGCCTTTGGGAACACCGGCACGCTCGGCAAGCTCGGCAAGGGCGAGCGCGGAGAACGGGGTTTGCGCGGCAGGCTTGATGATCACAGTGCAACCTGCGGCGAGCGCGGGGCCGGCCTTTCGCGTAATCATCGCGAGCGGAAAATTCCAAGGTGTGATGCAGGCAACCACGCCGATGGGCTGCTTCAGAACGACGATGCGCTTGTTGGCCTGGTGACCGGGAATCGTGTCTCCGTAAACGCGCTTGGCTTCTTCACCGAACCACTCGAGGAACGCGGCGGCATAGGCGACCTCGCCACGAGATTCCGTGAGCGGCTTGCCTTGTTCAATGGTCATGAGGCGTGCAAGGTCTTCCTGATTTTCCATCATCAAGTCGAACCATTTGCGTAGGACGACAGCGCGCTCCTTGGCGGTCTTGGCGCTCCAGGATCTGAAGGCAATATTTGCGACATCAATGGCGCGGCGGGTTTCGGTGCCGCCCAGCCGGGGCACCTTGCCGATAATCTCGCCGGTGGCGGGATTGTCGACCGGACAAGCGGCGCCGCTGGCGGCCTGGATCCACTGCCCGTCCACGTAGCATGCCTCGCGGAATAGTCGCATATCTTTCAGGCTGACGGGGACGACTGCGGAATTTACGGAGGATGGCATGAGACACCTCTTACCTGAATGGCTAAGACCCCGAATACTCGAACGTATTTTGCGGCGCGGCTGAAAGCCGTGCCCTCCCGAGCAGGGCCGATCTAAAGTTCGACCACTACAATCAGCCGCCGCATGTGGCCAGCCCTCCTTCGTCAGGAGAAGCCCGAAGGTGACCGCTACGATTATGCGTGAGACAAGGCGGCCTGCCTGGCTTCGGAGACGAAGGCCAGGCCAGCTTCGAGGACGTCGAGGCCTTCATCGAGCTGCTTGTCGGTGACAACCAGCGGCACGAGAATGCGGACCACGTTGCCGTACGTGCCGGCGGTAATGGTAATCAGGCCGTGCTCGTAGGCAAACTTGGAAAGTTCTTTGGTCTGCGCGCCGGCCGGTTCGCGGGTTTCGCGGTTGGCGACGAGCTCCATGGCGCACATGCCGCCGAGGCCGCGAACCTGGCCGATGATGGGCCATTTCTGTTGCCACTGCCGGGCACGCTCTTCGAAACGCTTGCCAATCGCGGTTGAACGGGCGAGCAGTCCGTCTTTCTCGATTGCTTCGAGAGCGGCGAGCGCCGCGACGCAGGAGGCGGGATTTCCGGCAAACGTGCTGCCGAGTCCGCCGGGAATTGGCGCGTCCATAACTTCCGCGCGTCCGGTGACAGCGGCGATGGGCAAACCGCCGCCGAGCGACTTCGCGGTAATCAGGAGATCTGGTTCGACGCCGTAATGTTCAATGGCGAACATTTTTCCAGTGCGGCCGATACCGCTTTGCACTTCATCGGCAATGAAGAGGATGCCGTGTTTATCGCAAATTTCGCGAATCACCGGGAAAAATTCCTTGGGAGGAACCACGAAGCCACCTCCACCGAGAACGGGCTCGGCAATGATGGCCGCAACCTGATCGGCGGCGACAACGCGTTTGAAGGTGTCCTCAAGATGCCTCGCGCAGGTCATATTGCACGAGGGATAGGTGAGACCGTAGGAGCAGTGATAGCAGTTGGCGTAGGGAATGCGGTAAATCTCCGGCGCGAACGGGCCGAAGCCGACTTTGTAGGGATTGGTCTTGCTGGTTAGCGACATCGTCAGAAGCGTGCGGCCGTGAAACGCGTCTTCAAAGCAAATGATCGCGGGGCGCTTGGTGTACGCGCGGGCAATTTTCACGGCGTTTTCGACGCATTCCGCACCCGTGTTCACGAAGAAGGTTTTTTTCGCGCCGCTGATGGGGACGACCGCGTTGAGCTTTTCGGCCAGCGCCAGATAGGATTCATAGGGCGTCACACCAAAGCAGGTGTGCAGGAATTTGTCGAGTTGGGCGCGGACCGCCGCTTCGACGCGCGGAGCGCGATGGCCGACGTTGAGGCAGCCGATGCCGCCGGCGAAGTCGAGATAGCGGTTGCCATCGACGTCCTCAATCCATGCGGCTTCGGCCTTCTCGGCAAAGATGGGAGTGACCAGCGCGGGGCCGCGCGGAATGGCGGCGTCCCGACGCGCCATCAGGGCCCTGGATTTGGGACCGGGAACTTCGGTGCGAAGTTGAATCGTTTTCATGGCGTTACCTTCCCCTTCGGAACAAAGAAAAATTGCCGAAACTCAGTACCAGCCGATAGGCGTTTCATCGAGATTGACGAACACCTGCTTGGTTTCGAGATATTCCTCAAGGCCCCACGGGCCGAGTTCACGGCCGAAGCCGGACTGCTTGTAGCCGCCCCAAGGCGCTTCGACATAGGTGGGTTGCATGTGGTTGACCCAGATAATTCCAGCGCGCATGGATTTAACGATGCGAAACGCCTTGTAAATATCGCGCGTCCAGACGGCACCAGCCAGACCGTAAGGCGTGTCGTTCGCAATGCGGATGGCGTCGGCTTCGTGTTCGAAGGGGATCACCGAGGCGACGGGACCAAAGATTTCTTCGCGCGCGATGCGGGCCGAGTTGTCGACGTCATAGAAAATGGTCGGCTCGACGTAATAGCCCTTCTCAAAGGTTTTTGGACGGCCGCCGCCGATGGCGGTTTTGGCTTCCTTTTTGCCAACTTCGAGATAAGTGCTGACGCGGTCGTACTGCTCTTTGCTGACAAGCGGGCCCATTTTGGTGTCGCGTTCGAGCGGCGGGCCAAGCTTGATGCGCTTGGCTTTTTCAGTCATGGCTTCGACGAATTTCGGGTAAATCTTCTTTTCAACGAGTACACGACTGCCGGCCGAACACACTTCGCCCTGATTGATAAACACACCGAAGAGCGCGCCATCCACGGCGGCTTCCCAGTCGGCATCGGCGAAGAATATGTTGGGTGACTTGCCTCCAAGCTCAAGCGTGACACGCTTCAGGGTGTCGGCAGCGGATTTAACGATGAGTTTGCCGACGGCGGCGCTGCCGGTGAAGGCAATCTTGTCCACTTGAGGATGAGCGACGAGCGCTGCGCCGGAGATTTCGCCGGCACCATTGACGATATTCACGACGCCTGGCGGAACACCCGCTTCCTCAAGCCAGCTGGCGAATTCCATGGCGGTGAGTGGAGTTTGCTCAGCGGGCTTCAGCACGCAGGTGCAACCGGCCGCGATCGCGGGCGCAAGCTTCCAGGCAGCCATGAGCAGAGGATAGTTCCACGGAATAATTTGTCCGGCGACGCCGACTGGTTCACGGAGGGTGAAGCTCAAGGCGTTGGCGGGAACCGGCATGACATTGCCGGTAACTTTGTTGGCGAGGCCGCCATAGTATTCGAAACAGGTGGCCACGTCGCCGATATCGTATTCCGCCTCTACAATGGGCTTTCCGGTGTTGCGGCATTCGAGTTCGGCGAGCATGGGAAGATTTTGACGGATCTTGCCGGCGATCTTGAAGAGGATGCGCCCGCGATCCTGCGCGGTGGTGGCCGGCCAAGCGCCGGAATCGAATGCGGCGCGCGCGGCCTTTGCGGCTTTATCCACGTCGGCGGCGCTCGAAGAAGCAACGTGAGCGATTACTTCTTCGGTGGACGGATCATAGACGGGAAATGTCTCTCCGTTGGCGGCCGGGACCCACTGTCCGTTGATGTAGTTCTGATAGGTTTTCACGGCAGGTTTTGCTGGACTTGACATAAAGCTCCTCCGAAATCCGACTATCAGGCAGCCGACGAGCCGGCGGCGACCTTCCGGGCCGCTTTGCGGCTACCATAGATAAAGAAGAAAAAGGCGGCGAGGCCGATGAAGACGAGAGTTCCGCCGAACATCCAGAACTCATAGCGCGCCAACGATTTGATCTGCTGGGCGGGGAAAAAGGCCAAAGCGATTCCAAGAATGGTGGTCACTAAACCGCTGGCTCCGGCAAAAAGCAGCGTGCTCTTGGAGTAGTGGCCGAGGACAAATTTTTCGTCCAGAGCAATTTTCACAAGCGCCCCGAACATGTATAGAAACGGAATCAATTGCAGCACGACGGCAAGCGAAAGCAGAGATTGAAAGCTTTCCTGCACGCCACCTGTGGCCAGAAAATTGAAGAGGACCAAGATAAAAGAAACGAAAGCGTGCACGAGAAGCGCAGGATAAGGAGTGGCGTACCTCGGATGCAGCTTGCCCATCCAGGCCGGCAGATAGGAGTCCAGGCCAGCAACGAACGGGATACGCGCCGAACCGCCGAGCCAGGCCGAGCCGATGCCGGCAATCGACAAGCTGAGCAGGAAAGCAAATGGCGACAAAATCCAGCCGGCGCCGACTTGCGTGGCCATGTGGCTGACGGCCTGAACGATACCCTGGAGCACGCTAATGCTGTCTTTGCTGATGGCGATGAGGAGAGTCAATGTGGCGCCGATATAAAGCAAGCCGGAGAGGACACCGCCCCAGGCCACGGCGCCGGGAAGCGTCTTTTGCGGATTTTCGATTTCGTCGCCCATGATGGAGGCGAGTTCGAGACCCACGAGGCCGAAGCAAATGACACCGAAGGAATTCAGGACGGAATGAGGATTGGCGGGAATCTTGAAATCGTTCCAATGAATTGTGGAGCCAAACTTGAAGCAGACCACGACGCCAAGACCCATGAGCAAGAAAGCGGCGACGAACGTGCCGATGCCGCCGAGGTTGTTGATCCATTTGCCGACGCCAAGACCCATGATGTTCAAAACCACCAATATTCCGAGCAAGAAAGCGGACATCATCAACGCGAAGGGCTTGTTGTCCGCGAGCGATTCGTGGCCGGGACCAAGGACGAACACGGAAACGCCGACAAAGTAGAGCATCACCGTGGGCACGTACATCATGTTGTTGGTCCAGTAGCACCAGCCCGACAAAAAGCCGTGGAAATCTCCAAAGACTTCCTTTGCCCAAAGATAGACGCCGCCTTCACCGGGATAGCGATGAGCAAGTTCGATAACAGCAATCCCCTGCGGCCAGAAGAAAAGAAGCAGGGAGATCAGCCAGAGCCAGATGGTAACGCCGCCATTTGCCGCGATGGAAGGCAGAACGTTGAGGTTGAAGACGGCGACAACGAAAAGGAGCACGAGGTCGCGCCTTCCAAGCACGCGCTTGAGATGCGCGGTCCCGGAAGGGGGAGAGGAAATGACGGCCTCTGTAGCGGTGGCCTCGTGACTCACTCGCTGATCTCCTTAACGGCCTAGTGGCCGGCTGCGCCAACATATTTGGCACCGCGTTCACGCTGCGCCTGGGCGATGCCGGGGGCAATCTCCTCGAAGACGGCCAAATGCTTATCGATGTCGGCTTCCGTGTGCTGCACGGAGATGGTCCACTGCTCATCCCACCAATAAGGCATGGCGAGGACGCCGCGATTGACCATGCCAAACCAGAACTGGCGCCAGATGTCGACGTCGATGTTGAGCCAGTCGCGGTAATTGCGAATTTCCTGCGGATAGAGCATCAGCGCGCCGTTGACTCCGGCACTGGCGACGTAGCCGACGATGCCGGAGCTTTTGACGATGTGGCGATAACCATCGGTGAGTTTCTTGCTGAGCATGTCCACGTGCGCATAGTTTTCACGCGTGAGAACTTCGCGGAAGGTGGCGAGGCCGGCGGCCATGGCATAGCGGTTCGTGTTGTAGGTGCCGCCGTGGAAAACTTTGTGCTGGACGATCAGGTCCATCACTTCCCTGCTGGCACCGAACGCGGCCAGCGGAACACCGCCGCCGATCGACTTTGCCAGCGTGATCATGTCCGGCTTCACCTTAAAATATTCGCTGGCGCCGCCCCAACCAAGCTTCGCGCCTGTTTTCACTTCGTCGAAGATGAGCAACGCGCCGTTTTTCGTACAGATGTCGCGCAAGCCCTGAAGGAAGCCGGGCTGCGGGAGGCAAAGGCCGACGTTCATCAGGATGGGTTCCAGAATGATGGCAGCGATTTGCCCGGGAAACTGCTTGAAGCGGTTCTCCACGCTGGCCAGGTCGTTGAACGTTGCGACGCAGACGTTGTCGAGAACAGCCTTGATAACGCCGAGGCCGCCCGGAACGGAGTTTGGCGCGTGAATGTCGCCGGCGTCTTCGAGCTTGGGCTTAACGCTGACGAGCGCGGTATCGTGCAGACCGTGATACGCGCCTTCGAAGCGCAGGATTTTATCGCGGCCGGTGGCGGCGCGGGCAATGCGGCAGGCGTGCATGGTGGCTTCCGTGCCGCTGTTGCCAAAGCGAACCATTTCGACCGGATACCGCGCGCAAATTTCTTCGGCAAGCTCATATTCCATGCCATGTGGCATGCCGAACGTGGTGCCCTTGTCGGCCATTTCCTTGACGGCCTTCACGACGGCGGGATGGCCATGGCCGGCCATCAAAGTGCCGAAGCAGAGATTGTGGTCAATGTATTCGTTGCCGTCGACATCGGTGAGTTTGCTGCCGTGCCCTTCGGAAACAAAAATGGGATACGGATCGTAGGCGCGGTAGTTGCTGGCAACGCCTAGTGGAATACGTTTTTGCGCTTTCTTGTGCGCCTCAGCGGATTTTGGCGTGCGCTTTTCGTAAAGGGCGATTTCCTTCTGCAATGCGTCGTGCATGGTCGAGCTCCATCCAGGTGGGCCTTCCTTGTGGATCACCTGTGGCAGGTCTATTCCCTGCGGTCAGTGTGGGGCGGCTTCCTGCGCTTCGCTCGCGGCGGCGAGAGAAGCGTCGGACCGCCTCGATCGGTAAGACGAAGGGCGTGGTTCCTGCGGGGAACTACGCTTCTTAGTTTACCCCTATCGGATACAGGGCGCAGCCGGGTGCGCAGTCCCGCGGCTGGCTGAATTTTTCGCGCGAAAGCGCCCTGGACTCGCCAGGGCGCCCCTGGGCAAGATTGCTTCCTTCCGAGCGTCAGAAGAGTATCTTCAAGGCGAACTGCATGACGCGCGGATCGCGGACCGACAAAACCTGTCCGAACGTAGCACTCGTGAAGTTCCCATCGGGCGTCAGGAACTGAGTGTGGTTCCAGGCGTTATAGAATTCCGCGCGGAACTCCGTATTGATTTTCTCGGTGATTGGAGTTCTCTTGGCGATCACTAAATCCGTGTCGCTGAGAGCCGGGCCACAGCAAAGGGCATGGGGCGTATTCCCAAACGTTCCCAGTTGCTGCGGACAAGGAGTGGAACCTGTTGGGTCACAGAAGGTGGCTGTATTGAACCATGCACCGCCGTTCGTCTTTGGATTCAAAAACTGAACGGGGCCGGTCATGTAAGGGGTGTTGGTCGACTCAAAAAAGATGCTGCTCTGCAACTCGGCGTCGTTTTGATCCTGAATACGGATCGGGAATCCGCTCTGGTAGGTAATAATCGCCGAAATCTGCCAGCCATCGGCCACTTTGCCCTTGAACCCCTGATAAGTGGGTATCGGCAATTCCCAGACCGGGCTGAAAACAAAACGGTGTTTTGCACTCAACAAGGAAATGCCGCGGGTGGCCCTGGGATTGATGGGATTCAGTTCGTTTTCGAACGAAGCTCCTTGGTCAATCGCTTTGCTGAACGTGTAGGAACCCTGGAAGAGCAATCCGTGGGAGTAGTTCTTCTCGACCGACACCTGCAAAGCGTTGTAGTTGGAATTGGCGGTGGTATCTTCCTGGAAGATATTGCTGAAAATGGGCACTCCGTCCGCGGGACATCCATTACCCGTATAGGGATTGCAATTGGGTGACGAATAGGGACGTAACCCAACAAGAGTCACGGGAGTTCCCGTGTTTGCAGCCCCGACGATGGTGCAACCCGACGGCGCGGCGGGACTGAGATACGGGCAAGGAACGTTCGAGCCGTTTGGTCCGCCTGGAATATACGGCATGTGAAACGTCATGCCGGCAGGAATCGTGAACGAATAATAACTATCCGAACCGAACGTTCCGCAGCCTACCGTGGACCCCGAATTGAAGTTGGCGGTCGGAATGTTGCTAATGTCCAGACAGGTCTGTGAGTTTCCGTAGTTCAGGTCGCGGGAAGCGAGCAGGCGGTGCGCCTGGGTGCCGACATAGGCAACGCGGAGCAACATCGTGCCGCTCAATTGGCGCTCAATCGTGAAGTTGTACTGTTCGGCATATTGGGTGCGCAAATGCGGTTGAAATTCGCCAAAGAGCAAGTCGGGGCGGAATAGTGACCAGTCGACGCAGCCTTTGGGTCCCGTAGGATCAAAGCAGGGTGTGTTTGGGGTCTGATTGATGATACCGCCGCCGTTGTTCGGAGATTGAATGCCGTTCTGTCCGACGTACGGAGTATTGAGCAAAGGATTGGACAGAAAAGCGCTGACACCAAAGGGCGGTTCGGCGCTGAATTGCTCCAGAACGAGTTGCTCGATGGGGTTGTAAAAGATGCCGTAGCCACCGCGTACGGTCGACTTGCCCGGGCCACCGGTGAGGGCTTTGAGCCAGCCATCGGTCCAGCCAGGGCTCCAAGCCAAACCGATGCGCGGAGCAAATGCCTTGTAATAGGTGGAGGTCAGACCCTGAGGAACTCCCTTGTCACCCGGAAAAACCAGGCCGAGCGGGAAATAGGCGTTCTGTGCACTCGATTGACCGCAATCACCCGGGGAGGCCGCAGTAAAGCCGGCCCCATTGTTGATGGTCGTGGCGCCTTGTTGAGAGAGCCAGCAGGGATATTGGGTCGTAATCTGACCCGGCCGAAAGGTCTCAATGCGGTTCTTGGTGTCGATATACGGTGTGTTGAGTTCCCAGCGCAGGCCGTAGTTGAGCGTGACATTCGTCTTGATCTTCCAACTATCCTGAGCGAAGAGATAAAGGGCAGTATTGCGGATGTTCTCGCCCTGGGCTGCTCCCTGCGAATACGATGTGGGAACTCCGAGGAAATAGTTGGAATAAGGGTTTGTGTCGCCCAGAGCATTCGGGGACCCGGTGGTGGCGAACGAGAAATCCCCGTTGATGTTGTAATACAAGAACTGGTCAAAGCGCGCCCGGCGCACGTCACCGCCAAATTTTACGCTGTGACTTCCGATTACCTTACTGAAATTATCCGACCATTGAAAAGTGTTTCCAATCTGCGGCAATTCCCCTTCGAAATTGTTGCCAATGACGAATCCGCCGGAAACGCTCACAAACGGCACGCCTTCTCTGCCCGGAATATTAGTCGTGATTCCTGCTGTTGGATTGTTGGGATCCGCAAAACAGTTGGAGGCAGGAACAAAGCTCCCGCAAGCATCATGGAGGCTGGCAAGGATATTCACCGGATGGTTCAGGTTGCCCTGCCCTTCGCGGAAATAATTGAAGCGAAACTCGTTGACCGCGGTCGATCCGATTGTGGAGGTGTGGCTGATGTTCCATTGCTGTGTGCGGGTCTTGAAGATTCCGCCAAAACCCGGCACGTTGGCTCCCGCCGCTTGAAAATTCGAATAGGGGTCGACTCGGTGGTCATCATTAAAATAATAGTAAGCGGAAAAGTGCTGTGCCGCATTGAAGCTGTGATCGAAGCGAACCGTAAACTGGTCTTCACGGTCCGTCTGGTTGGCGAGACGGTTTACGGCGCCTGTGCCTACTGGCGCAACGTAATTCTTGTACAAAGCAAGGGCAGTGGGGTCAAAACACTGCGTCGGAATCTTGTTCCCAGGGAAGATTGCGGAATACGCGGTGCCGGCTTGAATCGTCGCTCCGCCTTCCGCAGTAACCGCTGTCTGGCAGCCGGGCCTGGCCGCCAGGACTGAGGCAAAATTCGCATCCGTAAGGGTGCCGGAAAATGCCGGCGCCGCGCCACCTTGGCTGAAGTCACCATTGGATTGGAGAGAATCCGGCAGAACCACGGTGCCGGATAACAGGCCTTGTGTCAGCCGAAGGCCCTCGTAGGAACCAAAGATAAAAGTTTTGTCTTTCTTGATGGGGCCGCCCAATGTAGCACCGAACTGGTTCTGCCGGTAATCGGGTTTGGGAGCTGGGAAAAACGAGAACGGATGCGTATTCAGGACGTCGTTGCGGATAAATTCGTAAACGTCACCGTGCACATTGTTTGTCCCGGACTTGGTCACGACGTTAACGACGGAGCCGGAGTTTCGGCCATATTCTGCGTCGAAGGTGTTGGTGAGAACGCGAAATTCTTCAATGGCGTCAGGCGAGGGTTGAATCGCGGGAGCGTTCACGAAAATGTCGTTGCCGTCGCCGCCGTTCACCATGTAGTTGTTCGAGCGTCCACGGCCGCCGTTAACGGAAACCACGCCTGGATTATCGCTGCCATAAAAGAGGCTGGCGCCCAGCTGCGACTGCACACCGGGCTGCAACTGGAGTAACTGGTACGTGTTTCGCGTGCTTAATGGTAGCTCGCGGACGGATTGATCGGTCATCACCGCGCCGAGTTGCGTGGTGGTGGTGTCGATCACCGGGGGAGCGCCGGTGACTTCCACGGTCTCCGTGGAACCGCCGACTTGGAGCGAAACATCGACAGTCGCGATCTCATTCAGCACCAGGACAATACCCTTGCGCTGGTACTTCTTGAAGCCGGCCATGTTGACGTCCACCTCGTAGCTGCCGACCGGAACCTCCAGGAAGAGGTATTCCCCAGTGTTCGAACTGGTTACCTCGCGAGTAGCATTAGTGGCTTCGTTAATGAGGGTGACCTTCGCGCCGGAGACAGCCCCACCACTGGCGTCCGTCACCGTGCCGCGGATGCGGCCGCCGGTGCTCTGCGCGCCGGCATGGGGAGCGGCCAGAAGAAAGAAAGCTAGGAGGAATGCACAGGAACAAAGTATGCTGCGGCAGCAGACCGCCGCCACCAGCTTCAGGTGTAGTGCGTCTTTCATGTTTTGCTCACCCCTGTTTCCCGGAAGATTCCCTGCCCCGGCACAAGAATTCTTCGCGGTTGCTACTGGATATGGAACCTTACTATAATCCTGTAAACTTAGAGAAAGCCAAGACCTGTGTCAAGCAGAAAGAATTTCTCGACGGCATCGAAAAGCCTGGACGCAGGCCCGCTGCTGCGCATTTCCGAAGTTGCCGGGCGTCTGGGCATTTCCTCTTCGGCGCTGCGCGCCTGGGAAGCCCTGGGACTGGTATCTCCGCAACGCACGGAGAGCCGCTACCGGATGTATACGGAAGCGGACGTGCGCCTGCTGCAGCGAGCGCTTTTCCTGCGGCGCGCGCGGGGGTTGAATCCGGCGGCCATCGTGCACGTTTTGAAAAAGCAAGGCGTGGTCGCGGCGCCCGCCGAGGTATCGCAACTCCCGGGCCAACGCTTCCGCAGGTTGCGGTTGCGGCGCAAGCTTTCCTTGGCCCAGGTCGCGAGGGCAACCGGCGTATCCGTGGGATTCCTGAGTTCGCTGGAGCGCGGGCAGATGCGCTGCTCGATCGGAACGCTGCGCCGGATCGCACGTTTTTACAAGACGAACATCATTTCGCTGTTCGAAACCAATGGCGACGCGCAGCGCCTGGTGCGGGCGGCGCAACGCAAAGTTCTGGAGACCAGCGACAAGGTGCGCATGGAACTCCTCGCCTGGGGGAACACGGTGATGGAACCGCACCTTTTCCGCGTGAAGCCCGGCGGTGGCAGCGGCGAATCCTACGCGCACGAGGGAGAAGAATTCCTCCACGTGCTGCGCGGCGAATTCGAGCTCTGGCTGCACAATGAAGATCATTATCACCTGAAAACCGGCGACAGCCTGTATTTCGAGAGTTCCACGCCGCATCGCTGGAAGAATCCTGGCCGCGCGGAAGCCTGGATTCTGTGGGTAAACACGCCGCCGACATTTTAGGGCTGCGCGGGCCACCAACGCGAACAGCGCAGCGCAATTTTCTACCGAGGTGTGCTTTGAAACTGCGCCCGTTACTTACAGCACTTGCCCTGTTCGTTGCTGTGCCGGGAGTCACCTGGCCCTTGTTCGCCCAGCAGTCCGCGCGGCTGGCGCCCGCGGACATCCTGATCGTTCACGCTAAGGTGTACACGCTGGATCCAGCAAAGCCGTGGGCGCAGGCCGTGGCTATCCGCAAAGGCAAAATCGAAGCGGTGGGGCGTGACGAAGAAATCGAGCTTTATCGCGGCATCGGAACAAAGTACGTGGATGCGGGTGGAAAGCTAGTATTGCCCGGCTTTACCGATTGCCACATTCATTTCCTGGAAGGATCGCTTGGCCTGAGCCAAGTGAATCTGGAAGGCGCGAGGAACCTCGCGGAAATCCAGCAACGCCTGCGCGCGTATGCCAAGGAACATCCGGACGAACCATGGATCCTGGGCCGCGGCTGGGACTACGCCATGTTCGCCCCCGAATTTCTGCCGGACAAGAAATTCCTGGATGAGATTTTCGCAGGAAAGCCCGTTTTCCTGAAGGGCTACGACGGCCATACAACTTGGGCCAATTCCAAGGCGCTTGCTCTTGCGGGCATTGACAAAAACACACCCGATCCGGCCAACGGGCAAATTGTGCGCGACCCGCAAACCGGCGAACCGACCGGTGCTTTGAAAGAAAGTGCTTCCGACCTCGTGGAGAAGACAGTTCCGAAACCAGACCACGTAGCAAAACTGGGCGCTCTCCGAGCCGGAATCAAGTGGGCGAATCAGAACGGATTGACCCGTGTTCACAGCGCCGGCGGAGATTTCGAGGAGCTCGCCACCTACGAGGAGCTGCGCCAGGAAAATCAGCTCACCTTGCGCTTCACGATCGCCTACTTCCAAGATCCCCCGGAACTCCGCAAACAAGACCTTGATGCCATGGAAGCCGCGCGGAAGAAATATCACGACGCGTGGATCGACACGAATGCCGTGAAATTCATGGTGGACGGCGTCGTCGAGTCGCACACCGCCTCCCTGCTAGCACCATACTCCGACGATCCTTCCAAAACCGGGCGTTTGTTCTGGGATCCGGAGAAATACGATGGCGCGGTCACGGAACTCGACAAACGAGGTTTCCAGATTTTCACGCATGCCATCGGCGACAAGGGGGTGCGTACGGCGCTCGACGCCTATGAATTCGCCGGAAAGAGAAATCACACAAAAAATCACCGCAACCGGATCGAGCACATTGAGACCATTGCCGCCGAAGATATTCCTCGCTTCGCAAAACTCGGCGTGATCGCCAGCATGCAGCCGCTGCATTCCAAGCCCGACGATGACACCTTGAACGTCTGGGCGCGGAATCTGGGCCCAGACCGCGCCTCGCGCGCCTGGTCCTGGAACAGCATTCGGGAAGCCGGCGGGCACTACGCATTCGGCAGCGACTGGCCCATAGTGACGCTGAATCCCTGGATCGGCATACAAACGGCAGTCACCCGGCAAACCAAGGAAGGCAAGCCCAAAGAAGGCTTTGTGCCGTCGCAACGATTGACAGTTGCGCAAGCCGTGGAAGGTTATACGCTTGGGGCCGCGTATGCCGGACGCCGCGAAAAATACGAAGGCTCAATCCAGGAAAGCAAACTGGCCGACCTAATCATGGTGGACCGCAACATCTTTGAAATCAATCCACATGGCATTGCGGACACAAAAGTCGTCTTGACCATAGTGGGAGGCAAGATCGTTTATGAGCGGGAAACGGACTAAGCGGGGAATTCTCGTTTTCGCGGGCGCGGTGGTTGCCACGGCGATTTTACTCTGCTCATGTCAGAAAAAAGAGGTTTCCCTGAGTTTGCTGGTGTGGGAAGGCTATGCCGACCCTTCGTTTGTTCGCGCATTTGAAGAGGCGCATCACTGCAAGGTTTCCGCCTCGTACATGGGATCGAGTGACGATCTGGTAGCCAAACTGCGCGGCGGCAGCGCTGGGAATTACGACGTAATTTCGCCCTCCAGCGACGTGGCCGCATCGATTGCGCAGGCGGGGTTGGCTGAACCGCTGGATTTGAGCAAACTGCCGACCTACCCGCAGCTTTCACCGAGGCTCCGCGGATTGCCGCTGGTGAAGGCCAACGGTCAGACGTTCGGTGTGCCGTTCATGTGGGGCCCGAATCCGCTGCTCTATGACACGACGGTGTTCTCGCAGCCGCCGGATTCGTGGGGAATTTTCTGGGATTCGAAATACAAAGAGAAAATTTCCGTGTGGGACGATTTGTCCACTCTATACATGGCAGCGCAGATGCTCGGCTACGACAAACCTGATCCTTCGCAACTTTACAATCTTTCGGACGAGCAACTTGCCGCCGTTAAGCAGAAACTCCTCGCGCTGAAGCCGAATATCCGCAAAATCTGGTCCACTGGCGGCGAACTGACGAACCTGTTCGAAAATCACGAAGTGGTGGCCGCGATGGGCTGGCCGCTGATGACGAATCAGCTTCGCCAGGCTAATTTCCCGATCGGCGAGACGATTCCCAGGGAAAACACCACCGGCTGGATCGACCACTTGATGATTACCAAGGCGAGCCCCAACAAAGAACTCGCTTACCAATTTCTCGAGTACATGACTCAAGCACAGACGCAGAAAAAGGTGACCGATGTCACGCATTACACGCCGGCGAATCCCGGCGCAGCGCAGTACATGACGGACGCGGAGAAGAAGGGTTTGCACCTTGACGATCCCGACGCGTACATGCAACGGATTTATTTCTGGCAAGACGTGCCGCGCCGCGCGAAGTACATCGAAATCTGGAACGAGGTGAAGGCCGCTCCGTGACGCCGGATGATTCCAGACCAGAGCACGATCCCGCAGCCTCGATTTCGAAAGAGACGCTGCTGGAAATCCGCCAGGTCTCAAAATGCTTCGGTTCGCGCGAGGTCCTGAAAGGAATTTCCTTGGAAATCGCCGCGGGAGAGTTTCTAACCCTGCTGGGAGAGAGCGGTTCCGGGAAAACCACGCTGCTGCGGCTAATCGCAGGGTTCGAGCAACCGAGCAGCGGTGAGATCCGGATGGCGGGCGAGCGGTTGGACACGCTGCCGCCCTACAAGCGGCGCGTGAACACGGTATTTCAGAACTATGCGTTGTTTCCGCATCTGAGCGTGCGAGAAAACGTGAGTTATGGCTTGCAAGTGAGCGGAGTGGCCAAGACAGAGATTTCGGGCCGCGCGTCAGACGCACTGCGCATGGTGAAAATGGAGGAGTATGCGGCATCGCGGACAACGAAGCTGAGCGGCGGGCAGCAGCAACGTGTGGCGCTGGCGAGGGCGCTGGTCAATCGGCCGAAGCTGTTGCTGCTGGACGAACCGCTCTCGGCACTGGATGCCAACCTGAGGAAGCAAATGCAGGTCGAATTGAAAACCTTGCAACGGGAATTGGGAATCACCTTTCTCTTCGTAACGCATGATCAGGAAGAGGCGATGGCCCTTTCGGATCGCATCGCGCTGCTGAAGGATGGAGCGCTCGAACAGGTAGGTTCGCCGCGGGAGATCTATGCGCACCCGGCGACGAGTTATGCGGCGCAATTCATCGGGCAAACAAACCTGGTGCGAACCGATGTGCGCGGCGGCATTGCACGGTGCGGCTCGTTGCAGTGGGGAACGACTTCTTCAGACGGAAACGTGCTTTTTTCCCTGCGGCCGGAGGCGATTCATCGAGTGGCAGATGGGAGGGTTCCAACGGATGCGGTTCGCTTCCATGGGTTGATTCGCCAGCAGATTTTCTCCGGCTCCAGCGAGCAATTAGAACTGGAAGTCTCCGGCGCCTTGTTGAAGGCGCGGGTGCCGGCGCAAGGACCGCTGGCGGGAGCGCACGAATTCTGGTTTTCGCCGTCGGATGCGGTTGCGGTCCTCGAATAGGAAGGGCATGTACTCCCGCGCCTACAAGACGATCGTTTCCCTGCCACCGCTTGTGTGGATTGGGATGTTTCTGCTGCTCCCTTACGCGCTGATGTTCGCGCATAGCTTCTGGCTGGTGCGGAACGGCATGATTGTGCACCACTGGGGCCTGCGGAACTACGCCACGCTATTTCAGAACCCGCTCTATGCGGAGGTGTTATTCCGCACGATGCGGATCGCGGCCGGGGTCACCCTGTTGTCGCTGCTGTTGGGCTATCCACTTGCGTACTACATGTCATTTCATGCGGGAGCGCGCAAGGACCTCCTCTATCAACTGGTGATCGTGCCTCTTTGGGTGAGTTACCTGGTGCGCGGCTACGCCTGGAAAACCATTCTTGGCTCGGATGGCGTATTGAACGGCTTCCTGCAATACATCCACATCACGAAAGAGCCGGTCAGTTTTTTCCTCTATAGTCCGTTTGCCGTAATTCTGATGCTGACCCACATCTACACGCCGTTCGTGTTCCTGCCGCTTTATGCTTCGCTCGAACACATCCCGCGCAATCTTGTCGAAGCTTCGCACGATCTTGGCGCCGGTTGGCGCGCCACGTTTTTGCGCGTCATTCTTCCGCTCTCGCTCCCGGGGTTGCTAGCCGGAGCCACATTTGCTTTCGTGTTGACTCTCGGCGACTTCCTGGCGCCGCTGCTGGTGGGCGGCCCATCGAGCATAATGATTGCGAACATCGTGCAGAGCCTGTTCGGCACGGCATACGACTGGCCGCTGGGCGCGTCCATCTCCGTGTGCATTCTGCTGTTGACGATTTCCCTGCTCTTTTTGACTGAGCAGCTGGAGAAAAAGTGGGCGTACCAATGAGCGGCGAGCCCAAACACACCCGTAGCCCTCGCCTGCTTGGCCTTTATGCGCTGGCGGTTTTCGCGTTTCTTTACCTTCCGATCGTTGTTTTGGTGGTTTATTCCTTCAATCGTGATGGCGTCGGCGGATTTCCGCCAAGACATTTCACCTGGAACTGGTATCAACAGCTCTTTGGCGATTCAGCCATCTGGGATTCGGTGGCGAACAGCTTGATGGTAGCGGCAGGCGCCGTCGTGCTTTCGCTGACGCTCGGGTTGCTGGCCGCGCTGGCGCTGGACCGCGCGACGTTCCCTGGCAAATCCATCTTTCGGCGGCTTGTGCTGCTTCCATTGATTCTGCCGGGAATCATCACCGGACTTTCGTTGCTGATGTTCGCGGTTTACGAGGGATTGCAGCTCAGCCTGCTGACGGTATTTCTGGGGCATGGTACGGCTTTAATCTCCGTGGCTACCACGGAACTCTTCGCCGGTTTGCAGAAAATGGATCGCTCGCAGGAAGAGGCATCGCTCGACCTGGGCGCCACGCCCTGGCAATCCTTCTGGCGCGTGACGCTGCCAAACCTGAAGCTTTCGCTGATTGCCGCGGGGCTGCTGATCTTCACGCTGTCGATGGACGAGATTGCCGTGACGTTTTTTCTGATCGGCCGTGACAACACGTTGCCGCTGGAAATCTGGGCGCGTTTACGACGCGGCATCACTCCGGAAATAAACGCGGTCTCCACCCTGATCTTTGGCGTTTCGGTGATTCTGATTTTGATCTGGTACCAGATTCGCGCTCGATCGATGGGCAAGGAAGCACAAGAGCTTCTCGAACGCCCATAGGAGGTTTCATCCATGTCTCACAACCGCCGGGATTTTATTAAGTATGTTGTCGTTGGTTCGATTGCGTCGGGATGCCCGATCAACCACGCGTTGTTGGCGGAGCCGACGGGAGGGGGACCTCTGGTGGAGGGGGAACATTTTTCGGTGTGCCACCAGGTCCGCGACGGACATTCATTCCCGCGGCCTGACGCCACAAAGAAGGCCGATGTGGTGATCGTCGGCGGAGGCGTAGCCGGCTTGTCCGCGGCTTATTTTTTGAAGGGCAAGGACTGGCTGTTGCTCGAAAAAGAGGACCACTTTGGAGGCAACGCTTACCAGGAAGAGTACGAGGGGCAGATATTCGGAACCGGATCCGCCTACGGGTATCGCGGCGACGCCGGCGATCAGCTTGCGAAGGAGATCGGACTTGACCTGCCATTGGTGAATATGCCGGATCCCATCATCGACAACGGCCGTTACGCGCCGGACATCTGGCGCACGGGTATCAACGAGCTTCCTTATTCCAAGGATGTCATCGCGAGCTTCAAGAAGTTTCGCGACGACATGATGAAGATCGACTTCAAGAAGAATGCCGCGCAGCTCGACACCGAAAGTTTCACGAAATATCTCGCGCCCTATGCGCCGGAGGTTACCAAGCTGTGGGATGCTTACGGCCCTTCCAACTGGGGCGCGTTTTCGGAAGACACTTCCGCACTGATTGGCATCGCCGACACGCAATATCTCCTCATGGGCGAAGACGACAAGCGCGTGATTCTTCCCGGCGGCCTCGGCTGCATCACGCACAAGCTGGTGGAGGCGCTGAAGCCGCACTATGGCGAACGGATGCTGGGCGACGCGACGGTGGTGGCCGTGGTGCCAGACAAGGACGAAGTGCACGTTACTTACGCGCAGGGCGACAAAATCACCACGGTGGCGGCCAAGGCCGTGCTGATGTGCACGGCGAAAAACATCACCTCGAGGCTCGTCGCCGGCTTGCCCAACGAGCAAAAAAGGGCGATGCGCAAGATGCGCTACGCGCCCTATCCGATCGTCAACATTATTTTTGACAAGCCGGTCTACCGGAAGGGCTACGACAACTGGTGCCCCGGCAAAACGTTCACCGATTTCATCGTCGCCGACTGGACGATCCGCAACAACCCAGGCTACAAGCCAAAGTACAACATCCTGACGTTTTACACGCCGCTGCACGAATCCCAACGCGCCCTTTTGCTGAACGAGGACGACTGCAAAACGCTGGCAGGAAAAGTGCTGAAGGATTTTCAGGGTCTACTGCCGGAGTTTAACGTGGATCCCGTGGAGGTTCGCATTTACCGCCGGGGCCATCCGATGTTCATGGCGGTTCCCGGGCAGTATACGCAGAACCGGATGATCGCGTCAAAGCCGATGGAGCGCATCTTTTTCGGCAACTCCGATTCCGGAGGACCCGAGTCTTTGACCAGCGAGGCGGTGCGCATTTCTCAGGCGGGCGTGGAATGGGCAAACCTCGTCCTCGCCGGGAAACCCGGCGCCACGGAATTGGCAGAAAGAGCGCTGAATCTCGCTCTCTTCTAGCAACCGCAGAATTTCATGCTAAGTTGTTTCCCGGTCGAAACGGACGAAGGGCAGGAGTATGCCCTTATCCAGGGAGCTTTCTCGGACCTATGAAGCGTTTTCAATTTTTCCTGTGCTCCGGAATCCTCGCAGCTTTGGCTTTTGTCCTGGCGCCCGCTTTCTCCCAGAAAAAACCGCAATCGCTGCTGATCACGAACGCACAGATCGCCGACGGCACAGGTGCGCCGCTGTTTAAGGGAAACGTGCGCATCGCGCTGGGCCACATTGTGGGGATCGGGGAGCTGCAGCCCAAAGCCGGCGAACCCACGATTGACGCGAAGGGCCTGGTTCTTGCTCCGGGATTCATCGACATTCACAACCACTCCGAAGACACGTTGCCGAAGGATCTCGCCGCGGAAACACAAGTCTCGCAGGGAATTACAACGTTGATCGTGGGAGCAGACGGGGACTCTCCCTGGCCGCTGATCGGCTGGGTGCGGATGATGGAAGCCAATCCGGCGGCGGTGAACGTCGGCGTCTTCGCGGGACACGCCACCATCCGGCAGCAGATTCTGGGAAACGATTTCAAGCGCTCTTCCACGGCACCGGAAATCCGGCTGATGGAACAGCTCATGGGCCAGGCGATGAACCAAAGCGCGCTGGGACTTTCGAGCGGGCTCGAGTACGAGGTGGGAAGTTACGCCACCACAGATGAAGTTGTCGCGCTGGCCAAGATCGCCGCGCAAAGTGGCGGGATTTACATGACGCATATCCGCGACGAGGCAGATAAATCGTTCGAAGCGCTCGATGAAGAAATTTCGATTGGTGAGCGGGCCCACATTCCAGTCGAGCATTCGCACATCAAGCTCGGCACGGTCAACGTGCAAGGGAAAGCGGCCGATTACATCAAAATCATCGAAGCCGCCCGGAAGCGCGGTGTGGACTTTATGGCGGATTGCTATCCATATGACGCCTGGCACTCCAATTTGAAAGTGGTGGTGCCGGACAAGCGGTACGAGGACCCCAAAAGCGTCGCAACGGCACTCGCGAGCTATGGAGGCGGCTCACACATCACCATCACCCAGTTTTCTCCGAATCCTTCTTATGTTGGCCGCACCATCGCTGATCTGGCGAGGACGAACAAAATTTCCGATGTGGAAATGTACATCCGCCTGATCCGCGAGGGCGACGCCGCGCACACCGAAACCTTGATCATCGGCCAATCGATGATCGAGAGCGACATCAAGGCGTTTTACCAGCAGCCATGGGTAATGGTGGCGAGCGATGGCGGAGTAGGTTCGCAGCACCCACGAGGTGCTGGGACCTTTCCGCGCGTGCTGGGGGTTTACGTGCGCGAAAAACACTGGCTGACGCTGGCCGAAGCGATCCGGAAGATGACCTCGCTTCCCGCCCAACGACTGGGCTGGAAAACCCGCGGAGTCATCAAAGAGGGCAACTTCGCAGATCTAGTACTGCTCAACCCGGAGACAGTGCTCGATCGCTCCACCTTTGCCAACCCGACTGCGTTGTCCACCGGAATCGAAAAGGTGTTCGTGAATGGAACTCTGGTTTGGGACAGTGGCAAAGCCACGGGATCTCGGCCGGGTTTCGTGATCGGCCGCAAAGGGGTTGCGATGGAAATTTCCAATTGAGCGGAGGAAGCATGTCGAATGAAATCAAGGATTTCCAGAAGTTTCGCGAAGACTTGAACGAGGAGATCTTGAACTGTGCCCACTTGGGAATGAAGCGTTTCTTCGCCCTGGACCACCAGGCATATGAACCCGGAGATTTGGACACGCGGACCAAGGAGCTTTTAGGGTTGGTGGCTTCCACCGTCCTGCGCTGCGACGACTGTATCACCTATCACCTGGTTCGATGCGGAGAGGTGGGCTGGAAACGCAGCGAGGTAATTGACGCCCTGAACGTCGCCCTGGTGGTGGGTGGGTCGATTACCGTTCCCCATGTCCGGCGGGCATTTGCCAGAATGAGAGAGATACAAGGGCTTGCGCCTGATGTAAAATAGCCAGCAGCCCAAGTCATGAGCACGACGCCTACAGCCATTACCCGCGAACATACAAAATTCCTCCCCAGGCTCCGCGGATTCGTGGGAGCGGTGCTATTTCTCGCCATGCAGCGCTTCCCAAAATTATTGCAGCTTCACCGGAACGAGGGCTCGTGGACGCTGTTTCGCGTGGCACTGGGTTGCTTCGGAGCAGCGCTGGTGATCCTACCGCTTGGGCTTTGGAACGGATGGATCACAGCCATATTCGGCCTGGGGCTGTTTGTGGTCGCGGTGCTGCTGCCCCCAGCGGAACTGGAATCGAGCACAGATCGCAAAGCGCGGGAACTTGGCGCGCAAACGGTGGTCAGCGGCGGGGAGTACCAGCCCGGAAATGCGCCGGCCACACAGGCGCGACTGTTCATCTCTCCGGAGCACGTTTGGGCGCTCGACAGCGATTTTCACCCACTGGTTGTGGTTCCCGTGGGAGAGATCAGCCGGTTGCGGCTGGAGCCGGGGAAAAGCGGATGGGTGCTCCAGGTACGCTGGGGAGATAACAAGGCGGAATTTACCTATCACGGTGTTTTTGCGGAGAGATTCGCGCGCCTGGCGGAGGAATCGATCCTCGCCGCAAATCCTTCCCCCGCCAGCGTGGCTTCCAAGCACCGGGCGGCGGGCGCGTAGAGGCGTCAATTCGCGGACGGTGCAAAGTCGCATGCCCATTGCAGGATGTGCGAAAATAGGCAAATGGCACGCGGATGGGAAAGCAAAGATGTTGAATCACAGGTGGAAGCGAAAAAAACGATGAGCGCAGCGTCAGCAAAGGGACAGAAATCGCCGGAGGATATGCGTCGAGAGCAGGAAAAGAAAGATTTGCAACTCTCGCGCACCCGCATCGTGAACGATCTGCAGAACGCCACGCACCCGAATCACCGCAAGTCTCTCGAAGCTGCCCTGGAACACCTGGATCAGAAGATCGCCAAGCTGAGGTGAAGTTGAAAAAAGAACTGCTGGCTGAAAGTCTTCCTCTGCAGGAACGGATCAGTCCGTAAAAACCACTCCGACCGCTGTCGTACCCTTCTCCGCGCCTTCCTCGATCCGCACGACATACCCGCGCAAGATCATCTCCTGCAGGCCATCCGCAGATGGCGCTTGCATGACCACCTGGACCTCCGACTGCATGCGCGGGCTGTGCCTGAGGACGATCAGAGCGCCCTGGATCGAAAGGTCACGCACCACGGTATCCTCTTCGAATTTCTGGCCATCGGGAGTGACGCCGGTCACGCAAGCCTGGAACTGCGCCTCGCGGCGAAGGGCAGTGCGAGATCCCGGCATGTGTGCCTGCACGGGCTCGCTGGCGGCGCCTAATGTAATCACCATGCCTTCGCTGGCGGCGAATACAGAATCGAATTGCTCGCGCGCCTGGCGCAGGAGCTGATCCACAACACGGTCCGTGGAATCCGGATCATGGTGAAACAAGACGAGCGTTTTTACATTCGTTTCGCGAGCGACTTTCACTCCTTCGCTCCACGAAGAATGGCCCCAGCTTTTGCGGTCCGTGGCAAGCTGCGCGGGGGAATATTGCGCGTCGTTAATAAAGATGTCCGCGCCTTCAGCCAAATCGCGAAGATTCCTGTCGAGGTCCGGGACGCCCGGCTCGTTGTCTGTGGCGTAGACCACCGTACCGGCCGGGGTTTCGATGCGGAATCCCAAGCAGCCTTGCGGGTGGTTCAGCCAGCGGGCGGTGACCCGGTTTTCGCCAATTTTGAAGGACTCCCCGCCGTCCACTTCTCGGAATTTGCGATGGGCAGTCATCGCGGATATATCCACCGGAAAATAGGGCAGGGCCATTTGCGCTTCGAAGACTTGGCGCAGTGAGTCCCGGCCTAGGAATTTCGAACGGAAACTGTAAAACTGGAAATGATTCTTTTCGTCGTAAAGGGGAGAGAAAAACGGCAAGCCCTGAATATGATCCCAGTGATAATGGGTTACGAAAATGTGCGTCGTGGGCGATGGGCCGGAACCGGCGTCGGTCCAGCGGCTTCCCAGGACGCGCAATCCTGTGCCGCAATCCAGAATGAATTTCGTGCCGTCCGGAGCGATCAACTCAAGGCAAGGTGTGTTTCCGCCATAGCGCCAGGTGGCAGGATCGACGGTCGGAGTCGAGCCGCGGACACCCCAAAAACTCAATTTGGCAATCGGGCTGCTCATTCCTAG
>JAJPIE010000088.1 GCA_021324935.1 Acidobacteriota bacterium
AACTTGCTGAAGTCGAAGATGGCGGCGAACGAATCTTCGGCAGTGGGTTCTTTGCGCACGATCAACACGGGTCTTGTGACCTACGCGGCGCAGTGCCCGAACCTCGGGTACGCGGCTGCGCTGACGAACCTGGGTCCCGGCGCTGGCGACTGCACGGCAGCCGGCATCCTGGATAACGTCCTTGGCGTTGCGGCTCCGGTCAAGAGCGGCTATCAGTTCACCTACACGCCTGGCGCGGCGGTGAGCGGCGTGGTCAACACCTACACGATCAACGCCGATCCCTTGAACCAGGGCACGACCGGCCAGCGGCACTTTTTCACGGACCAGTCCGGTGTGATTCGCTACAACCAGACTGCGGCCGCGACGGTTACCGACTCGGCTCTGCAGTAAAAGAATTAGCGGTAAAGGAAAGGGGAGGCCTGCGGGCCTCCCCTTTTTTATTTTTCTTGACGGCAAAAATGTGCAAGTGGGGCTAAGATATGGCATCTTACTTGCTCCTTAGTCAAGGTGAAAGAAGCATCCCTCGGGACAGGTGCCAGAGGCGTGCGCCATGGAGGCGACGGTATGCGCTCGACACAGGGTCAAAAGGGTTTTAGCTTGATCGAATTGCTGATCGTCGTGGCGATCATTCTGATTATTGCCGCGATCGCCATTCCCAATCTTCTGAAATCGAAGATGGCCGCGAATGAAGCGTCGGCGGCGGAATCGCTACGGACGATCGATACGGGAGAGACGACGTACGCCGCGATGTGCCCGAATATCGGGTATTCGGCTTCGTTGAACGAACTCAATACGGGCGCGCTCTGCGCTAGCGGCCAAGGCATTCTGGATAACGTTCTGGGAGGCGCGGATCCTTCCACCAAGGCGGGCTACACGTTCACCTACACGCCAGCGCCGGCCGGCCCGGGCGGAGTCGTTGCCGCGTTTACGGTGGTCGCCATGCCCATGGTTGCCCACGTTACCGGGCAGCGAGCATTCTACAGCGATCAGACCAACATTGTGCGCTTCACGCCGGATGGATCGGCACCGAACTCGGGCAGTTCTCCGCTGCAATAAGCGGCGGTTTCAGGCGTGCCCGGCTTGAGTTTTAAGACGAAGCGCCGCAGCCAATTTTTGTCCGACGGAAGACAATTGTTGTCAAATTAGGGCAACTGGGATTGATGGAAGCCCGGCGATACACTTGTTGTCCAGTCGGCCAGTACACCGCGCTGGATTCCCTTAAAGCGCGAATTAGTTCGGGGAATTCGCGAGGCGCCGGGCGGCGTCATTCGCTTCTTGATTGCGCGGGTCGGAAACCAGCACCGCCTGATATTCCTTCCTTGCGTCGGCGTTCTTTCCGGCTGCTTCCAACAAACGCGCAAGCTGCAGGTGCGATTTGGCGTCATAAGGATCGCTTGCGGCCATTTTGCGGAGCCATTGCTCGGCTTCGGAATTGCCGCCGTGTTTCAGAAGCAGGTCGACCAGGCCGTGCTCGGCCGCTGAACTTTCCGAAAGAGAAAGAGCGGCGCGAAATTCCGATTCGGCTTGCAAATCTTGGCCGGAGGCGGCAAGAGCCTGCGCATAATAAAAATGGGCGCGGGCATTCAAGGGAGCGGCGGCCACGCCCCGGCGGAACTCTTCGAGGGCTTGGACTTGTTCGCCGCGGCGCATCAACAGGCGGCCATAGTTATAGTGCAGATCGGGCCAGGCGTTCTGGATGGCCAGGCCTTCGCGAAATTCGCTTTCGGCAGCGTCGAGATTTCCCTCCTCAAGGAAAACGCAACCAAGGGCATTGCGAACATAGTAGGCGTCTGGATTTAGCCGACGGGCGATGCGCAACTCGCGTTCGGCGGCGGAAAGATTTCCGCGCTCGAGGTAGATGGCGCCGAGATTCATGCGCGCATCCCAAGCGTCCGGATTGAATTTGATCGCGGCGGAGTAGAGCGTGTAGTCGTCGCGCCAGTCCGCGCTGCGCGCCCAGATGGTGGCGCCCCCCCACAGCATCAAGGCAATCCCGGCGGCGGCGAACGCAGGCTTGGCCAGCGGCCGCCAGCGCGGAGAGCTTGTCGCCGCGTCCCAGACTCGGCTTAACGCCCAGCCCATGAACCACACGAAACCCACGGAAGGGAGGTAGAGATACCGCTCGTTCAAAACATTGGCGGCCATCCAGCGTGCATTCAGGACGGGAAGCAGCGTGACGCCGATCCATGCCAGGGAGAAAGCCGCTTGCGGGAAGCGTTTACGCAGAAGCAGGAAGCAGAGGATGTAACAGGCGAACACAGCGAAGCCCAACAGGGGAGCAGCCTGCCACAGCGAAGACGCTTTGTGAAAGGTGTGAAACGCGGAGAGATGCCTGGAGAAGACCAGAAGCTGCGCGTACTGCCCGATGAGGGCGAAAGCGGAATCGATCGACTCGCTCCAGGAAAGCTGGGGATGCTGCAGCACGGGAGCAAATTGGCCCAGCAAGACAATTCTTCCGGCGATATACGCCACGGTGATGAGAATGGTTGGGAGCAATTTGCGGAGAAACGCCGGGATGCCAGCTAGGGGAAACTTTCCGGCCACCAAGAAGTCGTAGAGGGGCAGGAGCGCCACAAAGGTGATGGCGGGCTCTTTGATCAGAAGAGCAGAGGCGAAGCACAAGCCGATGAGCGCCTGGCGCCGCCAATTCAGCGGAGCATCGGCGATGTAGATGCTGAATGCCAGAAGCAAAAGCAGAGTGATCTGCACGTCCGCGACGCCGTCAATCCAACTGACCGGCTGCACGTGGACCGGATGAAAACAGAACAGCAGCGCCGCGGCAGCAGCGGCGAAACGATTCTTCAGAAGACTCAGGCCCGCCAAATACACGGAAACAACGACTAAAGCATTCAGCAGGATATTCAGAAGATGGTAGCCAATGGGCAGGTCGCCAAAGGCCTGCCAGAGGACGAGGTAGGTCAGGCTGAGAAAGGGCCGGTAGTAATTGGAGGCGCGGGCTGGGCCGAGGAACGACCAGACGTTGCCTCGGAAAATTTCCGGCAAGTAGTGCCAGCTTTGGATGTAGGGATTTTCGAGGATCTGCGTTTTGTCGTCGTAAACGAAGCCGCCGAAAAGCGAGTTGGCGTAGACGCCGATGGCCAGAAGAAAAAGCACGCTCACGAGAGCGCTTTGAAACTTGCCGGCGCCGTGCGGGTTAGAGACCGGGGAACCAGCGGGCGAGGCGGCAAGCGGCGAAGCCATAGGCATAGTTCAAAGTGTAGGAAACAATGCGGCCGCGGCCTATGGCTTGTGAGGGCGGGTTTGCTTTGCTCGGCAACAGAGAGGGCTTGCTATACTTTTTGCATGCGAGGCAGATTTTGGAGCGGTTTCCTGGCGGCCACGCTGGCTCTGTGCGGCGCGGCTGCGGTATTGCCGGTTGTGAATCGCGCCACGGAAGGAATTCCCCCGAAACTTGCGGCGCTGGAGGCTCGCTACCAGAAGGCGGCAACGCTGCAGGCGACGTTTCTGGAGCGGTATTCGGAGAACGGGAAACAGGTGCGCGTGGAGGCGGGAACGGCTTATTTTTTGAGGCCGGGGAAGATGCGCTGGGAATACGAGCAGCCGGAGAAAAGCCTGTTTCTGGTGGACGGGAAATACGTGTGGTTTTACGCGCCGGCGGATCACACGGCCACGCGCATGCCGGCGAAAAAGAGCGAAGACTGGCGAACGCCCATCGCCTTTCTGACGACGGGGATGAAGTTGTCGCGGCTGTGCTCGAACGTGGAGCCGGCACAAGACGCGAAGCCGGAGGGAGCAGGGAACGCGCTCTATCGTTGCACGCTGTGGGGAGCAGGGAATGAGCGCGGCGAACGGCAGCAAACGGTGCTGCTTGAGGTGACGCCGCAGAATGATCTGGCGGGGATAGTGGTGCCGCAGGGAGCGGGGATGCAGATTGAATTCGAGTTCAAAAACTGGCAGTGGAACCCGGCGCTACCCAAGACGATGTTTACTTTTGAACCCCCGCCCACCGCAGTGATCGTCAATGGGGTGCTACCCGAGGCCCCTGGGATGCGTCAGTAAAGGTGTAGGAAAATCGAGCTATCCCCAAGGGTCGCTTGTAGTTGACTCGCAATACCCACCCTCGCCGGACTCTTTTTGGGGTACTCTCCGTATGAGGTAAACTAAGGACCTATGGGGGAGTTTGTCTGCCGCGTAGCCGACGCCAACGGGCGAGTTTTCTCGCACGTGGAGGCGGCTGCAAGTCTGGATGAAGCCCGCCAGAAGCTGACCGATCGCGGTTTCTACATTTATTCCGTGGAAGCCCGGAACAGCCTGGTGAGCGGGATGCTGGGAGTCCGCAAAGAGCGGAAAATCGGCGGCAACGACTTCCTGATTCTCAACCAGCAGTTCAATACCTTGATTAAAGCTGGTTTGCCGATCCTGAAAGCGCTGGACTTGCTGGCCACGCGGGCCACGGCGCCCAAGCTCCGGCCCATTCTTTCGCAGATTCGCGACCGGGTGCGGGAGGGGAAATCGCTTTCCGAGGCCGTGGAGGAGGCGGGAGTCTTTTCGAAAGTGTATTCGACGGCGATTCTTGCCGGCGAAAAGAGCGGAAACCTGTCCGGCGTGCTGGACTATTACATCGCGTATCAGAAAGTCAGCACGGGGGTAAAAAAGAAGATTGTGGCGTCGCTGGTGTATCCGGCGCTGCTGGTGATTGTAGCCGCGTGCATCGTGAGCTACCTGGTGACGGGGGTGGTGCCGAAGTTCGCGACGCTTTACCGGGATCTGGGCGTGCCGCTGCCGGGACCGACGCAATTTTTGCTGACGGTCACGGTGGATTACCGCAACTATATTTTGGGCGCGATTGCAGTGTTTTTGCTGGGGGTGGCAGGCGTGTTTTTCTGGTCGCGCAGCGAAGAGGGCGGCGTGGCGTTTGACCGCATATTGTTTCGTGTGCCGGTGCTGGGAGACACGCTGCTGAAATTCCAGTCGTCACAGTTCTGCCGCACGCTGGCAACGCTGCTGACCGGCGGCACGCCACTGGTGGCGGCGCTCCAAACGGCCTCGGAGTCCATCACCAGCAAGCTGGTGCGCGGCTCGGTGACAAGCGCGACGCAGATGGTGCGCGAAGGGGAATCGCTGCACAGCGCGCTGGCAACGGGAAACATCATGCCGGAACTGGCGCTGGACATGATCGAAGTGGGCGAATCGAGCGGCGCGCTCGCTCCCATGCTGAACAGCGTCGCGGAATTCTACGAGGAAGAGGTCAGCCTGCGCCTGGGAGCCCTGGTCTCCCTGATCGAGCCAGTTATTCTTATATTCATGGGCCTGCTGGTAGCCTTTATCCTGATCTCGCTCTATCTGCCGATCTTCTCGTTTTCGGTGAACGGAAACAACGCAGCGAGCTGAGGCAAGAAAGGGAATATGGCGACGCCGGATTCCAATTTACAAGAACCGAACCTGCCCGGCGGAGGCCCGCCGGATGCCGTGCAGGAACGCGAAGCCGCGCGCAAACTGGCGGAGCGCTACCGCTGCGGGTTTATCGATCTTTCCGAACAACGCATCGACCCGGATTTGTTCCGTACCATTCCCGCGGACCTGATGTTCCGCTACAACTTCGTGCCGCTGGTGGCCAACAACAACACGCTGGTGATTGCCGTGGCGGATCCCGGCATGGTGATCCTGAGCGACGAACTGCCGCTGCTGCTGGGGAAAAAGCTGGCCTACAAGGTGGCCACGGCGCGGCAGATCAGCGACCTGCTGAAGCGCACCGAGCAGTCGCAACGCGTGCTGGAGCAAGCGACCGAAGCATTCACCCTGCAAGTTTCGAAAGAGGATGAAGAGGGCGAAGAGACGATTTCCGGCGACCGCCTGACGCGCGACACGACGGTCAGCCCGGTGGTGCGCCTGGTGGAGACGATTATCTTCACGGCGCTGGAGCGGCGCGCTAGCGATATTCACATCGAGGCCCGGGACACCGAAGTGGCGGTGAAATACCGGATTGACGGCGTGCTGCAGCACGCGATGCAGCCGATCGCGAAGGAGTGGCACTCGACGGTGCTTTCGCGCATCAAGGTGCTGAGCGATCTGGACATCGCTGAGCGGCGCGTGCCGCAGGACGGGCGTTTCCGCGTGAAGCACAAAGGGCGATACATCGACCTGCGCGTTTCGATCATGCCGGCGAACTATGGCGAAGACGCTGTCCTCCGCGTGCTCGACAAAGAAACGCTGTCCGAAAAATTCCAGAAACTGAGTCTGGACGTCGTGGGGTATTCGCCGGAAGAGACGAAACGGTTCCGGCGGTACATCCGGGAGCCATACGGCATGGTGCTGGTGACCGGCCCGACCGGGTCCGGGAAAACCACCACGCTTTACGCGGCCATCAACGAGATCAAGACGGATGAAGATAAGATCGTGACCATCGAGGACCCCGTCGAATACCAGTTAAAGGGCATCACGCAGATTCCCGTAAATGAAAAAAAGGGTTTGACGTTCGCGCGGGGGTTGCGCTCCATCTTGCGGCACGACCCGGACAAGATCATGGTCGGTGAAATCCGCGACCAGGAAACCGCGCAGATTGCCATCCAGTCCGCGCTGACCGGCCACCTGGTGTTCACGACGGTTCACGCCAACAACGTGACCGACGTCATCGGGCGCTTCATCAACATGGGCGTGGAGCCCTATAACTTCGTTTCCGCGCTGAACTGCATCCTGGCGCAACGCCTGGTGCGCCTGATTTGCAACAATTGCAAGCGGCCCAGAAAATATACGGCAGAGGAGTTGCGGGATTCGGGAATTGATCCTGCCGGCGCGTCCGAGTTCGTGTTCATGGAAGGGGCAGGCTGCCTGGAGTGTTCGGGGACCGGATATCACGGGCGAACCGCGATCTGCGAATTGCTGGACCTGAGCGACCACATTCGCGAAATGATAGTGGGTCGCCGGCCGACATCGGAGATCAAGCGGCGGGCGATCGAGGAAGGCATGACAACGCTGCGCGAAAGCGGTGTAATGAAGGTAAAGAGCGGGCTGACCACGCTGCGGGAAATCAACAAGGTGACCTTCGTTGAGTAGCTTGGGAAATTATCAATCCGGGGTCTACCAGATGGATGCCGTCCGGCGGCTGATGCGGTGGCTGGATGCGACGCCCCATCCGGGATTGGTGATCGAGGTTGCGCCGGAGCGCGTTTCGGCGGCGCGTTTCACGCGGACGGGTTCGGTGGAAGGATTTGCCGTGGTAGCGTTGCCGGGGGGTGCGGTTGTGCCTTCCGCGATTGAGACCAACCTGGTGAATCCAGCGGCGGTGAAATCCGCGGTGACCGATCTGGCGCGCACCCTGAAGTTCAAGGACGAGGACGCGGCGCTGTTGGTGCCCGATCCAGTGATTCGCGTGTTCGTGCAGCACTTCGACGATTTCCCGCGCTCGGCGGAAGAAGCGATTCCCATGCTGCGCTGGAAGTTGAAGAAGAGCGTGCCATTCGAGGTGGACGAGACACTGCTTTCCTACATGCGGCAGCCATCGCGCGGCGAAGGCGTGGACGTGGTGACCGCGATCGCGCGCCTGCGCATCATAAAAGAATATGAGGCACTGCTGGAACCCGCCGGCGTACGGCCGGGCGTGGTGCTGAGTTCGACGCTCGCGGCGATTTCGCTGCTGGAAGAGCGGCGGCCGACGCTGCTGGCGCGTCTTTCGGGAACGTCGCTGACCACGGCGATTGTGCGGGAGGGCGTGCTTGCCGGATACCGCTGCACGGAACTTCCGGCGACGGCGGCGCAAATCACGCCGCAGATGTTGCTGGAAGAGGTGTTTCCGATGGCGGCGTATTACCAGGACACCTGGCAGGAAGGGATTCAGGCGGTGCGCGTGGCGGGTCTGTACAAGCGATTGCCGGAATTTGTGCGTCCGCTGCAGGATGAGTTTCAGTGCGACGTGGGCTCGCTGCTGAATTCGGCGATCTCCGAAGGAAGGCTGCACAGCGACGTGCGGCCGCTGGCAGACCGGGAACTGGAAGGGCTGGTCGGCTGGATGATGCACCGGAATTAGAAAGGGAGAAGTCGCCGCAACCATGTATGTACGCTTAAATCTCGCGACGCAACCCTTGATCAGCCACCGGCGCTTTTTTGCCGGGTCGGCTGCGTTGGCTGCCCTGGGGCTGCTGCTGTTCCTCGGTTTCGGCTGGCGGTTTTATGTGCTGCGGAAGGCGGATGAAAGCTTCCGGGCGCGCAGCAGCAAGATTCAGGCGGAATTAAACGAGGAAAGCAAGCAGCGCGCGGAACTCGAAAAGTATTTCGCACAGCAGCAGGCGGCGGGGTTCCAGGAGCGGGCGAAGTTTGTCGTGGGCGTGCTGCAGGCGCGCAGCGTCAACTGGACGCAGATGTTCATGGATTTGGAGAAGATGCTGCCGCCGGGAGTGCACGTGCTGCACATCGACCCGAAGTTGGACAAGGGCGTGGTTTCGGTACATTTCATTGTCGGCGCAACGAATCAGGAAGCGAAGCTCAAGCTGCTGAAAGCCTTCGAGGATTCGCCCGCGTTCGCACACGTGGTGCTGCTCTCGGAAAAAGCAGAGACGCGGCCGGGATCCGACCCTTTGACGATCGAATTTGTGGCGGAGTTCGCGAACACGTGAGCATGGGCGACATCAAGATGCAAAAGTTGGCGATTACCGCCGGGCTGGCGCTGCTGTTTGTGCTGGACGCCGCCCTCGCGTACCACAATGCCAAGCTCTCCTCGCAGGACGCAAACCCGGAGCAGGCGCTGAAGCTGCAGCAACGCCAGGTAGCCCTGCTGAAGGCGGACGTGGAGCGCGCCAACAAAATCAAGGCGCGCACGCCGGAGATTGAGAAGTTTTTCGAGCAATTTGAAACCACGCTGCCGCCCGCGGGCAAAGGCTACTCCGTGATTTCACAGGAATTCGACGAAGTTTCACGCGATACTCACGTGCAACTGCAGGACACGAAGTTCGAGCAAAAAGACGTGCCGGGGCGCAACGTGGACGAGATCGAGATTCAGGCGACTCTGATCGGCGATTACGCGGGAATCGTGAAGTTCCTGAACCGGTTGCAGCGTTCGAAGAACACGTACATCGTGGATTCGCTGGGACTTAATTCGGAGAGTTCTGCTGGAGCGCAGGTGGCGCCGGGCACAGTTCGGGTAGCGTTGCACGTGCGATCCTATTTCCGGAAGGCGTGATGGCGCAGACCAAACAACAGAAAGAGCTGATCGTGCTGATCGCGCTGGTGGTGATCGCCGCGGCGGTCTGGTACGCCTACTTCGGCCGGGGGCAGAAAACGAGCACGGGGATCACGGCAAGCGGCCAATACACGCCGATCAACGCGCAGGACTACATCGTGATCTTGAACGGCCTCGAGAAGGCGCAAAAGACGGAATACAAGAGCAGCGGGCGGAATATTTTTGTGATCGGGCCGATGCCCGCGGAGCAGCAACAAGCGAAGGCGGGGCCGGTGAAGGCGCCGTTCCTCAATCGAGGTCCGATGCCGCCTCCCCCGCCGCCTCCGGCGCAGTTGCCGATGGTGTTTTTCGGATACGGAATGTTGCCGGCGGGCGGACCGCGGCAGGCATTTTTGAAAGACGAAAACGGCGACGACGTACACATTGTTAGCGAAGGAGACCTGCTGCTGAACCACATCAAGATTCTGCACATCGGCAACGAACGCCTGGATTTTGAAGACATCAACACGGGACAGAAAGGCTCGAAGACTCTGGAGGCGCCTGCACAGCCGGCGGCATGATGAGCCAAGCGCGCGCGATTCGCGGAAAACACGCCGGGCAGGAAGGATATGCCCTGGTGCTGGTGGTGTTTCTGCTGGCGCTGGTGGTGATCGCGCTGGCCACGGTTACGCCGAACATTCTGATCAACGGGCGGCGCGAAAAAGAAGAAGAGATGATCTGGCGCGGGAAGCAGTACGTGCGCGGCATCCGCCTGTTTGTGCGCTACTACCAGATGCACGGCGGCGCCACGCGCTTTCCCACCTCGATGGACGACCTGGTGAAGAACAACGTAGGCATCCGGTTCATGCGCCAGGCGTACAAAGACCCGATGAACAACGCGGACGGATCGTGGAGATTCATTTACGTTGGGCCAAACGGACAGTTGATCGGGAGCCTGAAGCCGCAGTCATTGGGCTCGGGCACGCCGGGGATGGGCGGCGCATCGGCGGGAGGGTTTGGCTCGCTGTTCGGAGCAGCGCCGCAAGCGGCGGGGACCGGCGGGGCGCAGAGTTCGTCCTTTGGCAATTCCTCGTTTGGAAACTCTTCGTTTGGAAATTCATCCTTCGGCGGCGCAACCGCGGGGAATTCGTCGTTCGGGAACTCCGCGTTCGGAAATTCGTCGATCACAAATCCGCAGCAGGCACAGCAGGCGCTGCAGGCCGCGCAGGCGGCGGGAATTCAAGTGCCACCGGGGGTGGCGGACGCCGTGAACAACGCGGCCGCCAACGGCTCCGCAGCCAGCGGCACGGCCGCAAACGGCACGACAACCAATGGCACGGATCCGCAGAGCGGGGACAGTACGGATCAAATGTCCACGCCGCAGGCGATTGTGCCCGCGGATGTGCCCACCGATATCGTGGGCGGCAACATCATCGGGGTAGGCAGCAAGGTGAATCAGAAGTCGATCATCTGGTACGACAAGGCAAAGAACTACCGGCAGTTTGAATTTGTCTGGGATCCGTCGAAAGAGCCGGTGAATGGAGGAGCGAACGCCGGCGTGATTGGCATTCCGCCGCAAGCGCCTCAGAACGGCACCAATTCGATCTTCAGCAGCCCGTCCGGGAACAGCGGATTCGGGCAGCAGCCTGGAGGAATGGGCACGGGTAATCCGAGCGCAAATCCCAGCCCGGGACAAGGGCAGCAGGGGACACCGGATCAACCGGCGCCTGGACAGCCGAATTCCCCGTGAAAAAATAGCGGTCAACCGATATCGGTGATCTGCGAACAGAGATTAGATAAGAGAGTACTTCTTCGCGGCCCGCAGCGATTGGGGCCGCTTTTTTATTGAAACAGGAAGCAAGACTAAACGCAGGGACGCAGAGGAGCGCCGAAAAGCAGCGGCATGAAGCGAGGCTCAAGGCTGGTGATCGTACGAGTGGAAGAAGGCGACGTAAAGCCGGCCCTGCACAGTGCAGGGATCAGGAGCCGGCGGTGGAGGAAGGCTGGGCGCTGGCGGGGCCGGAGGCGTCGGCTTTGAGCTTGGCGTAGGTCTTGGCGATGCGCTGGACGTACTTCATGGTCTCCAGATAAGGCGGAACGGTGTGGCCGAAGCGGTCCACGGTTTGCGGTCCGGCGTTGTAAGCGGCCAGGGCCAGGGTGAGATTGTTTTTGTATTTCAGCAGCAGGTCGCGGAGATAGCGCGTGCCGCCTTCGATATTCTGCGCGGGATCGAAGGAGTCTTTCACGCCCATCAATTCCGCGGTGCGCGGCATCAACTGCATCAGACCGCGGGCGTCTTTCGGGGAAACCGCCTTGGGATTGAAGTTTGACTCGATGATGATCACGGAATGGATGAGATCGGGATCGAGATGATAGCGCGAGGCAGCCGCCAGAATGAGCTTCTGATAGGGAGTTTTCTCGGTCAGCGGCGCGGGGTTGGGCTCGAAAGTTTCCTCGGGCTCGATAGTCACGATTTCGTCAAAAGGAACATCGGCGAAGCCGCCTTGCACATGCAGGCGGTATTTATCGCCCAGGATTTCGTAGCCGGTGACATTCAGGCGGTTGCCGTTGCGCAGCAGCACATAATCGGCGCGCGCGGGTGCCGCCGCGGCCAAGCAGGCCAAGGCACAGGCTGAGGCAAGCCGAGAGAGTTTCAGGCGCACTCGGGCGTCTCCCGCAAGGCGAAGCGCTCGATGGCGGCGGCCACGCCGTCGTCGTCGTTGGTGTGCGTCACGTGCCAGCCGCGTGTTTTGAGTTCCGGCACTGCGTTCTCCATCACCACTGGGACTCCCGCAAAGGATAGCATCTCCTCGTCGTTGTGATTGTCCCCAATGGCCAGGATTTCCTGGCGGGCGTAGCCGCGCTGGCCCGCCCATTCGGCCAGGGTGGTGCCCTTGGAGATGCGCGGATTGATGACGTCGAGCATGGAAAAGTCTTTCGCTTCGTAGACGGTCACGGCCAGGGCGAACTCCCCGGAAAATTGGACGCTGCGGAGGGCGGTTTCAGCTTCCCGCATGGGCGCCACCGGGCCGGAAAGCATCACCTGGATGGGGTCTTCGGTGAGGCAGCTTTCCAGCGGGCGGGCTTCGCCGAGGAAGGGAAGATTGCGCTTGTAGTAGGCGCCACGGATGCCGTCCTCGAGGTCGATGGTTTCTAGCATCACCTGATTGGCCCTCGGGCGATCGAAGACGACGGATGCGCCGTAGCGCCACGTGGTGGTGGCTTGCAGGACGCGATGGGCGGTTTCGCGAGGGAGCAGGTGGCGGAGATGGGTCTGCCCTTCCTTGGTGCGTACCAGCGCGCCGTTGTTAACGATCAGGGTGAGCGCCGAATCGATCTGCTGGGCGACGGGGAGGGCGAAGTCGTAGCGGCGGCCGGTGACCAGGGCGACCTCGATGCCGCGGCGGGTGGCCTCGGCGATCGCGGCGCGGTTGTGCTCGGAGACGGAGAAGTGGGAATTGAGCAGGGTGCCGTCAATGTCCAGAGCGATGAGACGAATGGGCATGGTTTTATTTTAACGTAGGCGCGACATGCAAGGTGTAGGAAGCGGCACAATACCGACTCTTCGCGCCTGTGGCCATGCTCGTCAGCCCTTGTCAGCTCCGAACAAACAAGATGCAGGCGCTCCCACGTCATGGAGTGCAAAAACGCGTGTGGTAGGATTTTGGGCATGGCGACGCACCGGTTGTACTACGACGATTCGTATTTGCAGAATTTTGAGGCGCGCGTGGTGTGCTGCTTGCCGGCGGAGCCGGTGCGGGGAATCGCGGGAACGCAGGCGGCCTGGGAAGTGGTGCTGGACCGGACGGCGTTTTATCCGACATCGGGAGGGCAGCCGAACGATTTGGGGCTGCTGGGCGAGGCGAACGTGCTGGATGTGCATGACGATGATGAGGACGTAGTGCACATCGTGGACCGGGAAGTGACGACCGGGGAGGTGAGCGGCTGCGTAAATTGGCCGCGGCGGTTTGACCACATGCAGCAGCACACCGGGCAGCACCTGCTGTCGGCCATGTTTCAGGAGCGGTTTGGGCTGCCGACGGTGTCGTTTCATTTAGGAGAGGAGATTTGCACGATCGATCTGCGCGGGCACGAACCTTCGCGGGACGAATTGATGGGCGCGCAGCGGGCCGCCAATCGAGCGATTTTCGAAGATCGTCCGGTGAACGTGCGTTATGGAACCCGCGAAGAACTGGCTCGGATTGGCGTGCGCAAAGAGGTGGAGCGCGAGGGGATCTTGCGTGCCATTGAGATCGAGTCCGCCGATCTGCAACCTTGTGGCGGGACACACGTGAAATCCACGGGACAAATCGGATTGATTCTGGTGCGCGCGTGCACCAAAGTGCGGCAGGACTGGCGCGTGGAGTTTGGCTGCGGGCACCGGGCGGAGCGGCTGGCGACGTCCGATTATGAGCGGCAGCGGATCATTACTGCATCGCTGGGCTGTGCGGTTGAGGATCTGCCCGAAACGGTGGCGAAGCTGGTGCGAGAGCGGGATGTACAGTTCAAAAATGTGCGGGCGTTGTTGGGGCAATTGGCGGAGGCGCGGGCGGCGCAGATGGTTGCGATGGCGCCGCCGGGCGCGAATGGGACGCGCGTGATTGCCACGGTGTTGCAAGGTGTGCATGCGGATTTGCTGCAGCCGCTGGCGACGGAGATCGCGAAGAACGAGAAAGCGATCGCACTGCTGGTGCTAGTGGAGTCCGGGCAAGTGGTGTTGGCGCAGCATCCGGAAGCAGGGAGAGATTTGGCGGCGGCGCTGAAACAGGTGCTGGCGAGTTTTCCGGGAAAGGGTGGCGGGAGCAAGGATTTTGTGCGCGCGAAGCTGGTGAACGCGGGCGATTCGGCAGCCGCGCTGGAGATGGCGAAGAGGATTGTCTCGCAATAGACCAAGTAACGGATGTTCGATCGCAGAGATGCAGAGGGTGCAGGGACGAAGGTAGAAGGGACAAGCGGGAGAGAAGCGTGAAGAGGGTGGCCTAAAGCCGACCCCAAAGATGTCTCAGGCGGAGTGGGGTTTGGACTTGAGGGCGGCCAGGGTGCGGCCGAAGGCGGATTGCCGCGCGAGCCACTGTTTTTCGGTTTCGAGTTGGACGCGGCGGCCGAGTGCGGCGAACAGAGCGCGGGTGGATGCGGGGTTGGCGCTGGCGGTGGCGAGGAAGTCCAGCACGGGTTGTTGCGCCTGAGCACCCACGGCGAGGACGCCCAGGCCGTGGCCGTGCTCGAAATTAAACGCCGGAAAATTTGGAGAAAGCTCGCGCCAGAGTTGGTGGACGCCGAAGCCGTTCTGCGTCTCCATGGTGTCGTGGAAAAGGACGACGGCGCGTTCGCTGAGCTTTGGTCGCCAGGTTTCGTAGTCCTTTTTCACGGCTTCGTAAGTGTGCAGGCCATCGATATGGAGCAGGTCAACGGAGGCAGCAGGGAATTGCGGCAGGGCTTCGTCGAAGGTCATACGGAGGAGTTGGGAAAAGGATTCGTAGCGGCGGTGATGCTCGAGGAGTTCGGTGTAGACGGATTCCTTGTAATACGTGGCGTGCGCGTCGCCCTTCCAGGTGTCGACCGCGCGGCAGCGGGTGGGGAGCTGCAGTTCATCGACCGCTTGGCAGAAGCTGCAATAGGAGACGCCGTGCTGCGTGCCGAGTTCGACGATGGTGCGGGGCTGGAGAAGTTCGACAAGGAGCATGGCGAAAGGCGTGTGCTCGGTCCAACTGGATTTCCGGTGCAAGCGATGAGGGAGCTGCGAGAGGGTTCGAGAGACGAGCGGGTTGAAGACTTCAGTCATGGGCCTAGTTTACATGGATGGGCCATCTGAAGCTGGCCGCCGGTTAGAAGAAGCGGGTGCGGACGCGATCCGGCAGGTTGGCCAGATCGACGAGCGTGAGAAAGTCGATGGTTTTGAATTCGCGGTCGATGGCCGGTGGACCGCAGATGCGGCCGGAGATTTCGAGATAGGCACGGAACAGACGCGGTGGGCGCTCGGCCTTGATGCCTTCGGCGCTGCCCTGGCAGCCCATGCCGGGCTGCGGCACGGTGCGCAGCGAGGGCTCAACCAGGTACTTTTCTTTTAGCGATTCGTACATGGCGAGGCCGTAGTTTTCGTCCTGGGAGGAGATGGAGCTGCAGCCGATCAGGTAGCGCGATTCATGGCGAGTGGAATAGACGGCGATGCCTTTCCAGAGCGCGTGCAGGACCATGATGTTGCGGAAATCCACGTGGACGCAGGCGCGGCCGAGTTCAAGAACTTCGCGGCGGATAGGTTCGTAGACGGAAAAATCGAAAAGCTGATTGCCGTAGTAACCGAGATTGCGGCGAGCGACCTCGCCGGTTTGCAGGCGGTAGGTGCCGACGAGCTTTCCGGATTCGAGGTCGGTGACCATGAGGTGGTCGCAGAAATTGTCGAAGGGATCGATGTCGAGTGCGTCGCGGTCGGAGGTGGACAAGCCTTCGCCAAGTTCCAGGTTGAAAACATCGTAACGCAGGCGCTGGCAGGCTAAGAGGTGCTCGGGTTTATGGGCAAGTGTGACGCGGAAAAGAGAAGTTTCGGTTAAGAGTGGATCGCTCGTTACCGTTTTCACAGTTGACCTCTGGCTGACCACAGTGTGGCGTGACCCAAGTTTCGGAAATGTTTCAAACAGGTTATTTTCGCGTTCAGACTGTGTACTGTTACGAAGCGTTCACTGACCCAAGAAATAGTTTACTCGGGTGGACGGGGAAAGGAAACTGCGTAGCGGCGAACAACGCAAGAGCGCCTTGGGCGGGCGGGAGCTGTCGAAATTCGGGTGTATGTTCGATCCTATCGCGAAGGTCGTAAATCAGCTCACGAAAGCGCTTGGACCCTCACGCAATCCGATATACAGGCGGGATTACGGCGGTCCTGTGGCTTTCCGGATGACGCTGGCCATCCGGAGCGGGTGGAGGCTTTTTATTGAATCGGTGAAATGGGGATTTGCCGGGAAGGCGGAATGGCATCCGGTGAATTTGGTGGACGAGAAGGGATTCGAACCCTCGGCCTTCCCGGTGAGGACCGGGACGCTCTGCGAGCGCGG
>JAJPIE010000073.1 GCA_021324935.1 Acidobacteriota bacterium
CCTTGCCCGTGAGAATCGCGCGCCAGTCCGTCCAATCTCCCTCCTCTTTCGAGAATTGCTCCCCCGCCTTCCGTTCTCCCGTCGCTTTTCCCGATTCGGAACGCCAACCTTCGCGTAAGTTTCGCGTTACATCCCGCAACTCTTTTCCTTCCCGCTCTTACAACCATTTCCGCCCCTTTCTTCCGCTAAGTCCTTTCGCTGCCACTCTTACGCGAACCCCCCCCCCGGGGTACACCCGCAACACAGCAAAACCCCCGGCCCCGCTCCCATCCGTGCGCACACCCGATTCTTCTTGTTTTCCAATTTCTATTTTCGCCTCTCGCTCTTCGACCCACGCTCCAGGCCCCACCTCCCTGCCTTTTCGTTACCTCTTTACTGCTTCCCCTCGCCACTGTCTTTTACATCACCATGGTACCCCGCTCCTATTGCACCCCGAATCGCCAAGTCCCAATCTGGGAGAACGTTCCGGCAGCGCTACGGAGCCCGCACCGCGGGAGTGCTGCCGCAACCAGGTGCCGCCCATGTCCACGATCGATCGACAGGAACTCGAACGGCTCGAGCGCCGCAACCTCCAGCTCACCATCCTCTCCGCCGTCTTTGTGCTCGTCCTCGCCGGCGGCCTGGCCAGCTTCATGTATCCGCTGGTCTTCGTCCATCCGGAGGGCAACAAGTGGACGATGCGCGTGGCCTTTTTCGGCTTCTGCTCGCTCACCCTCTTGTTCGTCGGCTATCTGTTCGACCGCCAGCGCACCTTCACCAAGCTCAAGCAGAGTCTTTTGCAGGAACTCGAGCGCAACATCACCTTGCAGCTCCAGGCCAGCACTGATTTGTTGCGAACCATGCCCGACCAGAACCATTTCTGGGATCGCCTGAGCATGGAATTCCGCCGCGCCCATACCATGGAGAAGACCATGTCCCTCGTATTAGCGAAAGCCAGCGCCAACTCCAAAGTTCCCGCGAAAGACGAGCAGGCCGCTTTTAGCGACGCCGCCAAAGCCATGGCCAAGCGCCTGCGCCCAACCGATTCGATCTACCGTCTCTCCAACGGACTCTTTGGCATCGTTTTGCCCGGCACCGATACCCTCAACGCCAAGCGCGTCGCCGTGCGCCTGCAGGAAGGCTTGCAGGATGTCCGCGCCAAGTACGGTTTGTCGTTCGATCTCTCCGCCTACAACTATCCGGAGCACGTCAAGAGTTCGCACGAACTGGAAGATATCGTGAAGTCGCTGTTGCCCGAAGATAAGGAATGGGAATCCCCCGCCGAAGTTCCCGTCGGCTGAGGCGGCCCCATCGCGTGAAACGATGAACTCTCTCAAGCAGCGCGTGGCGCAAATCTTCGATGAAACCGTGCGCGCCCTGAAAGACAAGCGCCGCGCCTGTGCCGACGCGCTGCGCGATGCTGCCGCGCAGCTCTTCCCCGTCCCGGCCGCGGTGCCCGTCCCGAGTCGTCCCCGAGCCGGCTCCTCCCGCCCAAAACGATAACCCCGAGGAACCCCGCGCTTGGCTCCCTGCGCCGCGGCGAAGTGTTTTGCTTGACCCGCCGCCTAATTAGTACAATACTGACCTAGTCATGAATGACTTATTGTTGCTGGCCACGCTCCTCGAAGGCCCCGCGCACGGCTACGCCCTCAAGAAACGCGTCGGCCAGATTACCGGCCAGTCCGACATGCACAACAACCTCGTCTATCCGCTGCTGCGCCGCTTCGTCGCTTCCGGCTGGGTCAGCCGGAAAACCACTCCCGGCGAACGCGGCCAGACTCGCGAACGCTACACTCTTACGTCTAAAGGAAAAGACGAACTGGTTCGCAGGCTCGAGGAGTTTACCGAAAAGGACGCCGCGGATGGCAACGCGTTTCTCCTGCGCGTCGGACTATTCGGCGTCCTGCGTCCCGCGGCGCGCGAGCGCATCATGGCGCTTCGGCAGAATTGGCTCGCCGCGCGCTCCGAAAGGCTGCGGAAGCTCGCTGCCGCGATGGATCTTGGTGACTGGGGCAAGGAAGTGGTGGCATTCCTGAGCAAGCAGGTCGCCACGGAGCGAAAGTGGACCGGGGATTTGCAGTGCAAGATGCGGAAAACGAGGCATAAGTAACCCTCGCGCAAGGCTGTGGCGATTGCGAAAGGCTTGATGGCATCTGGCAGGTCGGCGAGCGGGAGTTGCGCTTCCGCGGACCAAAGGAGAATCCATATGAACTGGGACGTGATGAGCCCGGCAAGAGCGACGGAAATTGCGGCATGGCTCTGGAACGTATTGCTGATCGTGTGGCTGGTTTTATGGTTCGGAAGAAAACCATCCAAACGATTGGAGACGCCTTGGGAACGCCTGCAGCATGTTGTGCCGGTGCTTGCGGCATTCTTGCTGCTGTTTGAAGGCAACTGGAGAATCCTGAGCGCGCGCGTGCTGCCGGATGCGCAATGGGTCTTGCTGGTTGGCGTGTTGCTCACGTTCGTCGGCGTAGGAATCAGCATTTGGGCAAGGCTCAGCTTGGGATCGAACTGGAGCGGGATGGTCACGTTGAAGCTGGATCATGAACTGGTGCAGAAAGGGTTGTATCGCTGGATTCGCCATCCGATCTACACCGGGATTCTGACGGGTTTCATCGGCACGGCAATGATCCAAGGGCATCTTCGCGGGTGGCTGGGGTTCGCTATTTTACTGTTTAGCTTTTATTTCAAAGCGCGGCGCGAAGAGAGATTCTTGCGGGAGGAATTTGGACCAGGCTTTGAGGAACATGTCCGGCGAACGGGAATGTTTTTACCGAGAATGATCTAAAGACGAACAGCCAATGGCAAAGAAAAAGTTACAAAGGGCGCAGAGATCAGTTGAACAAATGCCGAGAGAAAGATAGTGTGCTGTGGCGGAGGCTCATGAGCGGGCACACTTCGGCAGCGATTCAGAGCAAAACACCTCTTACCAAGAATCAGTGGCGCGGATTTTTCGCAGCGTGGGGCGGATGGGCGCTCGACGGGATGGATTCGTACATCTTCGCGCTGGTGCTGGTGCCGGCGCTGAAGGACCTGCTGCCGCGATCGGGCATTCACAACGACATTGGCAACGTGGGTTATTACGGCGGCCTGCTGTTTGCGTTGTTCCTGCTGGGGTGGGGATGCGCATTTGTGTGGGGTCCGATCGCGGACAAGTACGGACGCGTGCGGACGCTGATGCTGACGATATTGTGGTACTCGGTGTTTACCTTTTTATGTTGCGTGAGCACTAGCGTGTGGCAATTGGCGGCGTTCCGCTTCCTGGCGGGAATGGGAATCGGCGGGGAATGGGCCATGGGAGGGACGTTTGTGGCGGAGGAGTGGCCGGAGGACCGCCGCAAAATGGCCGCGGGCTGGATGCATACGGGCTACTACGTCGGATTTTTCCTCGCGGCGCTGGCGAATTTTGGAGTGGGCTCGCGATACGGATGGCGCGCGATGTTTGCGCTGGGAGGATTGCCGGCACTGCTGGTGAGTTTTATCAGATATGGGGTACACGAATCGCGGCGGTGGGAACACACGGCAAGCAAGGTGGAGAGTTGGTCGATTACCAGGCCACTGACCGTGCTGTTTTCAGCGGAGTATTGCAAGCGGACGATTGTGAATTCGATCTACGTACTGGTGTCGATCATCGGCTTGTGGGCCGGCTCGGTGTATGTGCCGGCGGCGATCACGGAAATCCTGGGGAGGAACAATACTCCGGGGGCGGCGGTTGCGCACACGATTTCACTGGCAACGATGTTGCTCTCGGTGGCGACGATTCTCGGATGTGTAGTTCTGCCGCCGCTGGCGGAAAGGTTCGGACGAAGAGCAACGCTCGGTCTATATTTCGCGTGCATGATGGCGTCGATTGCGCTGGGATTCGGCTACGCCTTTTATTTACCAACTGACCCACTGAAGTGGTTTCTCGTGTGTTTGTTCTTTTTAGGATTGGGCGGAGCGAATTTTGCCGTGTACACGCTGTGGCTACCGGAACAGTATCCCACCGAGTGCCGCGGGAGTGCGTTCGCTTTCGCGACCTCCGTGGGGCGATTTGTGGGAGCCGGGTTCACATTTCTGGTAGGAGCAGGTGTTGCGCATTACCACACGATTGGCACTCCCGTGGCGATCACCGGGGCGGCGTTTGTAGTAGGGATGCTGTTCTTACCGTTTGGATATGAGACGAAGGGCAAGCCGCTGCCGGCGTAGCAAGAAGCGAAGTTATGCGAACCCATGCATTCGCAGGATTGAAGAGCACAGCGCCGGGAATTCAACGAGTTGAACGGTCTACCTCGGCACAAGCACGAGTGCATGTGCCGATAAGAAGCAGGGCCGGGGAAGCCCGGCCCTTACCATATGGACCACAACTCCCGGGATGCGAACGCGACACGCCTCAGAGGACGAGCCCTACAGACGAGCAAGTGTGAAAACTAGGCTTCTTCTTCGACGAGAGCTTCGCCATGAGCCGGTTTGTGAGCAGCGATAACTTTGTCGGCCAGTTCGTTGGGCACGTAGTCGTAATGTGAGAACTCCATGGAGTAGGTGGCGCGGCCCTGGGTCATGGAGGTCAAGTCCGTCGCATAAGAAAGCATTTCGGCAAGCGGAACCATGGCTTTGACGATAACGTTGTGGCCGCGCGATTCGCTGCCTTCGATGCGCCCGCGGCGCGAGCTGAGGTCGCCCATCAAATCGCCCGAGTATTGGTCTGGCGCATATACCTCGACGTGCATGATAGGTTCGAGGAGCGAGGGGCGCGCGGACTTCATGGCTTCCTTGAAGGCAAGCGAGCCCGCGATTTTGAAGGCGATATCGGACGAATCCACGTCGTGATATTTGCCGTCGTAGAGTACCGCGCGAAAATCCGTCATTGGGAATCCCGCCAGGTGGCCACGGGCGGCGGCGTCGCGGATCCCCTTTTCGACGGAGGGAATCCAATTTTTGGGAATGGAGCCGCCGAAGATGTCGTCGACGAATTCGATGCCCTTGCCACGTTCAATGGGCTCGAATTTGACGCGGCAGACGCCGAATTGACCGTGCCCGCCGGACTGCTTCTTGTGCTTCCCTTCGGCATCGGCCTTTCCGCGAATGGTCTCGCGATAGGGAACCTTGGGCGGCTTGAGAGTCAGGTTGACGTTATAGCGCCTCTGCAGTTTGGCGACGACGACTTCAATGTGCTGTTGGCCGTTTCCGGCAAGCAGGAATTCCTTGGTCTGCGGATCGCGCGAGAAACGCAGTGCTGGATCCTCTTCCATGATTTTGTGGATGGCCACGCCGATTTTGTCCTCGTCGGCGCGGGTTTTGGGCTCGACGGCGAAAGTAATCGAGGGTTCGGGCAACTTGGCGGGTGCGTAATAGATCGGGGCGCTTTTGTCGCCGAGCGTATCGCCGGTAACGGTTTCTTTCAGCTTGGTGATGGCGCCGATGTCGCCGGCGTGGAGCTCTTGAACTTCGGTGAGCTGCTTCCCTTGAACGAGCATGATGTGTTGAAAGCGCTCCGCGATGTTGCGATTGAAATTCTGTAGCGTGGCGTCATTCTTCAGGACGCCGCTTTTGACTTTGAAATAGTTGATGCGGCCGGCGAAGGGATCGGCAAGGGTTTTGAAGACGAAGACGGAGAGCGGCTGGGCATCGTCGTATTTGCGGTCGAGGCGATCCCCCTTGCCCCCAGGTTCCTTGAAGCCGACCTGAGCGTGCTCATCGGGATGCGGGAAAACGTCGGCGATGAAGGTAAGCAAACTGGCGTTGCCCACGTTGCGCGTGGAAGAAATCATCAGAACAGGCACGATTTTTTCGGCGACGATGGCTTTGCGGACGGCGGGGATCAAGTCGTGGATGGGAATCGTGCCTTCGCGGAAAAACTCTTCCATCATTTCGTCGTCGCCTTCGGCGATCATTTCGACAAGCTTTTCGTGGGCCTCTTCCGCTTCATCCTTCAGCGCATCGGGAATGTTGTCCACCGTGGCTTTGCCGTCGCCATCGGGCGTATAAAGGTGGGCTTTCATGGAGACAAGATCGATCACGCCACGGAAACCTTTTTCGGAGCCGATAGGCATCTGGAGGGGGACAACGGTTCGGCCAAAAACTTCCACAAGGGATTCGAGGGAACGTTCGAAGCTGGAGAGTTCGCGGTCCATCCAGGTGAGGACGAAAGCTCGGGGAATATCGTACTCGGCGCAATAATCCCAGACTTTTTCGGTGGTGACCTGTGCGCCGACATGGGCATCCACGGTGATCAGAGCGGCGTCGGCGGCGATCAGCGATGCCTTGGTTTCGGTGATGAAGGTGGAATAGCCGGGAAGATCGAGGAAGTTGATTTTCACGTTGTTGCCGGCACAAAGCGTGCAGGCCCATTCGGCGGAAGCGATGCCGGTCTGAATGGAGATCTTGCGGGCGATTTCTTCCTCGTCCCAGTCGGTGGTGGCGGTGCCTTCTGCAACCTTGCCGAAGCGAGGCGTAACTCCGGCAGAATAGAGTAACGACGACACGAGTTGCGTTTTACCGGTGCCGCCGTGGCCTACAATGCCGACGTTTCGGATGTCCTTGGTGGGATAGATTTTCATGACAAACCTCCGCGATGGTGTGACCAAAAGAGGTCACCAGGCGATGGTCCGCCAAAGAAGGCAACAGGCGCGGGCCGGCGCCTGATGAGTTATTGGTTTTGAAGGAGAGCGCGGCCCAACCTGGGTCCCGGAGTGCGGGGCGAAGGAAGAACGAAAGAATCCCTGGTCCGCTCTTCTTAACGAGGGGATGCTAGCACAGGGAATGGGTGGGGGCAATGGAAGGGGGCACGGAGGGAAGGAAAGCGATGTCACCACGATTGAAGCGTTGTGGGCACCTGGCGGAAGGGGCGACAAGTCGAGATGAAATTCGTCCGATTTGAAGAGCCAATATTGGCCATGGCTTCGGCGATGAAGATCGAGCCAGTCCTTCGGACCGACCGTGAGAACAATTTCTTGAGTAACGAAACCTGCCAGAGAGAGACGCGCATGGACCGGATGCTCGAGACGCTTCTGGAACACGGTCATTGGGCGCTGGAAGTAGCTCGAGGGGAAATCCTGTTCGTATGGTGTGGTGCCGACGACCTTGTCATCGAGTTCGACGGTCGCGCCGGGCGGAGTGGAGATAATTTTCAGGGATTTGGCGGACGAGGGAACGGAGACAGTAAGAACGAAGACGAGGCAGGCACTCAGCCGGTGGAGAGAGTGGGGCATGACAGAGGCTCTCACGCACAAGTATACTAACCATAAATATTGTCAGATGACAATCACTGCCTTTGCGGAATGAAGGCTAACGGGACGTTTCGCCCCGGGCGGGCGAATGCCCGGGGCAGAAGAGCACGGGAAGACGCGGATACTTGGGAAAAGACGGATCGGATTTAGAGAGCTGGCAAAGGAGGAACTGCGAGCCTTTGGCGGAATCGATATAGCGAGCGTGAAGGCATTCGGCGCAAAGTCCCCGATGGCGATTTTTCAAAGGCGAGGCGTCCGCTACTTTCATGCGTTTGTCCGGCCCCCGGGAACTTTAGTTGGTGCCGGCAGGCTCGGCGGGAAGCGCAGTGGGCTTTGGCTCCGCAAACTCCGCATCGTCGAGGGGAATGTTGATTTCGACCTTGCTGGTGGAAATTTTCTGCGTCTGGCTGCCGTCCACTGCCCCGGATTCCACCACAAAGGGATACTTGAGGCCGTTCACTTCGCGGAAATCGCGGAAGAAATTCTGCCAGGGAACCTCGACATCTTCCCCCGTGGTTCGGTCCTTGACCTTGCGGGTGCCTTCCCATTTGAGAATGAGGCCCGTGGAAGGATTGAAGAGGAAGAAGCTGACTTCGCCCTGCCTGCTGGTGAGCTTTAGCTTATTGGCCGAGACGCCTTCGACGTCTTCCTTGCCCGCGTATTCGATCCGGTTGCCCTTGGCTTTGTAATCGACAAATGGCCCGTCGAGGTCGCTTTCCTCCGCCACACCCGGAATTTCATTTGCGCTCATGGCCTGCACCACGGGATTCGGCGTGAACGGATTGTAAACCCAGCCCGACGATTTGCCGTCATAAACACGCAGGAAACTCCGGCCTCCGGTGATGATTTCCATGTGCATTTTCAGCGGACGTTTGCGTTCGTAGATAAGAGTGGCATCGGTTCCCGGCTGCAGGGTGAGCGTGGCGGTGACACGCTCGGTTTGCACGGCTTTGATTTTATCCAGACCGCCGCGGGCTTTGAGGTAAGCGCTGATGACGTCGTCCGCGGTCTGGGCAGCCAGGCCACCGGGATAGCTCAAAATAGCCGCAACACAAAGCAGGATGCCGAGCGGCAAGCGCCACGGGAAATCGGGAGCCTTGGAGTACATAAAGAGATGGTAGAGAGAGTCGGGATGCGGGTCAACTCCGCCGCGGATGTGACATCGGTGCAGGTGCAGAGCTCAAAAGCCGATTGACAAGGTGCGGCGGTTCGGGAGAAATGGAGGTTCGCAACTCCGACAAGAATGCCACATGTGGAGAGCAGCCTAGCCATCCATGCGAATCATCGACCTGGTTTTCGGAAGGCCTCTAAAAACTTCAGAGGAGCGCGCAGAGCAGATCGGGCCCGCGGCGGGGATTCCGATCTTTGGATTAGACGCGCTGAGTTCGGCGGCATACGGACCGGAAGCGGCGCTGAGCCTGCTGATTCCGCTGGGGCTGCTGGGTGTGCAGTACATCGTGCCGATCAGCCTGGCGATCATCACGCTGCTGGTGATTGTGTACTTTTCCTACCGGCAGACCATCGAGGCGTATCCGGGAGGAGGCGGGTCGTACACGGTGGCGCGACTTAATCTTGGTGCGTTTTGGGGCTTGCTGGCGGCCTCGGCGCTGCTGGCGGACTACATCTTGACGGCGGCGGTGGGAATTTCGGCTGGAGTGGGCGCGCTGATATCGGCCGTTCCAAAGCTGCTGCCACACACGCTGGGATTGTGCCTGGGAATCTTGCTGGTGATCACGATCGTGAATCTGCGCGGAGTGAAAGACGCCGGGATGGCGTTTCTGTTGCCGACGTATCTTTTCGTGGGATGTTTGGGAGTTACGATTCTTGGCGGGCTGGTGCGGGCCGTGTTGGCTGGGGGACACCCGGTGCCAGCGAATCCCTTGCCGACGCCACCGGTACCAATACAAGCGGTGACATGCTGGTTGCTGCTGAGAGTGTTCGCGAGCGGCTGCACGGCGTTGACGGGCGTGGAAGCCGTAAGTAACGGGGTGAAGGCGTTTCGCGAGCCGCGCACAAAAAATGCCCAGATGACGCTCACGGTGATCATCGGAATCCTGGCGATATTGCTGGCGGGAATTTCGTATTTGGTGAAGATTTATGGGATCGTGGCGACGGATCCGGGGCAGCCGGGGTACCAGAGCATCCTTTCGATGCTGATTGCCGCGGTGTTCGGGAAAGGTCTCTTCTACTACGTTGCGATCTGCTCGATCCTGCTGGTGCTTTCGCTTTCGGCGAACACGGCGTTTGCGGATTTTCCGAGGCTTTGCCGGGCGATTTCGCAAAACAACTATTTGCCGCATGGATTCGCGCAGCGCGGGCGGAGGCTGGTGTACACGGAAGGGATCGTGGCGCTGGCGGTTGGGACCGCATTCTTGCTGGTGGTTTTCCGAGGTGTCACGGACAGGTTGATCCCCTTGTATGCGGTCGGTGCGTTTCTCGCGTTCACGCTTTCGCAAGCCGGGATGGTGAAACACTGGTGGAGGGCACGAGGGCCGCGCTGGGTGAGATCAGCGCTGGTGAACGGGCTGGGCGCTTTCGTGACCGGTGTGACCGTGGTCGTAGTGCTGGTGGCGAAATTCGTGGAGGGTGCCTGGCTGACGATTCTGTTTATTCCCCTGACGCTGGTGTTGTTTCACTGGGTGCGCGGGCACTATCACAGCGTGGCCCTGGCAACGCGAACGACAGCGCCCATCGAGCCGCCGGGGCGGGAAACACCTCCGCTCGTGGTTGTTCCGATGGATCGTTGGAGCGCCGTGGCAAAGCAGGGGTTGGAGTTTGGCGCCCGGTTGTCCCCGGATTTGACCGCCGTGCATGTGGAGCCGGGGGAGCACGCGGCGCTGCTGCGGGAGGATTGGGAGCGCTATGTGGAAGCGCCGTACCGGGAAGCGGGGGGGCAGCCGCCCGAACTGGTGATGCTGCCATCACCATACCGGCTTATCGTGCTGCCGATTGTGGATTATGTGTTGCGCCTTGCGGAAGAACATTCGGAGAGAAAGATCGTGGTGGTGATTCCGGAATTTGTGGAAGACCGTTGGTACGAGTATTTCCTGCATAACCAACGGGCCAGATTGTTACAGTGGCTGTTGCTGGCTAAAGGAAACCGGAGAATCTTTACCGTGGTCGCGCCGTATTACTTGTCGGAATCGGCGAAGCGCGCGGCAAGAAGCGATTCTTGAGTGGTCGCTCCTGGCGGGTAAGAGTGGAACTGGTTCAGACACCGGCCACGAACTGCGTGCCGTCTTTCACGTAGCCGTAGGCCATGCGCGGCGTGTTGAACGCGAAGCCGGGATTTCCGTCTTTGTCGAGCAGGATGAGGCCGCCAGTGCCTTTGCCCCGATTGGCCAAAAGCTGGATGGCGGCTTGCGCTGCGCGAGTGGGCGTGGAGCTCGCCGGACGAAGAAAGTCCGTGGCTGTTTTCGCCATGACGACACGCATGATGGCTTCGCCGTAACCGGTGGATGAAACACCGCCCGTTTCCGCATCGGCATAGCAGCCGGACCCAATCAACGGCGAATCCCCGACACGGCCAGAAAGCTTGCAGCAGGTTCCGCCCGTGGAAGTGGCCGCAAACAAGCGGCCCTGTTCATCGACCGCAACGGCGCCGACGGTCCCCTGCTCGTGGCCGCGATGATGCTCGGCGGCGTGAGAATCCTTGCTGCATCGGAGCCAGGCTTCGCGCTCGGCGGAGGTGACGAGCTCTTCCGGATCGCAGAGCGGGACGCCGTGCTGGCTGGCGAAGCGTTCGGCGCCTTCTGAAATCAGCATCATGTGTGGACATTTTTCCAGCACCGCGCGGGCGGCGCGAATGGGGTTCTTCACGCGACGCAGGCCCGCGACGGCACCGGCGCGAAGCGTGGCCGCTTCCATGACAATGGCGTCGCATTCCACATGGCCGTCGAGCGTCAGATGCGAGCCATAACCCGCGTCGAAGACGGGATCATCTTCGAGAACCATGATGGCGGCTTGAATGGCGTCAAGTGCATGGCCGCCGGATTTGAGAGCGCTCCAGCCGGCGTGGAGCGCGCGAAGACAGCCTGCTTTGCAGGCATCGACGGCGTCATCCGGAATGTCCCAGGCGCCGCCGTGAATAATGAGTGAAGGTCGCATCGTAGCAGGATAACAAATCGGATGGGAGTAGACGAAGTTCAAGTGATCAGTAATCAGGAAGAAGGGACCGCGCATTCATGCTCGACGCAAGTTTCGCGCTTCGAAATTTCGGAGTGCAGGTGAGAACATCGGAGAAGGCTGAGATGTCCTTGCGCTTGGGAATCCCCGTGACAAGGAAGCGGCGGCGCCAAGAAGGACGTCTTTCACCTGGGGGAGGCGCATGAGTTTGCGCCGGCGCGAGAGTTGCGCCGGATCCGAACTTAGATGAAAAAATCGAGAGTAAAGAGAAGCAGGCCGAGAATCAATAGAACGACGGGCAAGGAGAAGCGGCGGCGAGGAAAGCGACTGACCGAGTTGAATACTCCCGCGGGAACGACGCGCAAGCGTGATTCCGCGCGAGGCAAATAAAAGGAGCCGGCGGATTCAAAGCGGGAGAGATTGCGCCGGAAGGCGGAGAATTCGTCTTCCACCCAAAGGGCAATTTCCGTGCGATGGCGCCAGGAGTAAAAGCAGCCCAGGACAAAGAAGCAGTAGCCGAGGCACGTAAGCAGGCCAAGCGCCGGACCGGATCCCCAATAAACCATGACACCTCACTGCATGCAGCGCAGCAGAAACAATCAGGCCTCGTCGTGAATGGTGACGAGGCGGACGACTTCGAACTCTTTCTTGCCGGCGGGCGTGAGAACCTGCACCTCATCGCCAACCTTGCGATTGAGCAGCGCCCGGCCGATAGGCGAAGTGGTGGAAATCATGCCTTGCTCGACGTTGGCTTCCTCGCTGCTGACCAACTTGTACTCAATCTCGACGCTCTTTTGGACGTCAACGACGACGATGCGCGACCCGTATCCGGAACGATCCCGGGGGATATTCGTGAGATTCAACATGCCTAAGTCGCCCATGCGCTTTTTGAGATGGCCGATCTTGGCGTTGACGTAGCCCTGGCGCTCCTTGGCGTACTTGTACTCGGCGTTTTCGGATAGGTCGCCGTGTGCGCGGGCGACGGCAATTTCCTTGGGAAGCTCGACGTTGAGCTCGTGCTCGAGAGCGTCAATTTCTTCCTGGAGCTTGCGTTTAATTTTTGCGAGAGGGTCAGACATAATTTTCCACGTCAAAGAAAAATGATGCGGAGTCCAGCCTGGCCGGACTCCGCGACATCATTATAGATGGTGAAGAAATGCGCAGACAAGAGGGAAGGAAGACAAGCAGGCCTCCGGCGATTGTAAGTGCTTTATTGTTAGCACTATACAGGCCTCGACAGATTCAGTGAACATGGAGTTCGATGGTTTGGGAAACCGAGTGACCGGAGGCGTCGGAGACCGAAAGTGTGTAGCTCGTAGTCATTTTGGGAGAGACGTCGATACAGCGGGAATGCGAGGGCTAGACGGAGGCAACGGGCGGGTCGAGTGCGACGGTCTTAGCGTTGGCCACGTCGTAGCAGAGTTGCGCGGACTGGCCGGCGCGGACGGTTGACGGAGAGGCGTAAAAGCCGCAAATGGCAAGTTCGGAGCCGCCGAGCTGCTCGACGGCGCGGACGTCGTCTTCGTGCCGCTGCTCGTTCTGGCGCTGCCTGGTCTGTTCCTCGTAACGGCGGTTGGATTCGTAGCGAGAGAGAAGTACATAGACCACGTAAAGCGCGACGCAAACGAGGATGAGTGAGGAATAGAGCAGCGGGTTGCGCAAGCGGGATTTTTGAGGAGACGCGGAGCCTGTAATCATGGGACCAGCCTGCGGGGTGGTCTTCCCGTTGGCAATCTCCACTTCAATCTGCCGCAGCAACGTCACGATCTGTTCCGGCTTGTACCTCTTCGTTGGCATACCAGCGTTCCTCCA